>NZ_JAHNZV010000007.1 GCF_022267535.1 Psychromonas antarctica
TTTTATTGTTTTGCGGGTGAAGAAAACACGGGTTTTAGCTTTGAATTAATTGTACATTTACGTTACAAAGTATTAACATCCATCATGGCGGTCAAATATAAGTCAACCTGATAAATAAAACTGCGATTATGGTGATTGTTACTATAATTATCTTGTTTTACCAACTATAACGTTCTAAACGTTGATTATTTTCAAATCGTAGGAATAAATTATGAATGCTGAAGATGTTGTAAACTTAGTTCAAAATATTACCCTTGAATATGGTCCTAAATTGCTTGCGGCAATTGTTGTCTGGGTGATTGGTGTTTGGGTGATAAAATTATTGATGAAAGGCTTTGGTACAGTCATGGACAAAAGTAAGTTAGATGCGTCTTTGAAACCTTTCTTATCTAGTATTATCGGCGTGTTACTTAAAGTGATGTTGGGTATTACCGTATTAAGTATGCTCAGCATTGAAATGACTTCTTTTGTGGCTATTTTAGCGGCAGCCGGATTAGCGGTTGGTATGGCGCTTTCTGGCACATTACAAAACTTTGCGGGCGGTGTAATGATTTTAATCTTTAAGCCCTTTAAAGTAGGCCAAGTAATTGATGCTCAAGGTCACATCGGCACAGTCCATGAGATTCAAATCTTCAATACTATTTTAAAAACGCCTGATAATAAAACCATTATTTTACCTAATGCGGCATTATCATCAGGCTCAATGGTTAATTTTTCAACGGAAGCGAAACGCCGCGTGGATTGGACTATTGGTGTGGCTTATGGGGATGATTTAGATGTTGCTCGAGCCTCTATCAAGGCGCTGTGCGATGCTGATGAACGTATTTTACAAGAAGATATCCCTGTTGTGATTGCCGTTGCGGCATTAGCTGATAGCTCTGTTAATTTTACCGTGCGTGCTTGGGTTAAAGCGCCTGATTATTGGGGCGTGTTTTTTGCTATGAATGAAAATATCTATAAAACCTTCCCTAAACAAGGACTTAATATTCCTTTCCCACAAATGGATGTTCATGTCCATCAATAAATCGATGGGGTGAGTGCATTACGTATGAGGCAAAAGCCAAGGTTATCTCCTTGGCTTTTTTATCTGCTATGCTGTGAGTGTATGCGTACATAGCGGCACAAAAAATGGCTGCACTACTATGAAATTGGTCTATAAGGAAAACGCATGAGCGCAACAAAACGGGTTAATATAAAAAAAGGAAGCGCGGTATCTATTGTTTTAAAACAAGATCAACGCAGCGGTATGCTTACGGATGGGATAGTAAAAGATATTTTAACCAACTCTGCTAATCACCCGCATGGCATAAAATTACGCTTGGAGAGTGGGGCGGTAGGGCGTGTTAAAGTGATTAATAACTAAAATAATGACAGATAAAAAAGCCCCCAATAATTTATATAGTCGGGGGCTTGTAGATGTTTTCAGTGACGGAATCGAATTAAGAAATACGTTTGTATTTAATACGGTGTGGCTCAACTGCTGCAGCGCCATAAGTTTTCTTCAGCCATTCTTCATAATCGCTGAAGTTACCTTCATAAAAGTTCACTACCCCCTCATCGCGGTAATCTATAATATGTGTGGCGATGCGATCTAAGAACCAGCGGTCATGGGATATAACCATGGCGCAACCGGCAAAACCAAGTAGGGCATCTTCAAGCGCGCGCAGGGTTTCGATATCAAGATCATTGGTTGGCTCATCGAGTAAGAGCATATTACCGCCAGATTTAAGCAGTTTTGCTAAATGTAAACGACCTCGTTCTCCGCCTGATAATTGGCCGACAATTTTTTGTTGATCGGTGCCTTTAAAGTTAAAGCGTCCGAGATAGGCACGGCTTGGAATTTCGATATTACCTATTTTGATGATATCACTGCCGCCAGATACCTCTTGAAATACGCTGACTTTGTTATCCATATGATCACGGAATTGGTCAACAGATGCCAGCTGTACGGTTTCACCTATAATAATCTCACCGGAATCTGGTTTTTCTTCACCAGAGAGCATTTTAAAGAGGGTCGATTTACCCGCACCATTAGCGCCTATAATGCCGACAATGGCACCTTTAGGAATACTAAAGCTGAGATCGTCAATTAATACCCGACCATCAAATGATTTTTTAAGATGAGATACTTCAATAACTTGATCACCTAGACGCTGACCTGTGGGAATAAACAGCTCATTGGTTTCATTGCGTTTTTGGAAATCTTGGTTGTTAAGTTCTTCAAAGCGGGATAAACGTGCTTTGCTTTTAGACTGGCGGCCTTTAGCATTGGAGCGAACCCATTCCAACTCTGTCTCGATTTGACGTTGGCGGGCTTTTTCCTGTGATCCTTCCTGTCTTAAACGCTCATCTTTTTGTTCCAGCCATGAAGAGTAATTACCTTCCCAAGGGATACCATAACCGCGGTCTAATTCTAAAATCCAACCGGCTACGTTGTCTAAGAAATAACGGTCATGGGTAATAGCGACGACTGTTCCTTCGTAGTCATGCAAGAAGCGCTCAAGCCAGCCAACAGATTCAGCATCTAAGTGGTTAGTCGGTTCATCAAGCAATAACATATCTGGTTTTTCAAGCAACAGACGACATAGCGCCACGCGGCGACGTTCGCCCCCTGAAAGCACCTTTATCTGTGCGTCCCAAGCAGGTAAACGCAAGGCATCAGCGGCACGCTCAAGCTGGTTATCCAAATTATGGCCATCGTGTGCTTGAATTATATCTTCCAGCTGTCCTTGGCGTTTTGCGAGCTCATCAAAATCCGCATCCGCTTCTGCATAAGCCGCATAGACGGCATCTAATTCTGTCAGTGCATTTTTTACGTCACTGACCGCTTCTTCGATAATCTCACGTACATTTTTATCCAGATCGAGTACTGGCTCTTGCGGTAAGTAGCCAATTTTAGTGCCAGTAAGTGGGCGAGCTTCTCCCTCAAATTCGTGATCAACACCGGCCATAATACGCAGTAGGGTGGATTTCCCTGAGCCGTTTAAGCCTAATACGCCAATTTTTGCGCCTGGGAAAAAACTCAGCGAGATATCTTTTAAAATAGTACGTTTGGGTGGGACCACCTTACTCACGCGATCCATAGTATAAATAAACTGTGCCATCAGGAATTGCTCTTATCAATGGGAAATAGTGAGGAAGATGATAGGGCAAAGTTGGCCAAAATAAAACCATTCAGCAAAAGGAAAAAGCTAATATCATACTTATATGCTAGATAATTCAGTCCATCTAGCGCATAAAGAGGTCCTATGAGAAAAAAGAAAATATTTTAATTAAGTTGTTTGCCTCATTAAGCGCAGCGCCTCTTTAACGCTTTGTGCATGATTCTATTTTTGTTTTAAGGGTTACTTACAAAGAGAAAATACAGAGGGAGAAATGAGTGTAAAGAGAATTTTGTAACTTAACTTTCTTGGCCTGCTTTGCGCATAAACTGCCGCCCTTATTGGCTAAGGAGTCTTTTTGTTGTTTCAAAATCTCATCTTTATTTACAAAATTTAATAGTGATAGTGATTAACATTAAAATTGATCATCTTTATGTACTAAATTATTCACCCTTTTTGCGCTATGCAAGGGGCAAAACTTTGCGTAAAATGTCCTATATCACAAAAATCAATTCAATTTAATTGAATACCCACTTTTCCAAGCAGGAGATGCGCATGTTTAAACGCGATATGAATATTGCAGATTACGATCCACAATTATGGCAAGCAATGACAGATGAAGTTCAGCGTCAGGAAGATCATATTGAGCTTATCGCATCTGAAAACTACACAAGCCCTCGTGTGATGGAAGCACAGGGTAGTCAATTAACCAATAAATATGCAGAAGGATATCCTGGTAAACGTTACTATGGCGGTTGCGAGTATGTCGACGTGGCAGAGTCTCTTGCTATTGAACGTGCTAAATCTTTATTTGGTGCCGACTACGCAAATGTACAACCCCATGCAGGTTCGCAAGCAAATAGTGCCGTTTACCAAGCGCTTTGTGCCCCGGGTGATACCGTATTAGGTATGAGCCTAGCTCATGGTGGTCACTTGACACATGGTGCGTCTGTTAGCTTTTCTGGTAAAATGTACAATGCTGTGCAATACGGAATTAATCCAGAAACGGGAATTTTAGATTATGCTGAAGTTGAGCGTTTAGCTGTAGAGCATAAGCCTAAAATGATTGTTGCTGGTTTTTCTGCCTATTCAGGTATTGTTGATTGGGCTAAATTCCGTGAAATTGCGGACAAAGTAGGTGCTTACCTGTTTGTTGATATGGCCCATGTTGCTGGCCTTGTGGCTGCAGGCCTCTATCCTAACCCTGTTCCTTTTGCTGATGTGGTTACAACCACCACCCATAAAACTTTAGGCGGTCCTCGTGGCGGTCTTATCCTTGCTAAAGCCAATGCTGATATTGAGAAAAAATTAAACTCTGCGGTATTCCCTGGCGGCCAAGGCGGCCCGTTAATGCATGTTATTGCAGCAAAAGCGGTTGCATTTAAAGAGTGTGCTGAGCCTGAATTTAAAGTTTACCAGCAAGCTGTTTTAGATAACGCGAAAGCAATGGTTAAAGTATTCCAAGAGCGTGGTTATAAAATTGTTTCTAACGGCACTGAAAACCACCTTTTCCTTGTGGATCTAATTGCTCAAGATATTACCGGTAAAGAAGCAGATGCAGCATTGGGTAATGCTCATATTACAGTCAATAAAAACTCTGTACCTAATGACCCACGCTCTCCATTTGTGACCTCTGGTCTACGTATCGGCACACCGGCATTCACACGCCGTGGTGCAAATGCACAACAAGCGACTGAACTTACTGGCTGGATTTGTGACATTCTTGACGTAATCAAAGATGAACAAAAACTAGCGGTGACAATTGAAGCGGTGAAAGTAAAAGTGGCTGAATTTTGTAAAGCGTGCCCAGTTTACGGCTAATCTGTAAAAGCTTGTTTATAAATAGTCTGATAAAATGCCGTTCACTCTGAGTGAAGGGCATTTTTTATAGGCGCGAAGTACATAATCTAATTACTCTATTATTACATTTACCCTTATTTAACTACGTCGAACAATACGTATTGCAAACAAATAACGTTTTCCTCATTACCCAAGCAGACAGCTTGTTCCCATTAATTTTTGCTACACAATCTATAGCCATTTAATTAAGCGGACTGCTAGTATTCATTTAGCAGGAATAAAATTTTTTATCTATATCTAGCAAATCTAGTTTTCAGAGCTGAGCTTTGCTCTGACAAAGCAAATCAATACAGTATAAATAGTTAGGTATTCCTGCGCTAAATCATTATAGTAAAAGCAAGCGATTGCTACACTAACTTGTTTTTTGCTGTAAAAAAATTGAAAAACAGCCTCATATAAATATTTTAACTTTATGATCTAAAAGGGAATTGGCCGCCATCATTCCGAGGTGAGAAGCCTGCACTGCGTTGGTGCAGTGGATGCAAAAGGGAGCATCATTAAATACAATAAACGCGATAGCGTTAAGCGACTGTTTTACTAGGGTCTTTGTAACTGGTTGAATAATAAATTATATTTTTTTTTGTGAAGTTTTTTAATCTTGGCTTATTTTATGCTTTACTTGGTTTTGATTGGAATCGTATCTAGCCTTTAGATGAACAGTTAAATTCTGTTTTGAGCATGCATGGACGTTAATTTTATAAAATGGCTCAGGGAAAATATAAAATAACAATGCGTTTGATTCACCCATTACTGGCATGTGATTGCAAACTGCCAACTTGATATCGATTTTTAAATGTAGGTCGGCATAAGACGACTTACTTAATTTTAATAAACATGAACAATAGGAATGCTAACATGCATAAAAACAAAATAACTCAGGCACTGCTTTTAGCTGCCGGAATTTCGCTTGTCGCTACATCATTTTCAACCATGGCGGCTAACGTGCCTGCCGGCGTTAAATTAGCGGCTAAACAAGAGTTAGTGCGTGGTAACGGAACTGAAGTTGCTTCACTTGACCCACATAAAACGGAAGGTGTGCCCGAGTCTCATGTTATTCGCGATCTTTTAGAAGGATTGGTTAATCAGGATGCTGAGGGGAATACTATTCCAGGTGTCGCTGAACGTTGGGAAACAACGGATAATAAAACTTTTACCTTCTATCTACGTAAAGATGCGAAGTGGTCAAATGGTGATCCTGTGACTGCTGATGATTTTGTTTATAGTTTCCAACGTGTCGTCGATCCTGCAACCGCTTCACCTTATTCTTGGTATCTTGAAATGACCACCATGACTAATGCTGCAGATATTATTGCCGGGAAAAAAGATAAATCAACATTAGGTGTTAAAGCAATTGATGCGCATACCTTTCAGGTGCATTTGGAAAACGCTGTTCCTTATTTTGTGATGATGATGGGTCATACGACCGTTAAACCTGTGCATAAAGCAACGGTCGAAAAATTTGGCGATCAATGGACTAAACCTGAAAATTTTGTAGGTAATGGCGCATTTGTGGTTAGTAATTGGGTGGTCAATGAGCGTATTGAAATGACGCCCAACAAATACTACTGGGATAATGCACATACAGTATTAACTAAAGTCACTTTCCTACCGATTGAAAATCAAGTCGCTGAAATGAACCGTTTCCTTTCAGGCGAACTTGATTTTACTTATGAAATCTCTAATGAGCACTTTAGAAGTCTAAAGAAAGAACATCCTGAATCTCTACAGGTGAAAGGTAACCTTTGTACTTATTATTATAATTTTAATACCCATAAAAAGCCGTTTGATGATGTGCGTGTACGTAAAGCGATCTCTTATGCTATTGACCGCCATATTGTTACTGATGCACTACTTGGTCAAGGGCAAAAACCGGCTTATTTCTTAACACCTGAAATTATTGCTGGTTTTAGTCCAACGCTTCCAGCCTACGGTAAACTAACTCAAAAAGAGCGTAATGCAAAAGCGAAAGAGCTATTAGCTGAAGCGGGCTACAATAAATCTAATCCACTTAAATTCAGCTTGTTATATAATACTAGCGAAAACCATAAGAAGCTTGCTGTCGCGATCGCTTCGATGTGGAAAAAAACCTTAGGTGTTGACGTGACGTTGGAAAACCAAGAGTGGAAAACTTACCTAGAAACTAAAAAACAGGGTAATTTCGAAGCATCTCGCGCTGGCTGGTGTGGTGATTACAATGAGCCTTCAACCTTTACTTCGTTAATGGAAGGCAGCAATACAACCGGTGGTATCCATTATCAAAGTGCGGCATACGATGAGTTAATTAAGCGTGGTATCGAAACAACGTCAGCAAAAGAACGCACTGAGTTATATTACGCGCAGGAAGCTCTACTGGCTAAAGACATGCCTATTGCACCTATTTATCAGTATGTGATGGCGCGTCTAGTTAATCCTCATGTAGGCGGCTATGCAGCCAACAATGCTGAAGATAAGCTTTATTCAAAAGATATGTATATTATCGCTGAATAAAGTGTTGATCTGCTGATAAGAGGCTCTTGTAGCCTCTTTTTTTGTTTAACTAAGTTGAGTTAATTATGTTTAAATTCATCCTCAAGAGAGTCATTGAAGCTATTCCGACCTTGCTAATATTGATTACTATCTCTTTCTTTTTAATGCGTTTTGCCCCAGGCAGCCCGTTCTCCAGTGAGCGCACCTTGCCTCCTCAGGTCATGCAAAATATTAATGCCAAATATGGCCTTGATAAACCCGTCATGGAGCAATACACCACCTACCTTGTTAATGTCTTACAAGGTGACTTAGGTCCCTCGTTTAAATACAAAGACTATACGGTTAATGAACTGGTGGCAGCAGCTTTACCCGTTTCTGCAAAAATCGGTTCGGTGGCGTTTCTCTTTGCGGTATTTTTTGGTGTGTCGATTGGCACGATCGCTGCGTTACGACAAAATAGCTGGCTTGATTACAGTGTGATGTCGACGGCCATGTTGGGGATTGTAATGCCCTCGTTTGTTTTAGCACCGGTATTGATTTATATCTTTTCTATTCATTTAGGCTGGTTTCCTGCAGGTGGTTGGCTAGACGGATCTGCTCAATATATGGTATTACCCGTATTGGGGATGTCGATGATGTATGTCGCCACTTTTGCGCGTATTACCCGTGGCAGTATGATTGAAACACTTAATAGTAACTTTATTCGCACGGCGCGAGCCAAAGGGTTGAGCTTTCCTTATATTGTTTTACACCATGCGTTGAAACCAGCAATGTTGCCAGTTGTTTCTTATATGGGGCCTGCTTTTGTCGGCATTATTACTGGTTCAGTAGTGATTGAAACCATTTTTGGTTTACCGGGTATCGGTAAGCTATTTGTGAATGCGGCGTTTAATCGCGACTATTCATTAGTGATGGGGGTAACCATCCTTATCGGTTTATTGTTCATCCTATTTAATGCCATCGTGGATATTCTTCTCGCTTATGTCGATCCTAAAATTCGCTTTTAAAGGACGGAGCTTATGTTAACTAAAAAACAAAATATAGACGCCATTGACAGCTTCTCTGAAAACTTAGAAATTGAAGGTCGCAGTCTGTGGAAAGATGCACGGATTCGTTTTATGCGTAATAAAGCGGCAATGGTGAGTTTGATTATTCTCTGTATGATTACGTTGGCTGTTATTTTTGTGCCGATGTTTGCAGAATTTACTTATGATGATACGGATTGGTATGCACTGCATCAAGCACCTTCGACATTGCATCTGTTTGGCACTGACAGCCTTGGACGCGATCTGTTTGTACGTACCTTTATCGGTGGCCGAATCTCATTAATGGTCGGTATCTTAGGCGCCTTGGTGGCGGTTGTGATTGGTACTGTCTATGGGGCTGCTTCTGGCTTTCTCGGCGGGAAAGTTGATCGCGCTATGATGCGACTTCTTGAAATACTTTATTCAATTCCCTTTATGTTTTTGGTGATTGTATTGGTGACCTTCTTTGGCCGCCATATTGTACTGATATTTGTTGCGATTGGGGCGATCGCCTGGCTGGATATGGCACGTATTGTGCGTGGTCAAACATTAAGCTTGCGTAACAAAGAGTTTATTGAAGCCGCACATGTTTGTGGTGTGAGTAACTGGAATATTATCAGACGCCATATTATCCCGAACGTATTGGGTATCGTGGCTGTTTATTCAACACTGTTAGTGCCAAGTATGATTCTGACCGAATCTTTTCTGAGCTTTTTAGGGTTAGGCGTACAAGAGCCTATGACCAGTTGGGGCGCTTTATTACAAGAGGGCGCTCAAACAATGGAAATAGCAATTTGGCAGATAGCCTTCCCGGCTGCATTTATGGTGATTACCCTGTTCTGTTTTAACTATATCGGTGACGGTCTGCGCGATGCGCTTGATCCTAAAGACAGATAAAAGGAAAAATAATGAATTTATTAGATGTTCAAGATCTGCGCGTCGAATTTACCACTCAAGATGGTGATGTGACCGCAGTTAATGATTTAAATTTTTCACTTCAAGCGGGTGAAACACTCGGTATTGTTGGTGAATCCGGTTCCGGTAAATCACAGACAGTGTTTGCTTTAATGGGGCTACTGGCTAAAAATGGCATTATTTCTGGCAGTGCAAAATTTGAAGGTAAAGAGATACTGAATTTACCCGAAAAAGAGCTTAATAAAGTTCGCGCTGAACAGATAGCAATGATCTTCCAAGATCCAATGACTTCGCTTAATCCCTATTTGAAAGTGAGTACGCAGATGATGGAAGTGCTTATTCTGCACAAAGGAATGAGTAAAAAAGAAGCGTTTGATGAGTCAGTTAAAATGCTCGAAGCGGTTAAAATACCTGAAGCGCGTACACGAATCAATATGTATCCACATGAGTTTTCTGGTGGCATGCGTCAACGGGTAATGATTGCCATGGCACTTTTATGCCGTCCTAAGCTGCTAATTGCAGATGAACCAACGACTGCACTTGATGTCACCATTCAAGCACAGATTATGGCGCTGCTTAATGAGTTAAAAGATGAATTTAACACTGCGATTATTATGATCACCCATGATTTAGGTGTGGTTGCGGGAAGTTGCGATAAAGTGCTGGTGATGTATGCGGGGCGTACTATGGAATATGGCACGGTTGATGAGATATTTTACACACCAAGCCATCCTTATACAGAGGGGCTGTTAAAGTCTATACCGCGTTTAGATACTGATGACGATATCTTACCGACCATTCCGGGGAACCCGCCGAATCTTCTTAATCTACCGGCTGGTTGTCCTTATCAGGATCGTTGCCACCGTGTGATGGATCGTTGCAAAAAAGAAGCGCCGTTATTAATACCTTTTGCTGAGCAACGTTCTCGAGCTTGTTTTTCTGAGTGGGAGTCTTGGTCATGAACAGTGAAAAAAAGTTAATTCTGGATATTAACGATCTTAAAGTTCAATTTAGTATCCCTTCTAAGTCGCTGTTGCCTTGGGCAAAGCCGCACACTTTAAAAGCGGTTGATGGTGTTAGCCTTAAGCTCTATGAAGGTGAAACACTGGGAGTAGTTGGGGAGTCTGGTTGTGGTAAGTCTACCTTAGCGCGCGCTATTATCGGTTTAGTACCGGCAAGTGCCGGGAGTGTCGTCTGGTTGGGCGAAGATTTGACTAAGCTGGATCACGAAAGTCTGCGACTCAAACGCAAAGAAATTCAGATGATTTTTCAGGATCCACTGGCATCATTAAATCCACGTATGAATGTGGGGGATATTATTGCCGAGCCGCTACGTACATTCTATCCCAATTTAACTAAGTCTGAAGTAAAAGAAGAAGTTAAAGAGATGATGTACAGGGTGGGATTATTGCCAAATGTGATCAACCGTTATCCGCATGAATTCTCTGGCGGTCAATGTCAGCGTATCGGTATTGCTCGTGCTTTGATTTTGAAACCGAAGATGATTATTTGTGATGAACCCGTTTCAGCGTTAGATGTGTCTATTCAGGCGCAAGTGGTTAACCTTTTAAAAGAGTTGCAAAACGAACTGGGTTTAAGCCTAGTCTTCATTGCTCATGATCTGTCTGTGGTCAAACATATTGCGGATCGGGTCTTGGTTATGTATCTCGGTAACCCAGTTGAACTTGCTGAATGTGATGCCTTGTTTGCTGAACCGAAACACCCTTATACACAAGCATTAATGTCTGCTGTGCCTATTCCTGACCCGAGAATAGAACGCGCTAAAAAAATACAGATGCTTGAAGGGGAGTTGCCTTCGCCAATCAATCCACCTTCTGGTTGTGTATTTAGAACGCGTTGTCCTATAGCAACTGCTGAGTGCAGCAAAGAAAAGCCGCAATTGAAGGGGAATGAAATTCATTCACTATCCTGTTTACTGCGCTCTTAATTGCGACTGACTCATTGAAAAACGCGCTTATGGTCTATGCCATAAGCGCGTTTTTTATGTCTAAAATAAAAGAATTAAAAGCCTTTATACTGATCTTTCTTGAATATGCAAAATCAGCACGTTTCTCTTCGAAAATAGGTGTTGCGTTACAGCATCCGCTAAGGGAGCCACCACTCCGGTGTCAATGCTTGTATCGACATCTTCCGGTAGAGAATTAGCGAAGTTAATCGCTTAAAATAACTGTATATACCCATGTTACCTCAAGATGTTTTATCAGGCACTAGCTCGGATGCCAGATCAAGGCGCAACATTTGTTAATGGTTACTCCCTTTTCACTTGTTGCAACGTAGAGATGGCATTCGAGCTAATGCTCCGCAGGACAAGCCAAATTGCACTCATCTGCGTCGTTATAAAATATCAATGTAGAACCACTATACTTCAATTTTATGCCTAGCATCTAAGTAACCTCAATTCTGGATAAGCTAAACGATACAGTACCGTTATTTACGCGTATTTCTGCGTTAAATCATCTGCCAATAACCAGTTATTGCTGCGATGATTCGCCTTGAACTACGCAAAACTAACAGCACTGTATAATATGTTTTTTAACTTGTTGATATTTAATCTGATTTCGCTTCCATTATCCAGAACTGAGGTTAAGTACAATTTGGGTTGCTGATTTTGCATCTTGAAGTAACATGGGTATACAGTCCCTTATTTTAGTCTTCTCGCTGAGTTTTGATAAAGCGCCTTTAGGTATCAAGTTAATAAGCCTTTTATATTATCCATTGTATCCCGAACTGAACTTCCATTTGACTCATGTAAATGGCAATACTTTGTGAATCATAACCATTAGGATCAAGTCCTGAAAGTGGGTTTTGGCCTGACACTTTGTTCTCGGGGGCATACATAAATGCGCCATGTAATACGAAATTCGTAGTTACTTTTTTGCTGAAACCGGCAGTATAGTGCTTCTTAACTACGCCCGGTGCTAAAATATTGAACAGTAATTCATTTTGACCAACGGGCTGCTCGGCATAGCTATAACCTAAACGCCATGTGGTCGCTAACATATCCCACTGTAGCCCTATTTTGTAGACGGTCATATCATTCCAACCAAATCCTGTACTTGAGCTACCGCCTAAACAGCTTTGACTGCCTGCCAATTGCATACAGTCAAATAAGTTGTCTGCTTTATTGCCAATTGCTGGGACATCGGAATAATCAATATGTTGGATATCAGCAAAAAGTAGGGTCTGTTCTTGTATCTCCCATGCTAAACCGACTTGAAGAGTCGCAGGCATATCCAAACTGCCATCATTGGCAAATAGTCCTGAATATTTTTCGAACTCACTCATTTTTATTTTAGTTTGGTAGCTAGCGCCAATATGTAGCGTATCGGTTAATTTACCTTGATAACCAATTTTAAAACCATAGCCGTATGAGTAATCCGTACCATTGTTGCTTAACTTGTCACTATCTAAGGAGAAACCGGCAAAATTTGCTAAACCCGTGGCAGAAAATGTTTGAAATCCTAATAACAGGCTAAGACCAATTGAATGATCCTCATTTAATTGACTAGCAATTGAACTATTAAAAAATAGTTGCGTAAGATTGACACCCGCTGTGCCATCACCAAATGTACCCTGCAGGGTCATTGATTCCCCCTGCTGGTTAAACATAGTTGCTGTACCACCTTCATATTGTGTGTTCATTCCTCCACTGCCATAGAGAGAAAAGCCCAATGTGGTGTGTTCATTGAGTTTTTTTGCAATAGCAAAGCTGGGAATGGGAAAGAGGGAATTATCACTTTCAATATGCTGAGGACCGATTGAGAAGGCCGGGCTTGCTTCGCCATTGGATCGGTAACCACGCGTTGGTGCAAAAACCGCAATATTTAAATCGACACTGTCTTTAACATTAACTAATCCTGCTGGGTTTAATGCCATTGACATTGCCTCTTGAGAGTAAGCAACACCACTACCTGCAAGTGCTTTATCTATGCTGCCGTAACCGTGCGAGATCATACCATTTGTAGCAAAAACGCTTGGGCTAATGAGTGTTAATCCTACTATGTTGGCTAATAAGAGTGGTATTTTTTTCATTTCTATTTTCCTTAATTTAAAAATTCTTAGAAAAATAGAAAGGCTAATGCCAGCCTTAATGGCACAACTATCTGTCCATGCATTGTATTTTGCTAAAAAATTTCAAGGGAAGCTTATACAGTGAAGAGCGAGATAAGTTTGTTTAAGATCAAGTGTTAGAAAGATTGATTAGAAGATGGTAATAAATGAGATGCTAAATTAACTATTGCTTATCAAGGGTGTTCTAATTATGTTGTCGGTAATTTGAAAAGCAAAAAAAACCAGCAACTTTGCTGGTTTTTTTATCTGCCCCTAAAAAAGAAGGTAAACCCTAAGGTAATACTTTTTTAAATGGTTTTACTATTACTTGAGCATAAACCCCTGCGTAAACGTAGGGATCCGCATCAGCCCACACTTGTGCTGCTTGCAGGGAATCAAATTCTGCAATGACTGTCGAACCGGTAAAACCTGCTTCACCAGGGTTTTCGTTATCCATTGCAGGCATCGGGCCGGCAACCAATAAGCGTCCTTGTTCATTTAAGGTTTGCAAACGCGCCAGATGGGCTGGGCGGGATTGTTGGCGAAGTGCTAAGCTACTTTTTACATCTTGAGAAAAAATAATATATAACATACTTATTCCTTTGTTTCTTTTTCAGCCGCAACGGGCAAGTATTTATAAAGGTAAAGGCCACTTAATGCTGTAAATACAAGGGTTACGCCCAATAGCCCAAAGACTTTAAAATTCACCCAGACATCTTGTGATAGGTTAAATGCAACATAGATATTTAAAATACCCAAAGCCGCAAAAAGTATCGCCCATGCGACATTTAAGTTATTCCAAACATTATCAGGCAGAATTAGTTCTTTCCCCAGCATCTGTTTAATAATTGGTTTTTTAAAGAAAAATTGACTGACTAATAAGGCGATAGAAAATAGGGCATAGACAGCGGTTACTTTCCATTTTATAAATAGATCATCATGTAAAATAAGGGTTAAGCCACCAAATACTGACACCATTAAAAAAGTGATAAGGTGCATTTTTTCAACTTTGCCATGTTTAAAATAGTTATAAGCAAGCATCAGTCCCGTTGTGACGATGAGCGATGCAGTGGCTGCATAAATATCAACCATCTTATAGATAGCAAAAAATATAACCAGCGGGATAAATTCAAAAAATTGTTTCATAACTCTCTCATATGTTATTTATATGTAGCCTGTTTCATTTTACTGATAAATTCAGCCATCTTTTCTAGTAAAAGTTCTGGATTATCAAGATTTTCTTGGATGACTTTTACCACAGCAGAGCCAGATATAGCACCTGCCGCACCCGATTTTATCGCTTCTTTAACTTGTTCTGGTTTAGAAATCCCAAAACCAAGTAATGAAGGTGCTGCGTTATATTTGTTGAGTGTCTCAAGCATATGTTCAATCGGCATCCCCGCTTTGGCGTCTGCGCCTGTTACGCCCGCACGACTGAGCAGATAGGTATAACCGCTACCTAACTGAGCAACTTGCTGCAGTGTTTCTTGATCGCCATTGGGTGGCGCAATAAATATCTGCTGTACACCAAACTTTTCAGCGGCGGCACGAAAAGGTGCGCTCTCATCGAGTGGGGCATCGGCGATTAATATCGAATCAACCCCAGCTGCAGCACAGCGTTCATAAAAGTTTTCGATACCGTTACGGTAGACGAGATTAACATAAAGCAGTAAACCTATAGGCACTGTTGGATGTAATTTACGAATTTCAGTAATGATCTCAAAGCAGGTGTCCGGTGTGGTGCCTGAATTTAAAGCACGAGTTGAGGCTTCTTGAATGACTATTCCATCGGCAACAGGATCGGAAAAAGGGATTCCTAATTCTAGTGCATCTGCCCCCGCTGTAACTAAAGTGTTTATAATTTGGAGCGAAAGCTCGCGGTTCGGATCGCCAAGAGTAACAAAGGGAACAAATGCACCTTGGTTTTCAGTTTCAAGACGGTTGAATAAAGCCTGATAACGTTCGCTCATTAGAAATCACCTCTTTGTTCAAAAATTTCTGCAACGGTAAAGATATCTTTATCACCACGGCCTGATAGATTAACAATAATAATTTGTTCTTTATCATCATGTTCAATTATTTTAAGTGCATGAGCTAATGCGTGCGCAGATTCAAGCGCTGGGATAATACCTTCATTTTCAGAAAGGGCTTTGAACGCTTGCAATGCTTCTTCATCAGTCGCATTCACATATTGTGCACGGCCTGTTTCTGCCAAGTGCGCATGTTGTGGGCCAACTGACGGGAAATCCAAGCCCGCTGAGATAGAGTAAGACTCTTGTACTTGACCATGTTGATCTTGCATCATTAATGAATGCATACCAAAGAAAATGCCTTGTGATCCATGGGATATAGGGCAACCATGTTCACCTGTTTCTACACCGTGTCCACCGGGCTCAACACCAATCAATTGAACATCTTTATCTTCGATAAAATCGTTAAATATACCAATGGCATTGGATCCGCCGCCGACACAGGCAATCACTATATTGGGTAATATTCCCTCTTTTTTTAAACATTGCTGTTTCGCTTCTTCGCCAATTATTTTTTGGAATTCGCGTACAATGGTTGGGAAAGGATGGGGCCCGGCTGCTGTACCTAGTAGATAATGCGCTGTTTCATAGCTGCCAGCCCAGTCACGCAGTGCTTCATTACAGGCATCTTTTAAGGTTGATGAACCAGAGGTAACCGGAATGACTTCTGCACCCATTAGGCGCATACGAAATACATTGGGCTTCTGACGCTCACAATCGACCGCGCCCATATAAACTTTACATTTTAAACCCAGTAAGGCACATGCTAATGCCGTTGCGACGCCATGCTGGCCGGCGCCTGTTTCGGCAATAATTTCTTTTTTGCCCATACGCTTAGCAAGTAGCGCTTGGCCTAATACTTGGTTGGTTTTATGTGCGCCGCCGTGCAGTAGATCTTCTCGTTTAAGGTAAAGTTTGGTTTTTTTACCCTTGGTTAGGTTACGGCATAAAGTCAGCGGTGTCGGACGCCCGGCATACTCGGTTAATAATTCTGAAAGTTCAGCAATAAAATCAGGATCTGTTTGTGCTTTTAAAAATTCAGCTTCGAGCTGTTTTAATGCAGGCACCAATATTTGCGGTACAAACATGCCACCGAATTGGCCGAAATAGGGATTTAATTTTTCCATTGTAGTTATACCTTTTCTGTATTACGTTGCATGTAATTGCTGATGGCTGAAAATGCCGCCGTGAGTTTGTCTTTATCTTTTTTGCCTGGGGTGCTTTCCACCCCGGAGTTAAAGTCTAAACCTGCGCAACCAATAATGGCTGCTTGTTGTGCATTTTCGGGTGTTAATCCACCGGCTAGCATGATATTGCTCTTATCTATCTCTAAGCCATCAAGCAGTGACCAATCAAATACTTTACCTGTACCGCCGCTGAGACTGCCACTACGCGTATCAAGCAGATGTTTTTGTACATTAAATTTAGTTAAATCCGGTAAGCTGTCAGTGATGCCATGGGCTTTCCATATCTCACATTGATTAGGCAGCAACGCGCGTAAAGTCTTTACATATTTAGGCGTTTCATCGCCATGCAGCTGTACCACGCTAAGACCGAGTTGTTTGACTGTATAAGCGATTAGCTCGGGATCTTCATTTTGGAAAACCCCAACGTATAATAACGGCGCGCCGGCCATGGTCAGACGCGCTTGTTCCATATCTACAAAACGCGGTGATTTTTCAACAAAAATAAGACCGCCGTAGACGGCACCTGCTTGATAAACATCAGCAGCATCACGGGGGGTGGTTAAACCGCATACTTTGTTATCACCGAGTATTAAGCGTCGGCACGCTCTGTCAATATTGTGCTGGCTCATAATTGAACTGCCGACTAAGAAACCATTGGCGTATTTACTTAACGCTTTGACTTGTGAATGGTCATAAATACCTGATTCTGAAATCACCACGCGATCTGCTGGAATTCTACTTGCCAATTCTTTAGTACGGTCAAGATCGATGCTTAGATCTCGCAGGTTACGGTTATTAATACCGATGATTTTTGCATTTAATGCAATGGCGCGGACCAATTCATGTTCATTACTGACTTCAGTTAACACGCCCATATTTAAGCTATGGGCAGTATCACGATAGGCTTGATAAGCATCGTCATCTAAAACTGATAACATCAGCAAAATGGCATCGGCTTGATAGTGGCGAGCCAAGTAAATTTGATAAGGATCGACAATAAAATCTTTACATAAAACCGGTTGGCTGACCTGATCGCGAACCTGAGTGACATACTCAAAGTCGCCTTGAAAATACTTTTCATCGGTTAACACTGAGATTGCACTGGCGTAGTTTTTATAAGTGCTAGCAATCAAGTCCAAATTGAACTCTTCTCTAATTAACCCTTTTGACGGGGAGGCTTTTTTACACTCCAAAATAAACACGCTTTTATGTTGTGTTAGTGCAGCATAAAAATTACGGTCACTCATGGTTAACTGATCTTTAAATTGAATTAGAGGTTGTTGCTGCTTACGTATTTTCAACCATTCTATTTTATCATCTACAATTTTACCGAGAATCGTATTTTGCAGGCTTTGATCATTTAACATTGGCTTTGCTCCGCTAATTGTTTAACTAACTGCAATGGTTTACCCGTTAGCATCATTTCTAACGCCATCGTTGTACCTTCTTTAAAGGTATCTGCGAACCCATTTAAGACTAATAAAGCGGAAACGTTAATGGCAACGGCTGCTTGCTGCGCATCAGTGCCTTTACCTTGTAATATTTTTTCGATAATCATTTTATTATGTGCCGCATCGCCGCCTAAAATGGCCTCAATAGGGTACCGGGGGACACCAAAATCAGCTGGTGATAGGGTATATTCTTTTATTTCTCCCTCAATAAGCTCGGCAACATGAGTCTCGTCATGCAATGCTATTTCATCTAAACCACTGCCAAAAACGACCATAACCCGCTTCATGCCCAACTTTTTATGTACTTCGGCAATCGGTCGTAAAAGTTCAGCTGCATAGACGCCCATCAATTCAAAATCGGGGCGGGCTGGATTAACCAGTGGACCTAATAGATTGAAAATTGAACGGGTTTTCAGTGCGCCGCGTACTGGTGCGGCAAACCGCATGCCAGCATGATATTGCGGCGCAAAAATAAAGCAGATATTAAGGGTATCTAGGCAGTGACGGGCCACTTCCGGGGACATATCTAAATTTACGCCAAAGGCCGCCAACAGATCCGACGATCCAGATAGACTGGACACACTGCGACTGCCATGTTTACACACCTTTAAGCCACAAGCTGCGGCTACAAATGCGCTAGCGGTTGAAATGTTAATGGTGCCCAAACCATCGCCGCCAGTGCCGACAATATCGGTGAAATCATAATCAGGGCGTGGGAATTTTTTTGCTTGGGCGAGTAGCGCATTGGCAGCACCGGTTATTTCTGTCGGTGTCTCGCCTTTTATTTTTAGCGCAGTTAAAGCCGACGATAAAATAATCGGATCGATTTCACCTTGTACAACTTGCTCAAAAAAAGCTTGGCTTTGCTCACTAGTAAGTGATTTCCCTGCGTATAGTTGCTCTAACATCTGATGGATATTGAACTGGCTCATCTACATGGCCTCCCTGTTGGTAACAAGATTTAAACTCGACTCTAATAGTTTCGCACCTTCACAGGTTAAAATGGATTCGGGATGAAATTGAAAACCAATCACCTTATCTTGGGCGTTGTAAACGGCCATGCACATGCCATTATAATCTGCGACTGTTTCAAGTGAATCTGGCACTTTAATACCGATCAGCGAATGATAACGGGCAACTGATAGTGGCTGACTTAAGCCTGCAAACATGCGATCGCCACAATGGCTAATTAATGAGGACTTACCGTGCATTATTTCATCTGCTTGGCCGACAACACCGCCGTATTGCTCAATTAACGCTTGATGACCTAGACAAATGCCAATAATGGGTAGCTGACCTTTGCATAAGCCAATCAGCTCAATCATACAACCCGCTGCACTGGGTGTACCGGGGCCGGGTGATAGAATTAAAACGGCTGCATTTTCACATTCATCAATATGCGCTTTAACCTGCTGTGCGGATAAGCTATTACGGTATATTTTGACTGGATAGTCCAGCGATTTAAATTGATCCACTAGGTTGTAAGTAAAAGAATCAAAGTTGTCTAGAAAAAAGAGTGTTGGTTTTTTAGTGATGTTCATCTGCTTATTCCCCTAAAACCTGCGCTAATGTCGTGCCGTGTGCTAATGCTATTGCATTGAGCACTGCAGCTGCTTTGCCACGGGTTTCATCCGCTTCAGCTTGTGGGTTGGAGTCAAAAACAACACCTGCTCCAGCCTGCGCCTGCGCCATGCCATTTTTAACAAACGCAGAGCGGATAACGATACAGGTATCCATATCACCACAACCATTAATATAACCGACGGCACCACCGTAACTGCCACGCCTTTTTTGCTCAACTTGACGGACTAGATCTGATGCGCGGATTTTAGGCGCGCCGACTAATGTGCCCATGTTCATACAAGCCTGATAAGCGTGCAGTGCATCAAAATCGCTGCGTAACTGACCCACTACGCGCGACACTAGATGCATTACATGGCTATAGCGATCTACTTTAAGGAGATCGGCCACATGGCGCGATCCCGGCTCACTAATGCGGGCCACATCGTTACGCGCTAAATCAACCAGCATAAGATGTTCTGAGGTTTCTTTTTTATCTAAGCGCAGTTCCAGCTCCAATCGGCCGTCTAAATCTTTGTTAATAGAACCGTCAGGATTAAAACCACGGCCACGGGTGCCTGCAATCGGATAAATCTCTACCTCATTAGTATTTTTTGTATATTTAAGCGCACTTTCAGGTGAGGCGCCAAACAGCACAAAGTCACTGTCTTTGAGATAAAACATATACGGGCTTGGATTGGTTTCTTTTAGTTTTGCATAAGCGGCGATAGGGTTGGGGCAAGAGAGTGAAAAACTGCGTGAGGGCACAACTTGGAAAATATCCCCTTTAACAATGTACTCTTTTAAGGCTTTTACAATATCACAATATTGTTGGTCAGAAACATCCGTAGTGACTTTCCCTTTCAGCGGAATCACCGTTGTTTCACTGGGCACAAAGTTTGTGCACAGGGCCTGTAGTGTTTTTAGGCGCTTGCTGATACGGCGCTCATTTTCATCTGAGTACAAACCGCCAAAGACACTGCCGATCAGTTGACTTTTTTGTGTTTGATGATCTTGTACTAGCAGTGTTTCAGCTACATAGAACATAAAGTCTGGGCAAATATTCACACTCTCTGGTACCACCATGAGATCTTCAAAGGTAGCAATAAAGTCATAGGCAAAAACCCCACCAAGAAAAAGTGCTTGCTGGTGTGATGAGCGTTTTTTAATGTTGGCAACGATGCAACGGAGCGCATCCACAGGAGAAGCTGATTTAAGGCGCTGATCTTCATCGCCACTGCTATCTGATTGTGGAAAGGTGAGTTGTAACTGTTGGGCAGATTGCTGGCTAATAAGTTGCGTTGAAAATTGCGGTGTAATAAATGTGAGCAGATCTTTACCGTTATCGGTTAACGCTTCGAAGGTGACTACTAAACCATGGCAGGTGATTTTCAGACAGGCATCGATTAGCATTAAGCTTTTAAGATCGGTTTTACTTTCAATTTCTGCGGAATCAAAAAGCAGATGATTATCGCTGTGTTCGGTGATTTTTTGGAATAGCGAGAGGGAATTCCCTATGTATTCACAATCAATTTCAATGCTTTTTAAAACGCCAATGGGGTGCAGAGTATTCATTTTTTAATCCTTTTAAATCAGTGTGTAATAGCTTATTCAAGGTCCTTTTTGATTATTGCCATCGCCAACACTGTATAAGGATATTTATTCTCTTCATTATATTTCTCTAATTTTATTTTTATTTTAAAACGCCAAATACAAAAAAAGCCCGCAATTTGCGAGCTTTAAAATTTGGTTTTTTGGAAAATTTACAATATACAAAAACCTCATTGCTCGCTTAAGAGAATGAGTGCCACCAAGAATCTTTAAGAGTAATTGTATTTAAAATCATATATTATGCGTCCCATAAATTTAGACTTCTATTTTTTGCGATTCTGCTATTAATGTCAAGATGATTTTTAGGATATTCAATGTTAATTGATCTTCACTCACATACTAAAGCGTCGGATGGGCAATTAACCGCCAATGAATTAGTTATACGTGCAGCCAATCGGCAAGTCGATATGTTGGCGATAACGGATCATGACTCGATAGACGGATTGGCGCCGGCGCAGCAAACGATTACAGATAATAATTTAAAGTTAACGCTAATCAATGGAATCGAAATTACCACTAACTGGTTAAATCATGAGATACATTTGGTGGGGGTGAATATCGACCCGCATCACCCAGTATTAACGGATTTAATTGTGGCGCAAAAAGAGAAGCGTGAAAACCGTGCTATTGAGATGGGGCTGCGTTTAGAAAAAGCGAAAATTCCGGGTGTTTATGAGGCGGCGAAAGAACTGGCGGGCGACGGGGCGATCACGCGCGCACATTTTGCCCGTCATCTGGTTGAAATCGGCGTGGCGCCGACTTTCCAGAAAGTATTTGATAAATATCTAAGCCGTGGTAATACTGCTTATGTTCCCCATCACTGGGTAGAACTGGAAGAGGCGATTGATGTCATTCATCAAGCCGGCGGACAAGCTATTCTGGCGCACCCGAACCATTATGATTTATCAAATAAATGGATGCGTCGTTTATTTACGGAGTTTAAAGAATTTAATGGCGATGCCATGGAAGTCGCAATGGGGCAACAATCCCCGCAAATGCGCCTACAATTAGCTATGTGGAGTGAAGAGTATGGTTTACTTGCTTCACAAGGTAGCGATTTTCATTTTGTTGGACGCTGGCGAGATCTAGGCAAAGCACTACATTTACCCGACATAGCAAAACCAATTTGGTCTGATTGGCCAAGTTATCAAGCGTTAGCTATAACAGAAGAAATATTATGAGTCATTTTTTGTATATACATCCAGAAAATCCACAAGTTCGCTTACTAAAGCAAACCGTCGAAGTTTTAAAAAAAGGTGGGGTGATTATCTACCCGACTGATTCTGGTTATGCCTTGGGCTGTACCCTTGATAATAAACATGGTTTGGAAAAAATATGTCAGATTCGTGATTTAGATAAAAAGCATAATTTTACCTTAGTATGTCGAGATCTCGCTGAAATTGCGACTTATGCCCGTGTCGATAATCAAGCGTATCGTGCTTTGAAGAGTAATACGCCTGGAGCGTATACTTTTATTTTTAAATCGACCAAAGATTTACCCAAACGGTTGATGAACCCCAGTAAGCGTACAATTGGTATCCGTATCCCAAATAACATTATCGCCTTGGCATTGCTTGCAGAGTTAGGTGAGCCGTTAATGAGTACCAGTCTAATTTTGCCCGGTTCGGTGACCACCGAATTTGATCCCGAAGATATTCGCGATAAGTTAGAGAATCAAGTGGATTTAATCCTAAACGGCGGTTATTTAGGCGAATCACCGACAACAGTGATCGATTTTTCAGATGACGATGTAGTGATCGTTCGTGAAGGCAGCGGAGACTTAACCCCATTTCAATAAAGACGTTGCCAGCTGTTGGCTTTCTGCCTTTAGCTGTAAACCGATAGCTGTCAGCCGTTAATTGACAGCTATCATTAAAGAGTAAGTTAAAAGCGATTTAGATCGCGATTGGCATAATGTGAATTACCCAAAGGAAAGTTAAAATGAGTGAAAAATTACAAAAAGTATTAGCACGTGCAGGCCTAGGTTCTCGCCGTAAAATGGAAACTATTATTGCTGAAGGTCGAGTCAGTATTGATGGTAAAGTGGTTGAACTGGGTGAGCGCGTCACGGAAGAGCAGATGATTCGTGTCGACGGTCATATCATCAAAAATAAAAGTGCAGATAAAGAGGTGTGTCGAATCCTCGTTTATAACAAACCTGAAGGTGAGATTTGTACGCGCAGTGATGAGGAAGGCCGGAAGACAGTATTTGAACGTTTGCCGCGTTTAAACGGTGCGCGCTGGATTTCCATTGGACGTTTAGATATTAATACCTCAGGTTTATTGTTATTCACCACTGATGGTGAATTTGCAAATAAAATGATGCACCCAAGTCAACAAGTCGAGCGTGAATACGCAGTGCGTATATTTGGTGATGTTGATGAGGCGATGCTTAATCGCTTACGTATGGGAGTGAAACTCGACGATGGTGAAGCGAAATTCTTATCCATTAAAGAATCTGGTGGTGAAGGCATTAATCGCTGGTTCCATGTTGTTTTAACCGAAGGACGTACGCGTGAGGTACGTCGTTTATGGGAAAGTCAAGGTGTGCAAGTAAGTCGCCTAATGCGCGTACGTTATGGCAATATTCATTTAGAAAAGCAGTTACCTCAGGGCGGTTGGATTGAGTTAAATCTTAAAGAGGTCAACTATTTGCGTAAAATGGTTGATATGCCGAAAGAGACAGAAACCAAAGTACGTGTTGATGTGAGTAAAGTGAAAAATACCCAATCGCGTATTCGCCGCGCGGTGAAAAAGCACAATCAACATCGTAAAACGGGTGAGCGCCGTCGTAATACTAGCCGTACGCGCAATTAATCGCTGCATACAAATAGCCTCTTAAAAAAGTATACTCAAGTTATACTTTTCTTATTTATGCTAAGCGATCAGTAATTAAAACGACTGATCGCAAGCGTTTTGCCCTCTGAGTTCTGTAGTGCGACTTGCCATTCTCCGTGCATACTCGGTTGGATAAATTTTCTAGAATAACTGCGCCAGCGATTCGCCCATACCCCTATTCGAACTTTTGCGATGGTTTCACCATCCAAGCTCCAGATGTAATAGAACATTTCATCTTTTAATCCGATGGCATCAGAGTAGGCATAAAGCGTTGCTATATTATTAGCGTCAAACCTAATATCACTGATGGTTCCCACCGGCTCATTATTTATTACGCTTTTGGAAATCACGAAACGCGTGATCTGATCTGAAAATATTTTCACTTCTGACTCTACAAAAAGAGGGGCTGCACTGCTTACCTGTTGTGTTGGTGCAGGTGCCGTGTCTTTGCTTGCCGTTATTGAAATATATTTTTTAGGAACGTCGCTATTGGAAGCGCGGGGGGATGCTATTTGTGGGGTTCCTCCTTTTCGTATTTGTAGGGATGCTGCAAGCTCTTTTTTAGCCCGCTGCGTTGCTGTGCTCTGTTCTATATTGACAGACGCGATGGTCATATCTGCAGGGGGGGGCGTTACAGTATTATTTTGAATCTGTTGTTGATTAAAATAAGCCCGGCCGGCAACGGTTAGCGCCGTAAGTGCAATGAGAGCGATCACCGAAGACGCTATTATCCTGTTCCAATAATAAAGATAGACCGTTTCTTCTTTAACAACATTATTCACTTGCGCTGCAAATTTAATGCGGATACTCAATTTCTTGGGTTTAGTCATTTTGTAAAGTGCTCGTCCGTTGTTAATCGCGTAGCTGCCGCTTAATTCTGTGCCGTAAAGTAGAGATTATAAGCAAAACAGTGGAAAACCCAAGAAGATGATGGTCTATTGTTCACATTATTGTCCTTTATGTGCTGTGCCGAGCAATGCTTTATTTAATTGCCCTGTTTTGCCCCTCTATGCCGATCTTACTGCAGATGGGAAATCAGCACCTTGCGTTATGATGGCTATAAGACAGGGTGCGTTGCGGCCTAGTTGCTAAGTTTCTGTTATTTATCCGCTAAGCGCGGTTTCATCTGATCTGAAAAGCCCTTATAATAATCTTCTTTTTTATTCTTTAACTTACGTATTCGGAAAACATTGTGGCAAAAAAGATCCAAGCTATTCGTGGCATGAACGATACCCTGCCTGAGCAAACTCCTGTTTGGCAAAAATTAGAATCGTTATTTAGACAAGTTGTCAGCAGTTACGGTTATTCTGAAATTCGCATGCCGATTGTTGAAAACACGCATCTTTTTAAACGCTCCATTGGTGAAGTCACCGATATTGTTGAAAAAGAGATGTATACCTTTGCCGATCGTAATGGTGACAGTTTAACTCTTCGTCCAGAAGGTACCGCTTCTTGCGTGCGCGCCGGAAATGAACATGGCTTGCTATATAATCAAGAACGCCGTTTATGGTACACAGGCCCTATGTTCCGCCATGAGCGTCCGCAAAAAGGGCGTTACCGTCAGTTCCATCAATTTGGCGTGGAAACGTTTGGCATAGCCAGTGCAGATATCGACGCGGAAGTTATTTTACTTTCAGCACGCCTATGGAAGGCATTAGGTATCGATGAGCATGTTGAACTGCAGCTGAATTCACTGGGTAGTAATGACGCACGCGCGTTATACAAAGACGCATTGGTTGAATTTTTATCAGCACATGTTGATATCTTAGATGAAGATAGCAAACGGCGCATGATGACCAACCCGTTGCGTGTTTTAGACAGTAAAAATCCAGACATTCAAGCTTTATTAGTGGATGCGCCGAAACTTTCTGACCATCTTGATGCCGAATCACAGGCACATTTTGCCCAGCTGCAAAAATATTTAGATGTCGCTGGCGTAAAATACACCATTAATGAACGTTTGGTACGTGGACTTGATTATTATAACCGCACTGTATTTGAGTGGGTTACAAATAGCTTAGGCTCTCAAGGTACAATCTGTGCAGGTGGCCGTTATGATGGTTTGGTTGAGCAGTTAGGGGGGAAAGCAACCCCTGCGGTAGGTTTTGCAATGGGCCTTGAGCGTATTATTTTAATGTTGGAAACTTTAGCATTAAATGACGATATAAAAAGTGATGTTGATATCTACAATGTCTTAGTGGGGGAAGGGACGGATCTTGCTGGTCTTAAAATGGCAGAACTTATCCGGACTAAATTACCACAGCTTAAAATGATGCATCATTGTGGCGCAGGTAACTTTAAAAAGCAGATGAAACGAGCAGACAAGAGTGGTGCGCGCATCGCCTTAATTATCGGTGAAAGTGAGTTACAGAGTGGTTGTGTCACAATAAAAGAATTACAAGGTAATACAGCGCAACAAACGGTTGCAACTGATCAACTAATTAAGGTATTACCTACCTATTTTAACGAATTGAACTCATAAGGAATAACAAGTGGTTGATATTATCGAAGGCTATGAAACAGAAGAGCAGCAAGTTGAAGCGATCAAAGGCTGGTGGAAAGAGAACGGCAATACACTCATTATAGGTGCAGTTGTTGGCTTAGCAGGCCTATGGGGATGGCGTTTTTATAATGAATCGGTTATCAGTGGTCAGGAACAAGCTTCACAAGCGTATTCGGATATGCTGGTTAAGTTTGAAGCGCAACAAGGAGATAAAGGATTACAAGATATCAGCCTCTTTGCGACTAATAATGTTGACAATAGCTATGGCGTATTGGCTTCTTTATTACTTGCAAAAGAAGCGGTTGTACAAAAAAACTATTTATTAGCAAAAACGCAACTACAACAACTGCAAAGTCAAAACAGTTACGCCCCACTTAATTCGGTTATTAACTTACGTTTAGCTCGTATTCAACTGCAGCTTGGTGAGTACCCTGAGGCATTATCGACCTTAGCATTGATAACGGATAAAAGCTTTTTAGGCAAAGCTTATCAAGTAAAAGGTAGTATCTTCCTGAAACAAGAGAAACTAGAAAACGCGCGAACTGCATTCCAAGATGCGATTAATGCAAGCCAAGGACGTGTTGATCCTGCTTTACAGCTACAATTTGATGATCTGGCTCAATCTACAGATTCGTCCGTTGCTGCGCCGATTCTTGACGCTGAAAAATAAATAGAGATAACAGATGAAGAAATGGTTTAAGCGTATTGCTATTATTTCCAGCGCGACTTTATTATTAACGGGTTGCTCTGTCTTTTCGAGTGAAGATGATGTGGTAGTTATGGCTGAGTTGCCTGCTTTTGAACCATCTTATCAGCCGCAAATAGCGTGGCAGGAAAGTATTGGTAATGGTATTGATAAATACTATTCGCAATTACAGCCTGCTGTTGATCAGCAAGCTGTTTATGTTGCATCGCGAGATGGCAGAATAAAAGCATTCTCGCTTGATGGGGAAAAGTCACTTTGGTCAACTGATTTTAGGGATGATCAACGTAATCAATTAAATCGTTCTGCGCGTTTCTCCGGTGGCATCTCCTTATCGCCTGATAGTTTATTTATTGGCACTGAAAATGCGCAGGTTTTGGCCTTTAATAAAAGTGACGGCGAATTAAAATGGTTAGCAAAAGTTAGCGGTGAAGTGATCGCGCAGCCCGTTTACGCGAATGGTAAAGTGGTCGTGCATACCTCTCGTGGGGATTTAATCTGCTTAGATAGCAATACGGGAGATATGCTGTGGACTCTTACCAATAAACAACCGAAATTAACATTGCGTGGCAGTGCCACACCATCAATTTCACAAGGTGGTATCGTATATGGTCGCGCAGATGGGTTTGTAGCCGTCGCTTTATTGGCAGATGGGCGTCCTCTTTGGCAGTTGCCCGTTGCCCGTCCTCATGGTGCAACAGAACTAGATCGTTTGGTTGACGTGGATATGCAACCTATTATTAATAACGGGATTGTTTATACGCTTGCTTATAACGGTAACCTTACTGCGATTGATTTGCTTAAAGGGGAGCAGCTTTGGTCTCGTAAATACGCGGGATTTAGGAATATTGCATTGTCAGGCAATTCGCTTTATCTCTGTGACTACCGCGGTTACATCTTTGCCGTAGATCGTAAATCAGGTAGTGAGCTGTGGGTAAATGATAAACTTGGATATCGAAACGTCACGGGAGTTACGGTCGCCAACCAGTATATCGTTGTCGGTGATGGTGAAGGTTATCTACATTGGATAAATCGTGATGATGGTGCCTTCGTAGCACAACAATACCTTGATTCAGATGGTTTATACATGCAGCCTATCGCAACAGATACCCATCTTTATTTACAAACGCGCAGTGGTAAATTAATAGCCATTGAAAAACCGTCGTTAAATGTAGAATAATTACTTAATTATTTACTGTATACTATTAACCCCTCGTCTTTTTTGACAAGGGGTTTTTTTTGTTTTATAGGATTGAAATATGTTACCAGTCATCGCTTTAGTTGGTCGTCCAAATGTGGGCAAATCGACTTTATTTAACCGCTTAACTCGTACTCGTGATGCGTTGGTTGCGGACTTCCCAGGTTTGACGCGAGATCGTAAATATGGGCAAGCAAAAATCGAAGAGAGAGAGTTCATCGTCATTGATACCGGCGGTATTACAGGAGATGAAGAGGGCATTGATGCCTTAATGGCGGGGCAATCTTTACAAGCAATTGAAGAAGCTGATGCTGTTTTATTTCTCGTTGACGCACGTGCGGGAATGACGGTGGGTGATGAAGCTATTGCCGATCATTTACGTAAACAAGAGAAAAAGATATTTATTGTCGCCAATAAAACCGACGGTATTGATGCTGATTCTGTCTGTGGTGAATTTTATGCGCTTGGTTTAGGTGAGGTTTATCATATTGCAGCAGCACACGGTAAAGGTGTGCGCCAGATGATAGATACTGCATTAGATGGTTTTTTCGATGATATTCCTGAAGAAGATGAGTTCGATGAATTTGAGCAAGCCCTTGAATACGCAGAAGATGATGAAGATGCATTGCTGAAAGAGCAAGAGCGGCTTAAAAATCTGCCTATTAAATTGGCCCTAATCGGTCGACCTAATGTGGGTAAATCAACCTTAACTAACCGCATATTAGGTGAAGAGCGGGTGCTTGTTTATGATATGCCGGGCACAACGCGAGACAGTATTTATATTCCAATGAGTCGTGATGATCGCGAATATATTTTGATCGATACTGCGGGCGTGCGTAAACGTAAAAAAGTCAATGAAACGGTTGAAAAGTTTTCCGTAATCAAAACATTAAAAGCAATTGAAGATTGTAATGTGGTCTTGCTGATTATTGATGCACGTGATGGCATTTCAGATCAAGATTTATCGTTATTAGGTTTTACACTTAATGCTGGACGTTCATTGGTGATTGCCGTCAATAAATGGGATGGCATGAATGACTATGATAAAGATCGTGTTAAAAGTGAATTAGATCGCCGACTTGGTTTTATTGACTTTGCAAAAATCCATTTTATTTCAGCCCTTCACGGCACCGGTGTCGGACATCTATACGAGTCAGTTGAAGAAGCCTATGATTCGTCAACAAAACGAATTTCCACATCAATGTTAACACGTATTATGGGCATGGCTGTTGATGATCATAATCCACCAATGGTACAAGGGCGTCGTGTTAAGTTACGTTATGCGCATGCGGGGGGATATAATCCGCCCATTATTGTTATTCATGGTAATCAAGTTAAAAAATTACCGGATTCCTACAAACGTTATTTGATGAATTATTTCCGTCGTTCGCTGGCGATTATGGGTACACCGATTCGTATTGAATTTCGTGAAGGCACGAATCCATTTGAAGGACGTCGTAATAAATTAACGCCGAATCAGATGTATAAACGCCAACGTATGATGAAGTTCCATAAAAAAGGAAAATAACTATGGAATTAACGTGTCCAAAATGTCAGAACGAAATAGAGTATGGCGGCATACAAAAACAAAATTACCATTGCGATGCTTGCGCTGGTGATTTTAAATTACATGCCGCATGTGATAAGTGTGGTGATAAACTTGAACTTTTGCAGGCCTGTGGAGCAGCAAATTTATGGTGTAACAGCTGTAATGAATTAAAAAGTAAGTCAACTGCTATTTATACACTGCAACCGTTGTAGATTTTTATCTGTTATAAACGTAAAAAAGCCATTAACTAAATTTAGCTAATGGCTTTTTTGTGTGCACTAAGTAGGACTATTTAAACACGACAGTACGGTTAGCATAAACAAAAACCTTATCATCTAATACTTGTTGTAGCGCATTGCTTAATACTGAACGCTCAACATCACGGCCTGCTTTTGCGAGATCTTCAGCACTATAAGCATGATCTATATGGGCGATATCTTGGGTAATAATAGGCCCTTCATCGAGATCGTTATTTACAAAATGTGCAGTGGCACCGATTATTTTTACGCCGCGATCAAATGCTTGTTGATACGGTTTTGCACCGATAAAGGCGGGTAAAAAGGAGTGATGAATATTGATCAGTTTGTTTTCATAAGCAGCAACAAAAGTCGGTGTTAAAATACGCATGTACTTCGCTAAAATGACATAGTCAGGTGTGTAAGGCGCAATGGCGTCTAATACTTTCTGCTCATGTGCTTCACGAGTCAGGCCCTCATGACTGACTGTGTGATAAGGGATATTAAATTTAGCGACTAACTCTTCAAGTATATCGTAGTTGCCGATAACAGCTGCAATTTCTACATCAATACCGCCATAAGTACTTTTCATTAAAATATCGCCAAGACAGTGCGTTTCTTTGGTCACTAAGATTACGATTCGCTTACGTTTTTGTGATACTAAAGCGCGTCGAGAGCCTGTTGGCAAATTGAAATCTAGATCAGCCAACAGTGTATGATCGTTAAAGTAGCCTTCAATTTCGGTACGCATAAAGAAGCGCCCATGTTGGTGATCTACAAATTCATTGTTTTTAATTATATTGAGTTGGTGCTTTTGGCAGATATTGGTGATCTGAGCAATCAGTCCTTTGCTATCTGGGCAATCGGTTAGTAGTGTTTTCTTTTCCATTATAGTCTCTTTATTTCCTCGCTATATCAGCCGCAACATTTTTTATATTTTTTGCCACTGCCACAGGGGCAGTTATCATTTCGTGTTATCTTACCTGATTTTTGCTCAGGATAAAAAATACCATCACAATAAAGCCATTGATCGTGCTCTTTAACAAAACGAGAGCGTTCATGGTGGCAGTGTAATTGCCCGTTTTCTATAAACCAAGCTTTGAATTCTACAAAGCCAATATCACCAGAACTATCCGTTGCTATTATCTGTAAGTTTCTCCACTCTACTGTTTTGCTAGCTAACTGTGCTGCGCTCAGCGAGCCGCGGTAATCTCTGTGATAGGTCAAAAGAAGGTAATCACCTAATTGATAAACAAAGGCACTAAAACGCGATCGCATTAGCTGCTCGCAGTTGCATGCCGTGGTTTTATTATTATGCAATGGAAAACAACATTGTTGATATGTTTTGCCGCTTTTGCAGGGGCAATCTGGGTACATTAGAGTATTCATTTTATTCTTTGTGTTATAAAAAAAAAGCGTTCAAAGGAACGCTTTTGTGCTTAATTAAAAGCATTAATCATCAGATTTGATTATTTGCTTTTGTAGGCATCATTATGAATCCCTGCAGCTCGGCCAGAAGGATCCGCATTAAGTTGGAAGCTTTCATCCCAAGCTAATGCTTCAACGGTTGAGCAAGCAACTGATTTGCCATGCGGTACACATTCTGCAGCACTGTCAAGTGGGAAGTGGCTAGCAAAAATTGTACGGTAGAAATAAGCTTCCTTAGTATCGGGTGTATTAATTGGGTATTTAAACTGCGCAGTCGCTAGTTGCTGATCCGTTACTTGTGTTTCGATGTGTGCTTTTAACGTATCTATCCAGTTGTAACCGACACCATCAGAGAACTGCTCTTTTTGACGCCATAATACTTCACTTAACAACTGTCCTTCAAACGCTTCACGAAGAATGTTCTTTTCGATACGGCCATCTTTGATCATTTTAAGTTCTGGGTTAGTGCGCATCGCCACATCCATAAACTCTTTGTCTAAGAATGGGACGCGTGCTTCAATTCCCCAAGCTGCCATTGATTTATTCGCGCGTAGACAGTCAAACATATGCAGTTTGCTGAGTTTACGGTTCAACTCTTCATGTAATTCTTGTGGATTTGGTGCTTTATGGAAGTATAAGTAACCGGCAAATATTTCATCTGCACCTTCTCCAGATAGTACCATTTTAATGCCCATCGCTTTAATCTTACGTGCCATTAAATACATAGGAGTTGAAGCGCGGATAGTGGTCACATCGTACGTTTCGATATGGTAGATAACTTCACGCAAAGCATCGATGCCATTTTGTACGGTAAAGATAATCGGATGGTGAATAGTGCCTAATTCTTTCGCTACTTTTGCAGCGGCGGCTAAATCAGGCGATCCTTCAAGTCCGACAGAAAATGAGTGCAGTTGTGGCCACCATGCGCCAGTTTCATCGTTGTCTTCAATGCGCTGTTTTGCAAATTTTTGCGTGATGGCAGAGATAACAGAAGAATCCAGACCACCTGATAGCAATACACCGTAAGGTACATCACACATCAATTGACGTTTAACCGATGCTTCAAGTGCTTGACCTATTTCAGCAGCACTACCGCCGTTATCTTTAACTGCATCATATTGCATCCAGTCACGCGTGTAATATTGAGTGATTTCACCGATTTCACTGTCTAAAAAGGATCCCGTTGGGAATTCCTGAACTTTTGTACAGATGGGTGTTAATGCCTTCATTTCAGAAGCAACGTAAAAGTTACCGTGTTCATCCCAGCCCATATAAAGCGGGATAATACCCATATGGTCACGGCCAATTAGATATTTGTCTTTTTCAGCATCATATAAACAGAAGGCAAAAATACCATTAAGGTCATCTAAGAATGCATTACCTTTTTCTTCATATAAGCCGAGAATGATTTCGCAGTCCGATTTTGTTTTGAACTGGTATCCGCAGGTCAGTTGTGTTGCTAATTCTTTATGGTTATAGATTTCACCATTAACCGCTAGGATATGTGTGTTATTTTGATTGTATAGTGGCTGCGCGCCTGTATTGACGTCAACAATTGACAGACGTTCATGGACAAGGATTGCTTTTTCAGAAGAGTACACACCAGACCAATCGGGGCCTCGGTGGCGAAGCAGTTTAGACATTTCAATTGCTTGTTGGCGCAATGCGATAGGATCGCTTTTAATGTCGAGCACACCAAAAATAGAACACATAACGTTACCTTTTATTTGAACACAAATACTGAGAGTATTGGGTATCTTTGAATATTTATTAATGCTTATCCGTTTTCCAAAATAAAGCAAAAAGAGAATCATTTTTGTAAAAATTTAATTGTTTTATTTTTGCAGACTATTTAAGAAAAGTCACACTAAATCCGTGTAAATCAGCTATAAATTCAGTGATTAAGTGATTTTTTCGTTATAACTCATGCTGATCTGGGCTTTTTGATAAATTGGGCCGCAGCTCATCGCAAACATGCTGTGCAAAACCGGTGCCCGCTTCCACATACATATTGTAAACAGGGCTCACCCCAAGTGCACTTAATTCATGTTCATCCTCGTTATAGTGTGCCAGTGCCGATACGCTAAAGCTGCGCTTCTCAATTTTATTAAGCTGCTCCGCTGCATAACGGTTCCCGTTATGATCGGGCATCGCTAATAAAATAAGTTTTATATTATCGGTGAGTTGTAATTTATTCCAAAAATCAGAGTCAAGTGCATCACCGGTAATCACGCGTCGCCCCAATGCGCGATGTTTGAGAGTGGTTTGATGATCATAATCGACACCCATCACTTTTTCGCCATAGATTAGTTTTAAAGCATCATAAGCGCCAGCACCAACACGGCCCATTCCCATCACTAATATTTGCGCATCGCCAACGCGGACCGGACGATCACTTTTGTGCAAGCGAGTAGATTGGAATCGTTTTAATGGGTGGCTAAAGCGGGTATAGATCCGATCTGCAAATTTATTAAAGAGTGCAGCAATAATAAAACTAAAAGAGACGGCAAGTGCGGTAATAATCAACCAATCTTGTGATAACCAGCCTTTATAAGTCGCAATAGAGGCCACAATCAGACCAAATTCACTGTAATTGGCTAATGTGAATGAGGCAAAAAGTGCAGTACGGGAGCGCAATTTAAACTGCGTTAAGGTAATAAAATAGAGTGCGATTTTTCCGAGTAGGAGTAATGAAATAACAGCCGCAATCATAACATGATCAATATTAGGTAATCCGCCTAGTCCGATCGTTAAAAAGAAGCAGATTAAAAATAGTTCTTTCATATTAAACAGAGATTTAGCCATTTCTTTAGCACTAGGATGCCCGGCTAGCAACATACCTGCAATCAAAGCCCCCAAATCAGCCTTTATGCCGACCGATTCAAATAACCCTGCGCCGATCACAAGGGCCAAGAAAAAACCGTATAAAACCAGCAACTCTCCATGACCAGCACGGTCGAGTAATTTGAAAAGTAGGGGTTTGGCGAGTGGTAAGGCAAACAGTGATAGTGCCCATATAGATGGAATTTCTCCCATAGAAATGGTTAAAAAAAGTACGGCGAAGATATCTTGCATAATCAATATGCCGATTGCAATTCGTCCATAAAGCGAGTTGGTTTCACTCATTTCTTCAAGTATTTTCACCGCAAAAACAGTGCTGGAGAAGCTTAAAGCAAAAGAGACAAGCAACAAAGCGGATAGGTTAAGCGAGCTAAAAAAATAAAAACCAAGCTGCTTGAACGTCAGTAAAAGCAGCGCGTAAAAAATAACGCTGCTGAGCATATGGATACTTGCGCCGCCCCATACTTCTATTTTAAATAGAGTGCGCAGATCTAATTTTAAGCCGATTGAGAAGAGTAAAAGAGTGACGCCTAAATCAGCAAAAGTAGTCAACCCAGCAACTGATTCAAAGCCGAGAAAATTAAGAGCGAAACCAGCTAATAGAAACCCGACCATGGGTGGCAATCCAACGAGGTTTATTACCATGCCAAAGGTAAATGCGGTACCAATAAAAAGTAATAATGTAGTATCCATAATTTCAACTTCTATGCTTTTATTATCTGTTTGATTTTATGGTAATAAAGTAGGTAGAACAAATTTATTTATCTTATTGAAGTAACGCGACATTTGCTGGGCGACTTTATTTGCGGGTATATTGCTTGTTAGCGGATTGTTTTTGTTGTTTTTCTAGTAAATGTTGATGCTCTGGAAGCGCGTAAGTCACAAAGGTAGTGGTATCAGGCCATTCCCTGTTGATAGTGAGTACAATCCCATCACTTAGTAACCACTGGAAACTTGCTTTACCCTGTGCGACGTCGCCTGTTTGAGTGTCGGGCTCACCATATTGTTGGCTGAGGTCGCTTTTAACCTGGGCGATAAGCTGTGGCTTGCTTCTACCCACAAAAGTATATGTTGCACTAACAAAGCGATCTTCTCTGGTGTAGGTGATTTTGAGTTCACTGGTACCGCGTATCACCGCACCGGTAAAATAGGTGTCTGACCAATTGTTACTGTTCTCATCAATGCTACTGATGTTATAGGCCTTAATTTTCTGACGTAATGTTTCGCGAACGCTGCAAGCGATGGGCAGTGAAAATAACTGCGTTGTTGCTGTTTTAAAACAGTTGAGTTGTTTAGAAAGGATGTTAAAACGGGCCTTTGCCCACTTTTCTGTCGATTTCTGATAAAGCGCCATTGCGCGCTTAATATCAACCGTCACACCGATGCCATTTTCATATAAATAGGCTAAACGTGCATGGGCTAAATTATAATCAAGCTGTGACGCCTGCTGAAAGTATTGTGCTGCTCTGGGAGGGTTTTCTTTTATTATTTGGATGTTGTCTTTATTGACAACTCCTTGCTCATAGATAACACCGAGCTGATATAATGCCTGCAAGTATCCCTGTTGTGCAGCGCTGTGGTACCAATTGATTGCGACATTCATATTTTGTGCAACCCCGATACCATTTTGATAGATCTCTCCGAGTTTAAATTGTGCTGCACTATTCCTTTTATTGGCGGCTTTTTCATACCATTTCAATGCCGCCTCTAAATCCACTTCTCCTGCTTTGCCTAATTCGTAAAATTCGGCAAGTTTGTAGGCGGAAGGGGCAAAGTTGTTATTGGCTGATTTCAGGTACAGTGATTTGGCTAATTGATTATTTTGGCGGGTGCCTCGACCATATTCAGACATAAGTGCAAGATGGAATTGTGCTAACGCGTCTCCCTGTGCTGCCGCTTTGTCATACCATAAAATCGCTAGCCGGTAATCTTGTGCAACGCCTTTACCTGATTGATATATTTTCCCGAGATTGATTTGCGCAGTAAGGTGACCTTGGGTGGCTGCCTTACTGAACCAAAACAAACTTTCACTATCGCTTTGAGTGGTGCCAAGCCCTTGCTGAAAGTGTGTTCCTAATTGGAATTGTGCAATGGCATCACCTTGTTTGGCTGCTTTTAAAAACCACTTTACTGCTTGTTGATGATCCAAAACAACCCCATTGCCTTTATCGTACATAGTTGCTAGTACGAATTGAGCCGGCGCATAACCGTTATCGGCTGCTTTTGTATACCAGTATATGGCTTGTTGGTCATTTTGAGTTTTCCCTTGGCTACTTTCGTAGACCCAAGCTAGGCTATACTGTGCAGCATTATCTCCTGCTTTTGCTAATGGCTCCCATAGTGCTATTGCTCGTTCATAATCTCCTGCTTGTGTTGCCTCATATCCTTGACTAAATTGCGATTTTGCATCAGCAAGCGGACTGTATACTAGGATCAGTATAATGGCCAAAAAAGAGCAATAGCGTCGCGGAAAGTTCAACATTGTATAATTTTGACCTCCTGATAATAGCTATATAAATCAACGAGTATAGAACATTTAAGACGGATTAATGGCAGGGGAGAGAAAGTTGCTTCATCATTTGTGAGTTAACTCACTGTTGGGCTGTAGATAGCTTATCAATAAATATATCTGTGCGATAGTTAGATTGTTATATGGATATCTTTTTTGCTTATACTACAGCAAGTTAATACCTCGTTCTGACGACAATAAGCGAGCGGGCTGACCCGATAATTTACTTGTCCACTGATTAGCTGACAGCGACAAGCGCCGCAATGACCCGTACGGCAATGAAATTCCATTTTAATTGCTTGTGCTTCTAAATTCTCAAGCAGTGTTTTTTCGGTATTTAATGGGTATTCAAGGCCGTTAACGGTTAATTTTACTGACATTACTATTTATAACTCGAAGGTGCTTAGATCGTCACTATCGACTTTACTGTTGATTTGCCCCACTAAGTAAGAGCTTATTTCTGCTTCTTGCGGCGCAACTTGAACGTTATCACTGACCAACCAGTGATTAATCCATGGAATAGGATTGTTTTTTACAGCAAAGGGCGCTTCGTAACCAATCGCTTGCATGCGCTGGTTAGTAATATATTCAACATACTGGCATAAAATTTGTTCATTTAAGCCGATCATTGAGCCATCCTTAAAGAGGTATTTTGCCCATTCTTTTTCTTGCTCCGCTGCCTGCAGAAAGATTTCCCGCCCTTCGCCAAAACATTCAATAGCTATTTCAGCCATTTCTGGATCATCTTTGCCATCGGCCCAGAGGTTTAAGATCTGCTGAGTTGATGTCAGGTGTAGGCCTTCATCTCGGGCAATTAATTTAATGATTTTGGCATTACCTTCGAGCAGATCGCGCTCCGCAAATGCAAACGAACAGGCAAATGAGACGTAAAATCGGATCGCTTCCAAGGCATTAATTGAACAAAGGCAAAGGTACAATTTTTTCTTTAAAGTACGTAATGAAAGAGCTTCTTTATCACCATGTAGATTTATATAATCAACTTTAGTTTGGGATAAACCGTGTAACTGGAAAAACTGCGTTGCATGGATCAAAGCATCATAATAACCGGCAATATCAGATGCGCGTTTTTGAATCTCTTCATTGGTTACAATATCTGCAAATATTTCATCGGGATCGGTAAATAGATTACGCAGAATATGGGTGTAACTGCGGCTGTGGATCGTTTCAGAAAAGGACCACGTCTCAATCCATGTTTCCAGTTCAGGCAATGAAACAATCGGCAGTAAAGCAATGTTGGGGCTACGCCCCTGAATTGAATCAAGCAGCGTCTGATATTTCAAATTTGAGATGAAAATATGTTGCTCATGATCCGGCAGATTCATGAAATCGATGCGATCTCGGCTGACATCGATCTCTTCCGGACGCCAGAAGAAACTTAGCTGCTTTTCAATTAATTTTTCAAAAACTTCGAAACGCTGTTGATCATAACGTGCAACATTAACTGGGTTACCAAAAAACATCGGTTCTTTCATTGCGTCATTAGCAATCAGTGAAAAGGTGGTGTAAGCCATTTTATATCTCCATGCTGGATTTCTGTCTGAGGCCATGGGGCATTTAAAGTATCAGACAGTGTTAAAACTAGAAAGCCCGTTGCAAAAAGAGCGGGCAATAAAATAAAGCATCTATGCAGAGTTAGATTTTACATGCGCCGCCATCACAGTCGACATCTTCAATCACTTTTTCATCATCAGCACCGTCACGGGTATTGTGGTAATACAATGTTTTAAGACCCATTTTATACGCTATCAACAAATCTTTTAACAGTGTCGTCATCGGCACTCGACCGTCACCAAAATGCTTTGGATCATAGTTGGTATTGGCTGAAATAGCTTGATCAACAAATTTTTGCATAATACCAACCAGCTGCAAATAGCCCTGATTATTTGGCATGCTCCACAATAACTCATAGTTGTCTTTATATTTATCAAATTCGGGCACAACTTGTTTCAAAATACCGTCTTTGCTGGCTTTAATACTGATAAATCCACGCGGCGGCTCAATACCGTTGGTCGCATTGGAGATCTGACTTGATGTTTCTGAGGGCATCAAGGCGGAGAGGGTGGAATTACGTAAACCATGCTTAACGATGTCGCTGCGTAATTTCTCCCAATCTAAGTGATAGGGTTCATCACACACTGCATCTAATGATTTTTTATAAGTATCAAGTGGTAAAATACCTTGTGAATAACGAGTCTCATTAAATTTAGGGCAAGCACCGCGTTCAATAGCCAGTTTGTTGGATGCTTTTAACAGGTAAAACTGAATCGCTTCAAAAGTTTTATGGGTTAGATTATTGGCGCTGCCATCTGAGTATTTTACACCATTTTTAGCTAAATAATAAGCGTAGTTAATGACGCCTATTCCTAATGTCCGGCGTGCCATGCTGCTGTTTTCTGCCGCTTTAATTGGATAATCTTGGTAATCGAGCAAGTTATCCAGCGCACGCACTGTCAGCTCTGCAAGTTCTTCTAAGTCATCTAATGAATCAATTGCACCTAAGTTGAGAGCAGATAAAGTACAAAGCGCTATCTCTCCTTCTTCATCCATAATATGCTCAAGCGGTTTAGTTGGCAGGGCAATTTCCAAACATAAATTACTTTGACGAATTGGCGCCACTTTACTGTCAAAGGGGCTGTGGGTATTACAGTGATCAACATTTTGAATATAAATACGTCCGGTACTTGCTCGCTCTTGCATCAGTAATGAGAATAATTGCACGGCAGGAATTGCACGTTGGCGAATACTTGCATCCCCCTCATACAAAACATATAAGCGTTCAAATTCATCCTGATCTTCAAAGAAAGCATCATATAAACCAGGGACATCCGATGGACTGAACAGGGTGATTGATTGCTGGTCAATTAAACGTTGATAGAATAAACGTCCCAGTTGCACTCCGTAATCCAGATGGCGAACACGGTTCGATTCAATACCGCGGTTATTTTTGAGTACCAGTAAAGATTCTACTTCAAGATGCCAAATAGGATAGAAAACTGTCGCAGCACCGCCGCGCACGCCGCCTTGAGAACAGGATTTAACCGCTGTTTGAAAGTATTTATAAAAAGGGATACAGCCAGTGTGAAATGCTTCACCACCGCGAATAGTACTGCCTAGCGCGCGAATTCTACCGGCATTAATGCCGATGCCAGCGCGTTGTGATACATATTTAACAATTGAGCTCGCAGTGGCATTAATTGAATCTAGGCTATCACCTGTTTCAATTAATACACAGGAACTAAATTGACGCGTCGGCGTACGCACACCAGACATGATAGGCGTCGGTAATGAGATCTTAAATTGCGAGGTCGCGTCATAAAAGCGTTTTACGTAATCTAGGCGCACAGATTTATCGTAATCTGCAAATAAACAGGCGGAAACGAGTAGATAAAGAAATTGTGCACTTTCATAAATTTCACCCGTTACCCGGTTTTGAATCAGATATTTCCCTTCAAGCTGTTTAACTGCAGCATAGGAAAAACTGAGGTCACGATCATGCTCGATGAATTGCTCCATCTCCTCAAATTCTTGCTTTGTGTAATCTTCAAGCAGGTGTGCATCATATTTGCCTTTAGAACACATTTTGCTGACATGTTCGAACACGCTTGGGGGGGTGAAGCGGCGGTAAGCCTTTTTGCGCAGATGGAATACCGCAAGATGAGCTGCTAAATATTGATAATCTGGGGATTCTTCGGAAATAAGATCGGCTGCCGCTTTGATAATGGTTTCATGAATATCGTCGGTACGGATACCGTCATAAAATTGAATATGTGAGTTTAACTCAACCTGTGAAACTGAAACGTTATTGAGACCTTCCGCGGCCCAAGTAATGACGCGGTGAATTTTTTCAAGGTCTATATGTTCTTTTTTACCATTACGCTTAGTGACAAACAGGTTCTTATTCATTCGGGTTCCCTTTTTCTAGTAGCTGGAATATGGCTTTAATTGACTTTGCAAGTGAAACGCCAAAACACTACATCTTGTGCTTTATTTTTGAGTGGGACACAAGATAAAGCTTTTTGAGTTTTTATCAAGTGAATATTTTCCTGTCTTAAGTGGATTGTTTTGTGAATAAATAGGCAATGAAAAAATAGGTTAGTGGTGACTAACATTAAGCTTTAGGTCAGCGTTGTTTGTTGTAAAATGCAATGCTTATTTGTAAAAATAAATAACTAAAAAAAGCGAGGTTGTTAAGCAAAAATTATTTGTAGAATGTGTCGTTCGTGGCTCCTTTTTGCTCGCGCAACTGCATCGCAAATATTAAGGTGTAGCAAGAACACGGTTGATTAGCGCTTTGAAATGCTCAATGCGGTTTGTTCACTTTTTTACACGTCATCAATCTAAATGTATTTATCTGCAGTTAACTCGGACATCAAGGCAGATCATGTAGATCATTGGTTATTGTCATCGTAAACATTGTAATGGCGTATTCGTTTTCGAGTTAACGCCATGTAGGGCAACCATAGAGACAAACATTTTTTTTGTGATCGTCTTATTGTAGCAACAAGTTAGGGGGGGGGGGACTTTGGCTAATCAACGCTTCTGGCAACGTAACATATAATTTACATCCACATTGCGGGTGATTATAAATTCACCGGCTAAAACATTAAATTCTACGCCACAGAGATCTTCACACGTTAAGGTGGTTTTATCGATTGCTGCTAGAAGTTGTGAAGGGCGGATAAATTTTTCATATTCATGCGTCCCTTTGGGAACCCATTTCAAAACGTACTCTGCGCCTAAAATCATCATTATATAGGCTTTAAAGGTTTTATTGATGGTAGAAAAATAGACGCTACCACCGGATTTTACCATATCGCAACAGGCTTGAATAATAGCGGCCGGATCAGGTACATGTTCCAGCATCTCCATGCAAGTGACCAGATCAAACTGATCCTTATGTAACGCGGCGAATGCTTCAGCCGTTGTTTTTTGGTAATCAAGGGACGTTTGTGTTTCCAACGCATGTAAGCGGGCAATTTGCAGTGATGCTTCCGCCATATCAATAGCAATTACTTTTGCACCTTGTTTTGCCATGCTCTCGGCGAGAATGCCACCACCGCAGCCGACGTCTACGACTGTTTTACCAAATAAACCCTCAACCCCCTGCTCAATATAGGCAAGCCGAGTCGGATTAAGCAGATGCAGTGGTTTAAAATCCCCTTCGAGATCCCACCACTGCTCCGCCATTGCGGAAAATTTAGCAATCTCTTTAGGATCGACATTATCTGTAATTGAATCATTGTTTGAGGACATGGGATTTACCCTATTATCTAAAGTATGCATATTATACCCATGTTACTTCAAGGTGCAAAATCAGCAAGCCAAATCGCAATTAGATGCACGGCATAAAATCGCAGTGTGGTGGCTCTACATTGATATTTTATGACCACGCAGAGGAGTACAAATTGACTTGCTAGCGATGTCTCAGGTTGAAAACGCGCATGCGTTACAATATTCGATTAACGCAGCTACTCACTCGAAAGGCCCTCCATGTTGTGTCATATTGCGGCCTTCTAGCAGAGTCCTGTTAAATCACCTTGATCTATCATGGGTATATAACCTGATAATTTTAATAATAAATTCATTCTTTAGCGTAGCGTTTTACAACGTTAGTCCCTTTCATGCCTCTTTTTAACGAGAGATTGTGCATTAACCCATATTCAGACGAACATTTGCTGTGAATGCGTTTATTCATTGTATATTTATGTTATTATGCGCAACTCACAAAATTCAATCGATTATTACAATAAATTAAGGATTTAGGTCTCTATGAGCGAATTTGCCTCTGACGTTTCTCCAATCAACATTGAAGATGAATTAAAGAACTCTTATCTTGATTATGCCATGAGCGTTATTGTTGGGCGAGCCTTGCCCGACGTACGCGACGGTCTGAAACCGGTTCACCGCCGTGTTTTATTTGCAATGAGTGTATTGCGTAATGACTGGAATAAACCTTACAAAAAATCAGCACGTGTTGTTGGTGATGTGATCGGTAAATATCATCCTCATGGTGATTCTGCGGTGTATGACACCATAGTGCGAATGGCGCAGCCCTTTTCGTTACGTTATATGCTAATTGATGGACAAGGTAACTTCGGATCCGTCGATGGTGATAGTGCTGCGGCAATGCGTTATACGGAAATCCGTATGGACAAAATTGCTCATGAATTATTAGCCGATCTCGATAAAGAAACGGTTGATTATGTGCCTAACTATGATGGTACCGAATTAATTCCTGAAGTGATGCCAACCAAAGTACCGAACCTGTTAATTAATGGTTCATCGGGCATTGCAGTCGGTATGGCGACAAATATTCCGCCACATAACTTAGGTGAAGTGATTGACGGTTGTTTAGCGTTGATCGAAAATCCAGAGCTAACCATTAATGAACTGATTGAATATATCCCCGGCCCAGATTTTCCAACTGCCGCGATTATTAATGGTCGTAAAGGCATTATTGATGGCTACCATACCGGCCGCGGTATCATTAAAATCCGTGCTAAAGCTGATATTGAAGTGAATGGGAAAACGGGGCGTGAAACGATCGTTGTTCATGAACTGCCTTACCAAGTTAACAAAGCGCGTTTAATTGAGAAAATTGCGGATCTAGTAAAAGATAAAAAAATTGAAGGGATCAGTGCACTGCGTGATGAGTCAGACAAAGACGGCATGCGTATGGTGGTCGAAGTTAAACGTGGTGAAGTGGGGGAGGTTATTTTAAATAATCTTTACGCACAAACACAGATGCAGGTTTCATTTGGTATTAATGCGGTCGCATTAGACCACGGTCAGCCAAAACTGTTTAACCTCAAAGAGATGCTCGAAGCATTTATTCTGCATCGCCGCGAAGTGGTTACTCGGCGCACGGTATTTGAGCTTAAAAAAGCCAGAGAGCGCGCGCATATTCTTGAAGGATTAGCTATTTCGTTGGCTAATATTGAACCTGTCATTGCATTGATTCGCCATTGTGCGACACCTGCTGAAGCGAAAACTGCCCTGCAATCTCAAGGGTGGCAGTTAGGTAATGTATCGGCCATGCTAGAAGCTTCAGGCGTAGATGCGGCTCGCCCAGACGGTTTGGCTGTTGAGTTTGGTGTACGTGATAATCAATACTTTATGACTGAGATTCAAGCACAAGCTATTCTCGATTTACGGCTACATAAATTAACAGGTTTAGAGCACGAAAAAATATTAAGTGAATACAAAGAGCTGCTTGACTTGATTGCAGCACTGCTCTTTATACTCGGCAGCCCGGCTCGTTTGATGGAAGTTATTCGTGAAGAGTTAGTTGAAATTAGAGCAAACTTTGCCGATCCTCGTCGCACAGAAATCACCGCAAGTGAAACAGATCTGTGCATGGAAGATCTTATTAATGAAGAAGATGTTGTTGTCACGCTTTCTCATGAGGGCTATGTCAAATACCAGCCGCTAACCGATTACGAAGCGCAACGTCGCGGCGGTAAAGGTAAAGCAGCCACTAAGATGAAAGATGAAGACTTTATCGAAAAATTATTAGTGGCCAGTACGCATGATACCATCCTCTGCTTCTCAACACGCGGCCGCTTATACTGGCTGAAAGTGTTTAATTTACCCTTAGCTTCCCGTCAAGCGCGTGGTCGTCCAATTGTCAATATTTTACCACTGGAAGAGGGCGAGCGTATTACTGCGATTCTGCCTGTGCGTGAATATGAAGATGACAAATTTGTGTTTATGGCAACGGCGAATGGAACTGTTAAGAAAACCGCTTTAAGTGCTTATAGCCGTCCGCGAGCAAGTGGCTTGATTGCTATCAACTTAAATGAAGATAATGAATTGATCGGTGTTCAACTGACCGATGGTTCAAACGAGATAATGATCTTTTCTGATGCGGGTAAAGTCGTACGCTTTAAAGAAGCGGAAGAAATTGCTGTAGTAGATGAAAATGGTGCCCCCGTTGTAGATGAGAATGGCAACCAAGAAATTAAGTTCAAGGGTGTTCGCCCAATGGGACGTACTGCAACAGGTGTACGCGGTATTAAGCTTAAAGAGGGCGAAAAAGTTGTATCTTTGATTGTGCCAAACGAAACGGGGCATATCTTAACAACAACTGAAAATGGTTATGGAAAACGTACAGCACTTGCCGATTACTCACCTAAGAGTCGCGCAACACAAGGTGTCATATCCATTAAGGTAAGTGCACGTAACGGCAAAGTAGTTGGCGCAGTTCAAGTTGATGAAAACGATGAAATCATGCTGATCTCTAATCGAGGTACGTTAGTACGTACTCCAGTTAGCGGGGTTTCAATTGTTGGACGTAACACACAAGGTGTGACGTTAATCAAAACGCGTGAAGATGAAAAGATTGTTGCTTTGCAACGCATTGATGAAATTAAGGATGTGCCTGTTTACGAAGAGGACGGTGAGACTGTTGAAAGTGAAACAGTATTACCGAGTGCAGATCAAGAAACAGTTGAAGATGTCACATCAGAAGATGTCACATCAGAAGATGTGCAATCTGAGTCTCAAGAATAAACAATTCAGACAGTAAAATAAGCGGCTTCGGCCGCTTGTTTTTTTTAAGAGAAATAATATGACAAAAATATTTAATTTCTGTGCTGGACCCGCAATGTTACCTGAAGCGGTTATGCAAAAAGCACAACAAGAGTTTTGTAATTGGCAAAATCTGGGTGTTTCTGTGATGGAAGTAAGCCACCGCAGCCCAGAATTTGTTGCGATGGCACAACAGGCAGAGCAAGACTTGCGTGAACTGATGGCTATTCCCGATAATTATAAGGTGCTATTTTGCCATGGCGGCGGGCGCGGGCAGTTTGCTGCTGTGCCACTTAATCTGCTTGATAGTAAACTCAATGCAGATTACTTATTAACCGGGCAATGGTCAAAATATGCGGTTGCTGAAGCTAAAAAACATGCACGAATTGCAGAAACCAATATTCTCACCACGACGACAGACGGTAAGATAAGCGTTCGCCCTTGTGCTGATTGGAAAATTAATGCGGGCGCGGCTTATGTGCATTACTGCCCGAATGAGACCATTGAGGGGATTGAACTCTTTGATATCCCGGAAACCGGTGTTGTGCCGTTAGTCGCTGATATGAGCTCAACTATTTTGTCACGTCCTATCGACGTTTCAAAATTTGGTGTTATTTACGCAGGGGCACAAAAAAACATCGGTCCATCTGGCCTAGCTATCGTCATTGTACGTGATGACTTGATTGGTAAAGCGCGGCAAACAATTCCCGCTATTTTTGATTATAAAATACAAGCAGATGCGGATTCTATGTATAACACGCCACCAACGTATGCTTGGTATCTTGCTGGATTAGTTTTTAAATGGCTCCTTGAACAGGGGGGCGTGGTTGAAATTGAAAAGAAAAATATCGCTAAAGCAGCTCTACTTTATAACTTTATCGATCAATCTACATTTTATGCCAATAATATTGATAAAAGCGTACGTAGTCGTATGAATGTGCCTTTTGCGTTAATCAATGAAGGCCTCAATGAAGCTTTCTTAATTGAGTCAAAAGCGGCAGGATTATTAACACTTAAAGGCCATAAAATAGTGGGCGGGATGCGTGCCAGCCTTTACAATGCGATGCCGATTGAAGGTGTGCAGGCGTTAGTTGATTTTATGACTGCTTTTGAGAAAAAATACGCTTAATAAAAAAGTTTAAATTTCAGTTAATGTATCGAGGCTAACAGATGAGTTGTGACTTTTTAGAGCTTGCTAATAGTGCGGTGCAAACATTGCACCCTTACCAAGCGGGCAAACCAACGGATGAGTTGGAACGTGAATTGGGTATTTCTGATATTGTAAAACTGGCTTCTAATGAAAACCCACTGGGTTTAAGTGCTGCCGTTAAATCGGCTTTACAAGAAGAATTATGCGGACTAACTCGCTACCCCGATGCAAATGGTTATTACCTCAAAGAAGCACTGGCCAATAAATATGGTGTTGAGTTGAACCAAGTAACCTTAGGTAATGGCTCCAACGATCTGCTTGAGTTGATTGCCCGAGCATTTGTAAACACTGAAAATGAAGTGATTTTCGCGCAGCATGCTTTTGTGGTTTATCCACTTGTTACCCAAGCAATCGGTGCAAAATCGGTGCTTGTGCCCGCTAAAAATTACGGTCATGATTTAGATGCGATGGCCGCTGCCATCACGACTAAGAGCAAACTGATTTTTATCGCCAATCCCAATAATCCAACGGGTACTTTTTTGCAACAAGATGCGCTTTACGCTTTCTTAGCTAAAGTACCTGAAACTGTTTTAGTGGTATTGGATGAAGCCTATTTTGAATATGCCGATCCAGCGCTTCGTGGTAATGCTATTGAGTGGATTAAAACTTTCCCTAATCTGATTGTATCACGCACCTTCTCCAAAGCTTATGGTTTAGCTGGACTGCGTATAGGTTACACTATCTCCAATGCACAAATCGCTGCTATTTTAAATCGTCTCCGTCAACCTTTTAACTGTAACGCATTAGCGCTTAAAGCTGCACAGACTGTTTTACAAGACGATCAATACTTACAAGATGTTATTCAACTAAATAATGCGGGCATGGCTGATTTAAGTGCGTTTTTTAGTGCCTATGGGCTTGATTTTATTCCCTCAATGGGTAACTTTATTAGCGTCGATGTGCAGCAATCAGGGGATCTGGTTTACCAAGGTTTGCTGCAAGAGGGAGTGATTGTTCGCCCTGTGACAGGTTATGGTCTACCTCATCATCTACGCATTAGTATCGGCACTGAAACTGAAAACCAACGTTTTAAACAAGCTTTGATTAAAGTGCTTAAGTTAGAAAGTTAAGCTGTCGCGATCAGATTATAAAAACAGAGAGTATTATGGAACAACTATTATTAAACCCTATTGCTAAAGTCGATGGTGAAATTAACCTCCCCGGTTCAAAGAGTCTCTCTAATCGGGCTTTACTCTTGGCTGCCTTAGCAAAAGGCACAACCACACTGAGCAATCTATTAGACAGTGACGATATACGTCATATGTTAAATGCCTTAAAAAAGTTGGGCGTAAAGTATCAGCTTTCGACAGATAAAAAATGCTGCGTTGTGGAAGGGTTGGGTAGAGCGTTTAATACCGAGGAACAGGGCGTTTTGGAACTGTTTCTAGGGAATGCTGGTACCGCGATGCGCCCGCTTTGTGCTGCGCTTTGTTTGGGACAAGGTGAATATCTGTTAACCGGTGAAGCGCGTATGTTTGAGCGGCCAATTGGTAGTTTAGTCGATGCATTAAAACAGGCTGGCGCTAATATTACTTATCTAAAAGATGAAAATTACCCACCACTTAAAATCAAAGGTACGGGGCTTCAAGGTGGCAAAATTCAGATTGATGGCAGTGTATCCAGTCAGTTTTTAACCGCATTTTTAATGTCCGCCCCGATGGCCACGCAAGAGACAACAATTGAAATTGTTGGTGAGTTGGTTTCTAAACCCTATATCAAAATTACTTTGCAAATTATGCAAGACTTTGGTGTTGAAGTTGAGAATGACAACTATCAACGTTTTGTGATTAAAGCCGGACAAACCTATACAGCTCCGGGGGATTATTTAGTGGAAGGCGATGCGTCATCCGCTTCTTATTTTCTGGCGGCTGGGGCGATTGCTGGCGGCAGCATTAAAGTGACTGGCATTGGCAAAAAATCGGTACAGGGTGATATTCAATTTGCCGATGTCCTCGAGGCGATGGGGGCAAATATAGAGTGGGGCGATGATTATATTAAAGCCAGCAAGGGTGAGCTCAAAGCTATCGATATGGATATGAACCATATTCCCGATGCGGCGATGACCATCGCTGTCGCTGCACTTTTTGCACAGGGCACCACTAAAATCCGCAATGTATACAACTGGCGTGTTAAAGAAACCGACCGTTTATACGCGATGGCCACCGAGCTGCGTAAAGTAGGGGCAACGGTTGTTGAAGGGCATGATTTTATTGAGGTGACGCCGCCGACTAAAATTATTCATGCTGCCATTGATACCTATGATGATCATCGTATGGCGATGTGTTTTTCATTAGTGGCGTTAAGCGATACACCGGTCACCATTAATGACCCTAAATGCACATCGAAAACATTCCCCGATTATTTTGAGAAGTTGGCTTCGGTGAGTTTGTAATGTTTTCTCGTTAGAGTGGCCTTGCGGAAGTGTGGGCGGCCCGCTATATTAGTTGAATAGTTTTGGGTGTAGATCTTTTTAGTCGGAACAAGATCTTTTAAAATTCAATGAATTACAAATAAATAAAGCAACAAGAAGAGCTTTTTGTGGTGCTTGTTAAGCTACCACACACAACAAGCAACCCCAAAAGGCCTTCTATGAATCTAGCTTACCTGACTATCCCTGAAATTTCATTTTTTTCAAATGCAAAGAACCAGTTTTCAAGCATGATTTCACATTTAGAATCAGAAAGTTGTAAAGACAAAGAACACGCGGATATCGAATAATATATTCAAGATGAAGGCTTTGAGCTTCTAAGGCGCTTTTTTCAAGGGTATTTATCACTGCTTGAATCACAGCAGGCAGTAAAAACCTCCGTATTTAACGCACAAGGAAAATCACTTTCCAATGTAAAAAAGAAAACCTCTCGTCAGTTAACAACACTATTTTGAAGAGGTAACAGTGAGTAGCAAGCCCCAACAAAAAAAGTGTATTTCCTCTCGATAAAAAACTCAATCTAGCTAACCGGAAGTTTTCAGATGGTGTTGCTCAACGAGTGGCAATTGAAGCATCTAAAAACTTTTTTGATGACACCGTTGAGTCCATCAATACAATGACAGGTGCAACCATTGCTAAACGGCAAACGCTGCAATTGGCTACAAGATGTAGCACAGGATTTTGATGATTATTATTTAAAAAACGCTATTTAGAGACCGAAAAAAATCAAGGCATCTTAGTGCTTTCATTTGATGGTAAAGGGGTCGTAGTACGACCAGATTCACTACGCGAATGCACTGCCAAAGCAGCAAAAAGAAGTAAAAATATCAATAGTCGCCTGAGCCAAGGAGAGAAAAAAGATCGCAAACGTATGGCACAAGTGGCAACGGTTTACTCCGCTCTTCCAGATATCAGGAGCCCAGATTCAATAATGAGCAATGACAAAAGTAACGTGAGTAAACCCCCTCGCTCAAAACGCAACAAACGTGTTTGGGCAAGTATTGAAAACAGTGCTGAATTTGTTATTGAAGATGGATTTAAAGAGGCACTGCAAAGAGATCCAGAACAAAAAAGGGAGTGGGTTGTACTCATCGATGGGCATCCACACCAGCTAAAGTTGATTGAAAAAGTGATGAAATCACTGCGTATTAAAGCAACAATCATCATAGATTTTATTCATGTTTTAGAATGTTTATGGACAGCAGATTGGTGCATCTTTAAAAAAGGTGATTCAAAAGTAGAAACATGGATTGCCACTAATGCATTAAAAATCCTTAATGCAAAATGCAACCAGGTTGTGAAAGGGATTAGAATTAAAGCAACTAAAAATAAGGTTGAAAAGCGATAAGCTGCAGATACTTGCGCCAAGTATCTGCTAAAAAACAAATCTCGATTTTGCTACAAAGATGCATTAGATAAAGGCTTTCCTATTGCTAGTGGTGTTATTGAAGAAGCTTGTAGACACATTATTAACGATCGATTGGATGTAACAGGAGCAAGGTGTAGCCTCAGGGGGCGGAAGCTATTTTAAGGTTGCGATCACTTAGATCCAGCTGTCATTCCGCACCTGAATGATTATTACAATTCACCTTTAAATCGTGATCTGTATTTCAAAATGTTTATATTTTTGAGAAAAATAAAAAAATGATTGACCCCGATCTCTCTTTTTGATCTATTACTCTCTTTTGAGATAAATATATCATGACCTACCCGTTTACTAAGTCACTTGAGCACCGCCAAGTGAGCTTTGCCCATCTTTCCGTCGCTATGATCATCAATGGGTTAGGATTTACTGGTCGCACTCTACATAACCTCAATTCTGGATAAGCTAAACGATACAGTACCGTTATTTACGCGTATTTCTGCGTTAAATCATCTGCCAATAACCCGTTATTGCTGCGATGATTCGCCTTGAACTACGCAAAACTAACAGCACTGTATAATATGTTTTTTAACTTGTTGATATTTAATCTGATTTCGCTTCCATTATCCAGAACTGAGGTTACATATGTACAGTGAATACTTTTCGGATAAGCCATTAGATCGTCTTATTGCGCCCGGTATTCAAGCTGAACATATCAATGATGACGCGTTAGGCCATTGCCACCGCTGATCAACAACTTTACTTAGCTAAAAAATAAGGAAGAAATTGTACTTTTTGTAATGCTGAAGATAGACAAGCCGTGGTGACAAATAGTCTCCGTGCCAATTAAATGTGTTGCAGAGACTATCGTTATAAACTGCATTTTTTTTTTGATGCATTAAGGCAAGCAAAAAAATGATAGGTACAAATACTAACAGGCAACACAATTGGGTGCACTCATTGTGAATTTGTTACTGTTTTTTGTTTTTTTGCCTTATAAAGTTTAAATAATAAGGTTAAATCTATTTTACTGCAGCTATTCACTTTATTATCTTGATGAAAGATGGACGGGTTGCTAAAGTACGCTCCTTACTTTATTTTTAGCTATTTTGGAAAATTTTCATGTTTAAAATGTTTCGAGGTATGTTTTCTAACGATCTGTCGATCGATTTAGGAACCGCAAACACACTTATTTATGTAAAAGGTCAAGGTATCGTACTAGACGAGCCTTCAGTAGTTGCCATTCGTTTAGATAAAAATGGTGCAGGTAAGAGTGTCGCGGCAGTGGGACATGATGCAAAACTGATGCTAGGCAAAACGCCGGGGAATATTCAAGCTATCCGCCCGATGAAAGATGGCGTAATTGCTGACTTTTATATTACCGAAAAAATGCTGCAACATTTTATTAAACAGGTCCATAACAATAGCTTTTTACGTCCGAGCCCGCGGGTTTTAGTCTGTGTGCCATGTGGCTCAACGCAAGTGGAACGCCGAGCTATTCGTGAGTCTGCTCAGGGCGCTGGTGCACGTGAAGTGTTTTTGATTGATGAGCCGATGGCGGCAGCTATCGGGGCGGGTATGCCCGTTTCTGAAGCGAAAGGTTCAATGGTAGTTGATATTGGCGGAGGAACAACTGAAGTTGCGGTTATTTCACTTAACGGTATTGTCTATTCCGCTTCAGTACGTATCGGTGGCGATAAATTTGATGAGGCTATCATCAATTATGTGCGCCGTAATTATGGCTGCACGATCGGAGAAATGACGGCTGAACGTATTAAGCACAGCATTGCTATTGCTTACCCAATCAATGATATTAAAGAGATTGAAGTACGTGGTGTGAATGTTGCCGAAGGTGTTCCGCGTAGCTTTACGCTTAATAGCAATGAGATATTGGAAGCGTTACAAGAGCCATTAAGTGGTATCGTTTCTGCTGTTATGCTGGCATTAGAAAAAACACCACCTGAACTTGCAGCCGATATTGCAGAGAGAGGCATGGTATTAACGGGAGGAGGCGCGCTACTTTGTGAATTGGATCGCTTACTTTCAGAAGAGTCTGGTATCCCCGTTATTGTCGCGGATGACCCGCTGACTTGCGTTGCTCGAGGCGGCGGCATGGCATTAGAAATGATTGATACTTATGGCGGCGATCTGTTTAACGCAGACTAACCTCGTGTCATATTGCAAGCTACTTCACGAGGGGCTTGCAGTGAATACCTTTATTTTATTTGATCGGCGCTAATGAAAACTATTTTTACACGTGGCCCCTCTTTTTTATTAAGGCTATCCATAGTGATAGCCCTTTCGCTTATCTTATTTTTAGCCGATAGCCAATTTAACCTATTTACTTCTGTGCGGATTTACCTTAATTCTTTAGTTAGCCCCGTTCAATATGCTGCCGATGCACCGCAAAAATTATTTAGCGCTTTGTCTGAAAATTTAGTAACTCGGCAAGCTTTAAAAGCACGCAATCAGCAGTTAGAGAAAGATAATTTACTGCTCAAAGCGGATCGCTTATTGTTAACACAATTACAGCATGAAAATAATCAGCTGCGTGAATTATTAAATTCACAACGCATATTTACTAATAAACGCATGATAGCAGAGGTAATGCGCTTAGAATCAGATCCCTTTACTCAGCAATTATTGATCGATAAAGGCGCCTTAGATGGTGTTTATTTAGGGCAGCCCGTTATCAATGAACAAGGGGTCGTGGGACAAGTCTCGCAAGTAGGCAGCACGACCAGTCGTGTTTTATTAATTGTTGATGCCAGTCATGGCATCCCAGTCCGTGTGCAACGTAATGACATCACAGCTATCGTTCACGGTAGCGGGGCTTGGAACAAATTGAACGTGCCTTTTGTGCAAAGTAATGCAGATTTAAAAGAGGGCGATTTGTTGGTGACTTCTGGATTAGGTGGACGTTTTCCTGCGGGTTATCCTGTCGCAACTGTTACCCATTTTGATTATCTGGAAGGGGCGCTTTATGCCGATGTTACCGCTACACCTGTCGCTTTACTAGATAGAAGCCGTTATCTATTATTATTGTGGAATGATGGCCGAATTAAGGAATCTGATTTATCGCTCGATTCATTGGAGTCCGATGATGTCACCAGCCCGTAACTACCGAATTATTTATACTAGCTTTTTTATTGGCTTAATTTGTGCGATTTTTCCATTACCCATAATTCTCAATGCATTTCGACCTGAGTGGATGATTCTTATTATCTTTTATTGGGTGCTTGCATTGCCGCAACGAGTTAGCATCGTACACGCTTTTGTATTGGGCTTATTGCAGGATCTATTGCTCGGTTCAACATTGGGTACGCATGCATTAATTTTTTCGATCTTAGCTTATGTTGTGAGTATCAACTATCAACGCATTCGTCACTTTACGCTTGTACAAACAACCTTACTAGTGGGAGTGTTTGTGTTGGTTTCTAAACTATCTCTATATCTGCTTGCATCAAGTTTGCAAGATATTGTCTTACATAGAGATTATTTTTGGGCGATATTTACCTCTATGCTGATTTGGCCTTGGTTTTTCCTCTTTATGCGTTTTATCCGTATTTATTTCAAGGTCGTTTGAATATGATTTATCTGGCTTCTAATTCTCCTCGGCGAGCAGAACTTCTTCGACAAATTGCAGTCCAATTTACCGTCGTTAATGCACCCATAGAAGAAAAATTACAAGTCGGGGAAACCCCTGATAGTTACGCCCTTCGCTTAGCGCGAGAAAAAGCGTCAGCGGGGTTTGCATGCAGCAATAAAGATAGACCGGTATTAGGTGCTGATACTATTGTTGTGATTGCTGAGAACATTTTAGAGAAACCAAGAAATAAAGCCCACGCGAGAGAAATGCTCAAACTGTTATCGGGCTGCACCCACCAAGTTTTAACCGCCATTGCCTTAGTTGATGCGAACGGCTTAAAAACAAAATTGGTCAAAACAGAGGTGGGTTTTAAAGTGCTAAGTGAACAAGAGATAGCCGACTATTGGATGACGGGCGAACCCTTAGATAAAGCGGGTGGTTATGCCATTCAAGGTGTTGCTGGGAAATTTATCACTCATATCAGTGGTAGTTACAGTGCGGTTGTTGGACTTCCTCTTCATGAAACAGATCAGCTTATTAAAGAATTTTATAGGAATTAAAAAATGTCAGTTGAATTATTGATGAATATTACCCCTACCGAAACACGTGTTGCTTTGGTTGAAGGCGGAATTTTACAGGAACTGCATATTGAACGTCAGGCGACTAAAGGCATTGTTGGTAATATTTACAAAGGTAAAGTAAGTCGAGTTTTACCGGGCATGCAGGCCGCTTTTATTGATATCGGCTTAGACAAAGCTGCTTTTTTGCATGCCTCTGACATTGTTCCCCACACCGAGTGTGTGGCACTGACAGAAAAAGCACAGTTTAAAGTTGCAGATATTTCTGAATTGGTCCGTCAAGGACAAAATATTATGGTGCAAGTGGTTAAAGATCCGCTGGGCACTAAAGGGGCTCGTTTAACCACTGATATTACTCTACCGTCTCGCTATTTAGTCTTTATGCCGGGCAGTGCGCATGTTGGTGTCTCACAACGGATTGAAAGTGCACAGGAGCGTGAGCGGCTAAAAAATATTACCCAAGCTTGCGTTGATGAATTAGGTGGATTTATTATTCGCACCGCAGCTGAAGGCGCGCCCGAAGAGGAGTTTGTGCATGATGCAGCGTTTTTGCAGCGTGTCTGGCGCAAAGTATTAACGCGTGGCCAACGTACTAAAACGAAAAATAAATTACTGTACCGAGATTTAGGGCTGGCTTTTCGTATTTTGAGAGATTTTGTGGGTACTGAAATTGATCGCGTTCGTATCGATTCCAAATTAACTTTTAGCGATCTTAAAACTTTTACTCATGAGTTTGTGCCTGAACTTGAAAATAAAATCGAGTATTACGCAGGTAAAAGTCCCATTTTTGATCTTTTTGATGTTGAAAATGAAGTGCAGCGCGCATTAGAGCGCAAGGTCGAGCTTAAATCTGGTGGTTATTTAATTATCGATCAAACCGAGGCGATGACCACTGTGGATATTAACACGGGGGCCTTTGTCGGCCATCGCAATCTAGAAGAAACTATTTTTAATACCAATATTGAAGCAACCCAAGCTATTGCGCGTCAGCTTCGTTTACGCAATCTTGGTGGTATTATTATTCTTGATTTTATCGATATGAAATCAACGGAGCATAGACGCCGAGTATTCACCAGCTTAGAGCAAGCATTGGCCAAAGATCGTGTTAAAACAAACATTAATGATTTCTCGCCTTTAGGTTTGATTGAAATGACTCGCAAGCGTACTCAAGAAAGTTTAGAGCATATTTTTTGCAGTGATTGTGAGCAGTGTAATGGCCGAGGTTATGTGAAAACAGTGGAAACGGTATGTTATGAAGTGCTGCGCGAAATATTGCGTGTTAATCGCGCTTATGATGTAGAGCGATTTGTTGTTTATACAGCTCCTGCCGTAGCAGAAGCTCTACTAGGAGATGAATCTTATAGTCTTGGTGAACTTATTTTGTTTATGTCCAAGCAGGTTGAAATTCATGCTGAGCCCTTATATGGGCAAGAGCAATTTGATGTCGTTATGATGTGATTGATAATTGAAACAGTTAACTTGTAAATGGCTAAAGCGTTTTTCAGTGTTGCTAGCAATAAAATTATTTATTATTGCTACTTGCTTAACGCTGTTGCGTATTCTTTTTGTCAGTATTGGCGATTATAAAGAAGATTTAACAACTTGGTTGGCAAGTGAATATAATATCAGTTTGTCGGTTGAAGATATTTCTGCAGGTGTTGATTTTTCGGGGCTTATTTTAACTTTAGACAATATTGAACTTGCTAACTCGACTGATCTTCCCTTTCAGCTAAAATTTGATTATCTTTTTTTACATCTCGACTTTTGGAACTCGATAACACAACGAAATCTGAGTTTTAAGCGTGTTTCACTTCAAGGCGTTGATTTAACTGTTAAATCAGATGTCAGTAGTGAGATTGAATCAGAACGATCCTTACTGACTATCGACTCCCTTCAGCGCATTTTTTTAGAACAACTTAATCAGTTTTCAGTAAAAGATAGCCGCATTCATTTTATCAGCCAACTAGGTCGCAGTAAAACCATCTTTATTGATAAATTACATTGGCTTAACACTGAAGGAATGCATCAGGGTGTTGGTAGTGCATCACTACCTAATAGTTTAGGGGATAACTCCCTTGCATTTGTAGTCAAGCTTGTTGGTGAGCGAGGAAACCAACAAAATCCACTAAAGGGAGCCCTCTATATTGATGCTGATAACATTAATATCAGTGATTATTTAATTGATAGTGTCAATTCGGATGTGCAGATCCTCGATGCTGTTTTAGATTTCCAAGCGTGGGCTGAATTTTCATTAACGAGACTGAACCAAGTTCAGATTGCATTAAAAAACAGTCAGTTTGCTTGGTCGCAGTCTAATAATCTACATAACTGGCAATTAAATAGCGGGTTATTACAATTTAGCAATAGCGAGCAAGGTTGGTTATTCGATAGTTATGATCTCGATATTGAGCAAAATAATAAAAAATTAAAAGGGCTGTCTGTGAGCGGACACGGCAGCCAGGAATTTGCATCTTTTTATTTTAATGCCCTCAATTTAAAAGACTTATTGCCATTTTATTTTTTAAATCCAGAGTTAACAAAAAAGAACATTGATTTATTGCAAGCGTTTGATCTGAATGCAGATATAAAGCAGCTAGGGATAAGCAAAAACAAAGCGCATGAATTACAATTCTCGGCTCAATTGAGTGCATTGAAAAATCGTCCATCTGGTGCGGTGCCGGGGCTAACGCATGCCGATATTGCGCTAAGTGGCAACCGCTCTGAAGGTGAAATCCAGATCAGCTTGCCGAAGCAAAAAATCTATTTTGATGGGCAGTTTAGTCGTGCAATGCCTATTGAATTGGGTTCATTGACGCTACAGTGGTTAAAGACGCAAGCCGGTTTTAAGCTATTTAGTGATCAGGCGCTGCTAAAAACAGCTGAACTAGATACTATCACTGACTTTTCGCTACTTTTCCCCGACAAGCAGGCAGAAAATCAAAGCCCATTTTTAAGCCTTTATAGCTACGCGTCTCTCAATGATGCCAGCAAAGCACGTTATTATTTTCCAATTAAAGCGATGGGGAATAGCGTTTTTGATTACCTTGAACCGACGCTCCAAGCGGGAACTGTAATGGGCGCTAAAATATTATGGTATGGCGCACTTAATCATTATCCCTATCAAGATCTCGATGGCATTTTTCAAGCATGGGTGCCCTTACGTGAGGCTCAATATGATTTTTATGGCACTTGGCCTGGGCTTACCTCATTAGATTTAAACCTACTATTTGAAAATGATGGACTCACCATGGAGGCGACTCAAGCTTCGCTAGGTGACGTTCAGGTGCAACAGCTAAATGCACAAATAGATCATCTCACGCATAATGGTGTACTGACTATTAATGCGAATATCAGTGACGATGCACAAAAGATAAGTAATTATCTGCAGCACTCTCCACTTAAAGAGAGTGTCGGTAAAGCGCTCTCTGTCATTCGTGTTGAAAATAAACTATCTGGCAAGTTGCAGCTAACCATCCCTTTTGATCGTGATCAGCAGCAAACTCAAGCGAGTGGCGAAGTGAGTTTAGCTAATAACAATATTAATATTGAATTAGCGGATAAACTGATCTTGCCACTTAGCAATGCTCGGGGCGTATTCAGTTTTTCAAATGGTAACTTAAGCGCAAAAAATATCAGAGCCCGTTTATTTGATCAAGATATACAGTTTGCCTTTGCAACAAGCGAGGAAAAAAAGCTTTATCGGGCTAAAGTGGAGATGGCTGGTAGTTGGCAATTCGAAGCGTTAAACCGCTCCTTCCCGGTTTTAGTCCCTTTGCAGTTGAGTGGGCTTTTAAACTGGACGGGTGAGGTTGATTTTAAACATAGAGATACAGACGGCTATCAGTATAGTGTTGCACTTAACTCTGCTACGCAGGGGGTAAAAAGCACGCTTCCTGCCCCCTTTAATAAAAATGCACTACAATCATGGCCGAGCGATATTATTGTCTCGGGAGATAAGCTCAGTAGCAAGTTTAGCTTAAATATTAAAGATAAATTAAATTTTATTGGCGAGCTTGATCACCAAGGAGATGAACTGGCTCTCCCCTATTTCACTCTCAATATAGGTGCTGATGCGTTAACCGATGTTGATAATAAAAAGCATCTTATTAACGTCAATCTCGCGCAGCTTAATATTAACGCTTGGTATCAACAGTGGACTGTATTGAATACTCAGGAAAAAAAATCTCAACAATGGGCGCTGCCTGTTTTTGAACTGGATCAGATATTTGTTGATATCAAACATGCAACACTCTTTGAGCAACCTTTAAATGCGTTAAAAGTGAACGCTGTTAATGATAGCCAAAAATGGTCAGCAGACATCTACTCCGATAATTTGCAGGCAGCTGCTGAATACCGCTTTGGCGTGCCTGTACGACTTGATTTTGATATCAAAAAACTTAATTTCAAATCGATTGATTTATCAACGTTTAATGATCACGCGCTACCAGTTAGCAATAATCAAATATCAGCGAGTGATAATTTACTTGCTGAATACCCAGAAGTCTTTGCTAAATGTGCAAGCTGTATCTATGGAGATGCAGACTTTTCTCCGGCAGCTGTGCACCTTTATCCAAGCAAAAATAGCCTCAATATAGATTATATTAATATTGGCACGGAAGATGAGTTTACCCATATATCAGGCGTATGGGATCAGCGCAAAACTAATATGATCATTGATCTACGTGCAGATGAAAATAATAATCTAGTGAAACGGTTGGGTTATGTGAGCCCTGTTATTTATCAAAAGGCAGAAGCAAGTGGTAATTTTAATTGGATTGGGGCACCATGGCAGTTTAATTATGACTCTTTAAACGGGGCTTTTTCTGCTCAATTAACTGATGGGTCAATCACAGAGGTAAGCGATAAAGGTGCTCGATTATTAAGTCTCTTTAGCCTTGATGGTATTCGCCGCTCACTCAACCTTGAGTTTAATAATGTGTTTGCTAAAGGTCTTAATTTTGATGACCTCACGTTATCCGCCAAGATTACCGATGGTATTGTTAAAAATGATGATTTTTATTTGGATGGCTCAGCCGGCAAAATTATTGGTAAAGGGCTTATCGATCTGCCCAATAAAAATACTAATTATCAATTCAGTTATAGCCCTGCGGTTACCTCTAGCCTGCCCGTTTTAACCGCCTTTGCAATCAACCCCTTAACTGGCGCAGCGGTATTACTGATGTCAAAAATTCTAGAGCCTGTAGTTGAAACCATTATCCGTGTTGATTTTTCGATCAAAGGCGCGCTTAACAACCCTGAAATAAAATTAATTAATAGGCAAAAAGGTCAGGTTAAACTGCAAAATAGTGAAGTACTTGATGAGATAAACAAGCAGCAGTTAAACCCTGATTATGGTGACTCATTTGGTAAATAATTTATCCGCAATTCAGATGACCAGTGGCAGCAATCCTCGAGACAATTTAGCTTGCTTAGAAAAGCTGCTAAAAAAATTGTCCCCAGTCTGCAATCAGTTAGTATTATTACCCGAGAATGTGCTCATTTTTGCAGATAAAGCACAGTATTTATTATTAGCTGAAGATCTGGGGGAGGGATATTATCAATCACAATTGGGTCATTTAGCACAACAGTATCAATGTTATTTGGTGTGTGGCAGTTTCCCCATTAAAAGTAAGTTGCGGGATAAGATTTTTAGCACAAGTTTGGTTTTTTCACCGCAGGGTGAGCTAATCAGCCACTACCATAAAATACACCTCTTTGACGCCTTGGTGACAGATCAGAAAGGTCAGTATAAAGAATCTGATACTTTTATTGCGGGGCAAAAAATTCAACTTTTTGATTATCAAATGGAGACAGAATCTGTCAAAGTGGGTCTGGCTATCTGTTATGATTTGCGTTTTCCTACATTGTTTCAGGCCTTGCGTGCGCAAGGAGCGGAGATTATATTAGTCGCTGCTGCCTTTACTAAAGTAACCGGTGAGGCGCATTGGCTGCCTCTGCTGCAGGCAAGAGCGATTGAAAATCAGTGTTACATTGTCGCGGCTAACCAAGGTGGCTTACACACGTGTGGGCGAGAAACATTCGGCCATTCGCTGATCCTTTCTCCGTGGGGAGAGGTGCTTAGCCAGCTGCAGCTAGGTGACGGTATTGTTGAGGCTCCTTTTGATAGGCTGTTTCTTGAAAATGTACGCCACAAAATGCCTGTTACATTACATAATCGTTTCACAAATTCATTACGCGAGTGATTTGGTTTTATTTTTAAAAAAGTTTAAAGGAAATAAGTATGTCTTTCGATCAAGTTTGTGAACGTTTTTTAGCTCCATCACAATTAAAAATTGGCGATTTAGAATTGCAGTTAGGACGTATTTGTACACCACAAATAGATTATGCCGATTTTTATTTTCAAGCTAGTCGCCATGAGTCTTGGTTGTTAGAAGACGGTATCGTTAAAGATGGCAGTTATAATATTGAAAAAGGGGTCGGGATTCGTGCTGTTTCAGGTGAAAAAACGGGGTTCGCCTATTCCGATCAGATCTCAGCTAAAGCGATTAGTGAAGCCGCAAATGCAGCTCGGAGCATTGCGCAAAGTGGTCAACAAGGCAAGGTTAAATTGCTTTTGCCTAAAAAACCAGTGCTAATTTATGGTTCTTCAGATCCGCTTAATAGCTTACCGCAAGACAGTAAAATAGCCCTTTTAAAACAAATAGATATTTTTGCAAGAGCACTTGATCCTATGGTCTGCGAGGTGACCGTCTCATTAAATGCGATTTATGAAGAGATATTAGTTGCCGCTAGTGATGGTACATTGGCGACAGATATTCGTCCGCTGGTTCGCTTAAGCTGCTCAGTATTAATCGAAAAAAAGGGCAAACGCGAACGTGGTAGTGCAGGTGGTGGTGGTCGCTTTGACTTGAATTATTTTACAGATACCGTTGACGGTGAAGCGAAGGCTTTTTCTTATGCTCGAGAAGCGGTACGGCAAGCGCTTGTCAATATTGATGCGATTGACGCGCCTGCTGGATCTATGCCCGTTATCCTTGGCGCAGGATGGCCGGGTGTGTTATTGCATGAGGCGGTTGGTCATGGATTAGAGGGAGACTTCAATCGTAAAGGCTCATCTGCCTATTCAGGTCGTATCGGTCAGCAAGTAGCATCCAAACACTGCACCATTATCGACGATGGTTCTATTAAAGATCGTCGCGGCTCGCTCACTATCGACGATGAAGGCACCCCCGGACAGTCTAATGTGCTAATTGAAAAGGGGGTTTTAAAAGGTTATATGCAAGATAAGCTCAATGCACGCTTAATGGGCGTGTCGCCAACGGGTAATGGTCGTCGGGAATCTTATGCTCATCTGCCAATGCCTCGTATGACCAATACTTTTATGCTCAATGGTGACTGTGAGCATGAGGAGTTAATCGCGAGTGTTAAAAAAGGTATTTATGCACCTAACTTTGGTGGCGGTCAGGTGGATATTACCTCTGGGAAGTTTGTATTCTCGGCCTCTGAAGCTTACCTTATTGAGAATGGCAAAGTCACTGCACCGATTAAAGGTGCTACATTAATAGGTAATGGCTTTGATGCTATGCAACAGATCTCAATGGTTGCTAACAATATGTGTCTTGATCCTGGTGTTGGTGTATGTGGTAAGGAAGGACAAAGTGTACCTGTTGGTGTCGGGCAGCCTTCTTTGAAAATAGATAATTTAACGGTGGGTGGTACTCACTAATATCCGCTCGGGATAAGAAAATCAACACAGCGCTGCTATTGCAGCGCATTTCTTTGTTACTTCGGCTAGCAATAGCTTGTTACTGCTACGCTGAGCAGCACAAAATTCTCAATGCGTTATGATGCTGTTTTTTAAGTTTATGATTTTAAATGGAATTTTTTTGATTATTTTGAGTTGAATTTAACGACGTTATTTTTTTGAATATGACAGGCTGCTTTAGCGTTGCTATTAAACCAAATATCCCCATTACCTATTTATGTATACCGGTTATTTTTTACAATTAGAATGACTAGTAATTGCAGTTACTGGCTTGCTTCCAGTCTAGTTTCCTACGCCAAATAGATTATTTGATTAGTAAAATGACTATTAAATTTGTCACTCAAATTGGTAGCGCCTTTTACTTTCCCTGATCGGATATATGCGAATCAATTAATGTAGTCGGATCCGAAAGTAGCGGGTATAAAAAAAGTGTCTAATTAGACACTTTTTTGACGTTATTTAATGAGTTATCCCATTTAAATAATATTAGTTTGCAGGATCTGCTTTTAGCTCAGCACTGCCTTCAGTAGTAAATACATCTACACCAAATTTTGCACGTGAGTAAGAGTGATCAAGGCCACCTAAGTCTTTTGAATTGCCCATATGAACAATAAATTTGAACTCTTTCCAGTCATCACCTTTTAGAGGAACAACATAGTATGCGCCGTATTTTTCAGAAACGCCTGTTAGAGGAAATGCATCGTACCAACTTGTTGCTTCTTTGATATCGCCAGACCAAAGGTGTAGGCCCCAATCTGTATATTCGTTATCAGCACGTTTGTAGTAGATTACCGCTTCACTTGGAGCTGGTGTGTATAGGCCAGGAATTGTGCTCGCAGAAGTGCCTTCATCCATAACAACGGCTTCTGTTGCTGCAGCTGACTCGTCTGCTACTGGAGTTGAAGTACAGCCTACTACCGCAACTGCTGCAAATGCTGCTAGTAAATGTCTAAATTTCATAACATATCCTTATTTTTTTGTTTATTGTTTTGTTTATAGTTTTCTTTTCGTTCAAAGAATTTAGAATAATAGTCTGCTTATATTTAGTAAGCATCCTGCCTGCCTAACATTCGATAATTTACCTAAGTTGATAAACCATATATTAGTATTAGTTTGCTTAGGTCCGTCTAGGATAATTCAAACTATCATTCGATACAAAGCAACAGTGATTAATTTTTTGTAAAGAGTGATCAACGATTAGTTTTTGATACATAATACCTAATAAATCGTCTATATTTGAGCGGGTTAGCAGATTATTTTTATACACATTATTTAAACCTTGTGCCACAAGAAAAAAATTAAATATTGCATAATGCGGAATCGGCTTAAGCATTAATTTATAAGCGGAAGATTTGTTGTTATGGCTATTCCCTAGGCTGATTCAAAGCAAATTTAGGGGGCACAGTGAAATGCAGAATGTTCAGCACTTTTAAGTGCTATAACACGGCACAGGATATTTGGCCGTAAGAAAGCTGATGCTGCTGTACAGCGGTATTTAGTTTTTGATTCAAAATAGCGAAGAAAAAAACCACTTAACAAGTGGCTTTTAATAGAGAGTATTAAACAAGCTTTATCTATAGAGCTTCAATTTCAGCGAGAGACTGAGTAAATTCAGATAGATCAATCTCTAAATCATTATCTTCACCAAGCCAATTAATGCCGATGACTACGCCGTCTGCGATCAGATCATCAACCCAAAACTCAAACCAATCAGCCAAGGTTATTGCAGCAGGGACATATTCTTCCCACTCTTCAGTGCAATGCACAGCAGCAAGCGCTTGGTCAGACCAGAGCGGCATTACTTCTGTTTCTTCATAATTTATTGAGTCAAGTACAACCCAATCTTCACTTTTTTTATCTTGTAGTGCCCAAAGTAGTTGCGTCGGTTTTACTTCAGCTAAGAAGGTCGGCAGTGCTTGATTATTATTTTCCATTATTTCTTCCATCTAAGTTGATTTTATTTTTGCAGTATACTGAGTTATCCATGAATTGATAGTTTGCATGGGCTAAGTTTTATTACTCAATTGTGTGTCTTGCTCTTAACTCTTTTTCTACGTAATCTGAGCTTATTTTATTAACCAGCTTGCTATTATACAAGGGTGGTAAAGCAAGAAAAGGAACTGTTTATTTATGCAGTTCCTTTGTTCAGAAGATAGACGCTTATAAACAGATTGTTTTCAAATAGGCAAATAACTCTTTAGCAGCCTTGGCGGGTTTTTCCTGTTTTTGCTCTTTATTTGCCTGGCGTACTAATTGGCGTATTTTTTGACGCTCAAGTTGAGGGAATTGTGTTATCAATTCATTAATCTTAGGGTCACCTTGCTCAATGAGCATATCTCGTGTTAATTCCAGCTTTTGCGATGCATGCGTGAGTTGCTGGTGTTTATTACTGAGCTTGTCAAGGGCTGCTGTTATCAACTCAACCTCTTCATTACGTAACACTTTGCCAATATATTGTATTTGGCGGCGCAGGGCTTCATGTTTGCCTGCAATTTTGTGCGCAACAGCAATGGCGTTAAACAATAATTCACTACCCGGAACTTTTGCCAACTGTTTACTGTTTAACTCTAGTAATCGACGCCCAATCAGCTTTAACGCTTCGGCTTCACGTTTGATTTGTGACTTACTGATTTCATCTTCAATAACTTCTTCTACTTTTTTGTTCATAGGGCTCTTTTCTATTACGCGATTTAAGGGACAACGGCCAATTACTTGGAAAGGTTAAAATAGATTTACAAGTAGCTTGAGTATAATTATGCGCATCATAACATCTTCAGAAGAAGCTTGCCTTAAAGCATGTTATTCTTTATCTCTCAAAATTAAATTTTATTTCGGCGGTGTATTACTTATGATTGAACAGAAAAAACAACTACAAGATGCGGTTAATGAAGCGCTAATTATTGCCAAACAACTCGGTGTAGACCAAGCCGAAGTCGCATTAGGTAAAACATCGGGCATTTCTGTTAATACACGCTTAGGCGAAGTTGAGAATATTGAGTTTAACAACGATGGCGGAATGGGAATTAGTGTTTACATTAATCAATGTAAGGGCAGTGCCTCTACTGCAGATTTAAGTTCTCGGGCGATTCAATCTACAGTCAAAGCGGCAGTCGATATTGCTAAATATACTAGCAAAGATATTTACTCTGGTTTGTTAGATTTAAGTAGTTTGGAAACCGAACCGGCCGATTTAGATCTCTACCATCCAAGTCAACACAGTACCGAACAGTTATTAGCAATTGCTAAGGCCTGTGAAGATATCGCACTTAGTAGTGATAAGCGTATTGTTAACTCCGATGGCGCAGAGATGAATAGTCATTCTAGTATCAGCGTTTATGGCAATACGCACGGTTTTTTGCATAGTTACGCAAGTAGTCGTCATAGTTTAAGTTGTGTGTTAATCGCGCAACAAGGTGATGAAATGCAGCGTGATTACAGCTACAGCAGTGCGCGTGATATGGCGGATTTATTTACCCCTCAGTGGGTTGCCGATGACGCCGCGAAACGTACACTGGATCGGCTGGGTGCGCGTAAAATAAAGACGCAACAATCCTCTGTTATCTTTTCCCCAGAAGCCGCCAGTAGTTTATTTGGCCATTTAGTCGGGGCCATTAGTGGTACCAGCTTATATAAAAAATCAAGTTTTTTACTCGATAGTTTAGACACGCAAATATTTCCTGAGTGGATGACTATTTCTGAAAAACCGCAACTTCGTAAAGGGATTGCCAGTGTGCCATTTGATCAAGAAGGCGGTAAAACGGTTGACCGCAATATTATTGAAAATGGGGTATTACAAACTTATCTATTAACGGGTTATGCCGCGCGAAAATTAAAGATGCAAAGCACGGGTCATGCAGGTGGGATTCATAATTGGTTTATCTCAACAGGATGTTTAGACTTGCCTGGTCTATTTAAAGAAATGGGCACCGGGCTATTTGTCACAGAGTTAATGGGGCAAGGCGTGAATCTAGTAACGGGGGACTATTCTCGAGGTGCATCTGGTTTCTGGATTGAGAATGGCATGATCGCTTATCCCGTTCATGAAATTACGATCGCTGGCAATTTGCAAGAGATGTTTCTAAATATTGTTGCCGTTGCCAATGATATAGACCCGCGGAGTAGTCTTAAAACGGGTTCTATTTTAATTGAAAAGATGAAGATTGCTGGGCAATAACTTACTTCTTAAAATAAAGACATTTTCACCTACTGTATTATAAAAAGCTGTAAATAAGGTATTATTTCAGCTTAATAATAAAGGCAGTTGGGTAATCTTGTTGAATTTTTGTTAGCAAACGCTGTGCTTTTAACTGACTATTAAAAGGACCTAAACGTAATTTATAGTGCTTATCCTCTTTCAAGAATAGGCCTTTAACGTGGTACTTAAGTTCTAATTCAGATCCTAATTTCTCCGCTTTTTCAGCTAATGAAGTAACTAGATATTGAATATAATAATCGCCATTAAACTGATTAGCTTGGCTTTCCTCTTTGGCAAAATGTAATAATCTGATTTTCACTTTTGCTGTACCTGAATCGATAATGTCGAGTTTCTGCGCGGCGGCATAAGAAAGATCCACAATTCGCCCTGCATGAAAAGGCCCTCGATCATTCACGCGTACAATAATTTTTCTGTTGTTCTCTAAATTAGTGACCTCTATGTAGCTGGGTAAAGGTAAATTTTTATGGGCCGCACTCATAGCAAACATATTGTAGCGTTCGCCATTGGACGTGAGGTGCCCGTGGAATTTATTACCGTACCAAGAGGCATTACCTAACTCGGTAAACTCTGTAAGATGTGTGAACACTTTGTAATCAATACCGCGCACTCGGTAATCTTTATTTCCACCGCGTGAATAGGGTTCATAACGTGGATTAACATCTTCAATATGCCCTAATGGCGGTATGTCTGATGGACTATGATCATTTTTAATTTGATAGCGGCTATTTGAGATGCTGCAGCCACTCACTAAAAAAATAAGCACTAATGGGACTGTTTTAAGTATATTCATCATTATTCTTATTTAATGTTAAAACGTTTGTGGGTATTAATGGACATCAATACCCCAAAGCCTCCCAGTAAGGTTACAATTGATGTGCCACCGTAACTAATTAATGGTAAAGGGACGCCGACAACGGGTAATAACCCACTTACCATGCCAATATTAACAAATACGTAGACGAAGAAGGTTAAAGTGATAGATCCGGCAACTAAGCGGGTGAAAGCATCTTGCGCTTGGTTAGCAATCCATAAACCGCGGCCAATAATAAACAGATAGACAGTAAGCAGCAGCAGAATGCCTATAAAGCCAAACTCTTCAGAAAAAACGGAAAAGATAAAATCAGTATGGCGCTCAGGTAAAAATTCAAGTTGTGATTGTGTTCCCTCTAACCAACCTTTGCCCCATAATCCGCCCGAGCCAATCGCAATTTTTGATTGGATAATATGATATCCCGTACCAAGTGGATCGGCCTCGGGATTAATTAACGTTAGTACTCTCCCTCGTTGGTACTCATGCATTAAATAAAACCAAAGAATGGGCAAAAAACCGACCACAGCAGCAACTGCGATGGTGATATAACGCCATGAAATACCGGACAGAAAAAGTACAAAGAGACCCGAAGAGGCTATTAATATTGACGTGCCTAAATCGGGTTGCTTCGCAATTAAAATGGTTGGGGTGATAACGATTAATAGTGCGATAAACACCTGTTTAAGGCGCGGGGGGAGGGTATATTGGCTGATATAATAAGCAACCATTAACGGCGTAATAAGTTTCATTATTTCAGAGGGCTGGAATTTAGTGAAGCCGAGATCCAACCAGCGTTGGGCGCCTTTCCCTATATGGCCAACAACCAGTACCGCCACCAAAAGCAGCACGCCGACAATAAAGATAGCTGGTGTCCAGCGTTGATACATCTCAGGCGAGATCTGTGCCAATATTATCATTGCACCCAGTGCAATCCCTAAGCGAATAAGCTGTTTAATTAACATTTCATAGCCCCCAACTGAATAGAGTACGGTTAGGCTCAGCCCCATTAAGGAAAAAATTCCCAATAATAGTAACGGATCGATATGTAAACGATAAAAGATGCTTTTCTGTGCTTGCGTACTGACCATGTTTAAAAGCCTAATGGTTTAATATCAGAAGTCGCTGCTTGGTTATCAAAATACTCATCAAACATAGCGCGAATCATAGGGGCTGCATTGCTACTTCCGCCTCCTGCATTTTCTAAGACAACGGTTGCGACAATTTCGGGTGATTTAAAAGGGGCGAATGCGACGAACATGGCATTATCACGATGGCGCTCTTTCATCTTACTGGCATCGTATTTTTCATCTTCTTTCATATTAACTACTTGCGCTGTTCCTGATTTTCCGCCGGCACTATAAGATGTGTTCGCAAATGCACGATGCGCAGTACCGCTTCTTTTACTGGTGACACCTAACATCGCTTGTAAAGCAATATCCCAGTAATGCTCATCATGTAGCTGTATTGGTTTTTGGGGCTCATGCGCAGCAGCAAAAGAGCCGCCGACCGAAATTATAGAATGCAGCACATTCGGCTCAATAATTTCTCCGCGACGCGCCAAAATAGCGGTTGCTTTGGTCAATTGAATGGGGGTTACTGTCCAGTATCCTTGACCGATACCGACTGAAATAGTATCTCCATCATACCAAGGCGCTCTAAAACGTGCTTTTTTCCACTCGCGTGAAGGCATAATCGCTTTTGTCTCTTCACCAATATCTAAGCCACTGTATTTTCCGAAACCAAATTCCTCCATAAATGGACTTATTCTATCGATGCCTACCTTGTATGCTGTATCATAGAAAAATGTATCGCAGCTTTCTTCTATGGCGCGACTGACATTGACTTTACCGTGCCCCCAGTGTTTCCAATCTCTAAAACGACGGTTCGACCCAGGCACTATCCACCAACCTGGATCATAAATCACAGTCGATTCTGTTATCACCTTGCTATCTAATGCTAATAGTGCCATCTGCGGTTTAATGGTCGAGGCCGGAGGGTAACGTCCCTGTGTCGCACGGTTAATTAATGGGCGATCTTTTGACTGCAAAAGCTTCTGATATTGTTTGCGACTGATTCCTTGTACAAACAGATTGGGATCATAACTTGGATTGGAAATAAGGGTTAAAATACCGCCTGTTTTAGCGTTCATCACAATAATACTGCCGCGGTAGTCACCTAATAGTTGTTGTGCTTTAAGCTGTAACTTAATATCGATATTTAATTTAAGGTCTTTACCCGGGACAGGTGGCGTAAAGTCTAGAGTGCGAATGACTTTTCCCCAGCTATCGACTTCTACTTGGCGCAGCCCTGGCTCTCCATGTAAGAGTTCTTCGTAATATTTTTCGATGCCTAACTTACCTATATACTTAGTCCCTCGATAGCTTGCACTGTCGCCACGCTGCTCAATCTGCTGCAAGTCTTTACTGTTGATTTTGGCGATATAACCAAGAACATGAGTAAATAAGTCACCAAAAGGGTAAAAGCGTTTAAGGTTGGCTTGAATAGAAAAACCTTGGAATCGGTGCTGGTTCACCGTGAAAACAGCGACTTCTTTGGGGCTTAAATTGTCACGAATAACAATCTCTTTAAAGGAACGAGTTTGCCGCTTTGTGTTGTTGAAATGGCTGATTTCTGACTCGGTTAATGCGAGTAGTTCTTTTAGCTGTTCTATATTTTCTTTAAGGTTTTTGGTTTTACTTACAATGACTTGCAAGCTATATACCGGCCTGTTTTCCGCTAGTATTATGCCATTTCGGTCATAAATAAGACCTCTATTAGGGATCACTGTTTGCACACTGATACGGTTATCATTGGAACGCGTTTGATAACTTTGGAAAGAGCTAATTTGTAGGTAATAAAGATTGCTAATTAGCATGCCAATAGCAAATAAAATCGCAATAAAAAACACCAAAGTACGGCGCATAAAAAGAGTAGATTCAGCCGAATGATTTCTGATGCTTATGCGTTGCTTAACCACCTATTAATCTCTATGGTAAGGGTGGTTGATGGTTAATGTATAAGCGCGATATAAGCTTTCAGCTACAATAATACGTACAATAGGGTGTGGTAAGGTTAAAGCAGAAAGTGACCAACGTTGTTCTGACTTTAAAATGCATTCCGGATCAAGCCCCTCTGGACCGCCAATCAATAAACTAATATTTCTTGCATCGCGTTGCCATTGTGTCATTTCATCTGCGAGTTGTTCAGTGGTCCAAGCCTGACCCGTTACTTCTAATGTGACAATTTTATTGCCTTTGGGAATAGCGGCAAGGGTGAGTTCACCCTCTTTTTTTAAGATCCGCTTTATGTCTGCATTTTTGCCACGCTTCCCTGCGTTTATTTCTAGTAACTCCAGTTGCATCTCTTTTGGGAAACGTCTTGCATACTCTTGATATCCTTTTTCAACCCAGTCAGGCATCTTTGTCCCTACTGCGATTAACTGAATTTTCATTAAGCACACTGTTCCCAAAGTTTCTCTAGCTGGTAGAACTGACGAGTTTCATCTTGCATTACGTGTACAACAATGTTGCCTAAATCAAGTAGTACCCATTCACTCCCTTCTAATCCTTCGATGCCTAAAGGTGTTTCACCTTCACGCTTAGCAGCAAGTGCTGTTTGTTCAGCAACAGAACGAACATGACGCTTAGAGTTACCAGTACAGATAATCATAGTATCCGTTACGTTTGATGTCGCTGACACATCAATAACAGTGATCTCTTTTGCTTTCATATCTTCAAGTTGTTGTATCACGAACTGCTTTAATTGTTGGTCTTGCAAGGGATATTCCTTTAATAAAAAATAAGCTAAAAAATTTAATAGCATGGGATTATAACACAGTGTAAACCCAGTTGAACGATATTGATGATAATTTCACATTGTAATCGCATCGCTCAATTTCTTATAGCTCAACTTTTTTCAATTTTAAACACCTTAATTACTTATCTGTGAATAAAAGCATGAAAATAAATACGGCTTTACTTGCATTAATCGCCCACTTTATTAAACTTCATCGGCTAATGTGGGGAAAAGTGCAAAAAAGTGGATCTTTTTCTCTAATTTAAGTCTGTTTTATTGAAATTCGCTCGGGGATCTTATTTGTAATGTTACGTGGCGCCAGTGCAATTAATCTTGATACCAAAGGAAGAATCGCTATTCCAACGCGCTATCGCGAATGGTTGACGGATACTTGCCAAGATCAATTTGTCTGCACCATTGATCTTCAGTCGCCCTGCTTATTGCTGTATCCCTTAAACGAGTGGTTACTCATTGAAACAAAATTACGCGCTTTATCCAGTACCGATCCACAAGAACGCCGTTTGCAGAGGCTGATCTTAGGGTATGCAACGGAGAGTGAGTTAGATAAAGGTGGGCGCACTTTAATCGCTCCAACACTAAGGCAGCATGCAAAACTACAAAAAAAAGTGATGCTGGTTGGACAACTCAATAAATTTGAACTGTGGGATGAAGATATGTGGCATCAACAAGTACAACAAGATTTACAACAAGGTTTACCAACGGGTAATGAGTTAAGCGAACGATTAAAGGGGTTTTCACTGTAATGACTGAACATATCACAGTACTACTTGATGAAGCTGTAAATGGCTTGGCGTTACAAAAAGATGGCATTTATGTTGATGGTACGTTTGGTCGTGGTGGTCATTCCCGCCATATTTTAAAACAGCTCGGCGAAAACGGCCGTTTGATAGCGATCGACAGAGATCCTCGCGCGATCGCAACGGGACAAGCCTTAATGAAGGAAGACCCGCGTTTCACTATCGTACATGGTCCTTTTTCTGGACTGGCTGATTATGTTAAAGAGCTCGGGTTAGCTGGCAAAATAGATGGCGTGCTGTTAGATCTTGGCGTGTCATCTCCACAACTTGACGATGCAGAGCGTGGCTTTAGCTTTATGCGTGATGGTCCGTTGGATATGCGTATGGATCCGACATCGGGTATTAGCGCGGCGCAATGGCTAGCAAAAGCGGATGTTGATGATATTGGCTGGGTATTGAAGACTTTCGGTGAAGAGAAGTTTGCTTACCGTATTGCGCGTGCGATTGTCGCTGATCGTCTTGAAACACCGTTTTTGCGTACTTTGCAGTTGGCACAATTAATTGAACGTCTTTGCCCAAAAAGGGAGAAGAAAAAGCATCCTGCAACACGTAGTTTCCAAGCGATTCGAATTTATGTAAATAGTGAATTAGAAGAGATCCATAAAGTGCTAGATGGTGCGTTAGAGATACTTGCTGTTGGCGGGCGCCTTTCTGTGATCAGTTTTCACTCGCTGGAAGACCGCATCGTTAAACGCTTTATCCGCAAACAGGAAAAAGGGCGTGAATACCCACCTGGATTGCCATTAACAGAAGCGCAGATGAAACATGGTAAAACTCTCAAAGCAATTGGAAAAGCATTAAAACCGAGTGTTGAAGAGATCACTGATAATGCACGAGCCCGCAGCTCTGTATTACGTATTGCGCAAAAAACAGCTGAGCCAGAGAGCGACTAAATTGAGTGACCAACGAGATCATTTATTATTTTTAATTCTTGCTGACTTGCGACGTCATTTTTTTGCGTTGTTATTAGGTTTGGCGATTTTACTTAGCGCGTTTTATAACATCTATATCACTCATGAAACACGCGAATTAGTAACCAAAAAAGAACAATTATCACAACAGAAAGATAACTTATTGATTGAGAAACGCAATTTGTTAATTGAAGAACATACCCTAGATGAGCACAGCCGGATCCGTCGTATCGCGCGAATGAAATTATCGATGGTGCAACCTACAAAAAATAATAGTGTATTAGTGGAACTTCCATGAAAATGAAACGGAATTTGGCAAAATCGAAAGCCAATAAGCATACAAAAAAGAATAAAGTATACGCCACATTTTCTTCGTGGCGTTATCTGTTTGTGTCGCTAACAATTGCTCTGGTGGGATTACTTTTAATCAGCCGTCTTGCTTATCTTCAGGTTATTGACCCAGAATATTTAACTAATGAAGCCGATAAACGCAGTTTGCGAGTAACACAATCGTTGGCGCATCGCGGTAATATTGAAGATAGGTATGGAGAGGAACTCGCTATTAGTGTGCCTGCTTATGCTATTTGGGTTGATCCTAAAACAGTAAAAGCCGCGTATGCATTTACTCGTGATGAATGGTTGGCGAATGTGCAAGTAGACCCGAAAACGGGAAAAGAAAAGCATAACAAACAGTATTTTTATGAATCAAAAAAATGGCCTGCATTAGCGGAAGTATTGGATATTGATATGCAAACACTGGCTGAGGTTATACAAAAGCCAAACTCCCGTTTTGCCTATCTCAGAAGACAAGTAAATGAACCTATCGTCGATTATGTAAAAAAATTAAACTTAGCAGGCATCTCTAACCAACGTGAATCACATCGGTTTTACCCAACGGGTGAAATTAATGCCAATATTTTGGGGTTAACGGATCTCGATTCCCGCGGCATAGAAGGCATTGAGAAAACTTATAATAGTTACTTACAAGGAAAAAATGGCAAAAAAAGTGTACGTAAAGACCGACTCGGTAACGTTATTGATAATATTGAAGTGCTTGAAGTAAAAAAAGCAGCGGGCAATTTACAGTTAAGTATCGATCAACGTATTCAGGCCGTCGCCTACAGCCAATTAAAACGCGCGGTGAAAATAAACGATGCAACATCAGGCTCGATAGTGGTGTTAGATGTGAATACGGGGGAGATTTATGCGATGGCTAATTATCCGTCCTTTAATCCCAATGATCGCAGTCAATACCAACCCTATAAACTAAGAAATCGGGCCATCACAGACACCTTTGAACCGGGCTCTACAGTGAAACCCTTAGTTGTATCAAGCGCACTTATCTATGGTAAAACAGATGTTGATGAAGTGATTGATACTTCTCCAGGTTGGATGCATGTAGGTGGTCGTCGCGTTCGCGATGGGCATAATTTGGGGAAAATTGATTTAGCCATGATTTTGAAGAAATCCAGTAATATAGGGATAAGTAAATTAGCCTTGCGTTTACAACCTCAACAGTTATTGCAAACATTCTCTGATTTCGGTTTTGGCAATGATACGGGTATCGCATTAATCGGTGAAAGTATGGGACGCTTACCCTTGCGTCATCGTTGGTCTGATTTTGAATTGGCGACGATGTCCTTTGGTTATGGCATTACTACCACCACGCTACAGTTGGCTAAAGCTTATGCGATATTAGGCAGCGGCGGCATAGAGTATCCAACCTCAATATTAAAAAGTGCCACACCTGCAATCGGGGAGCGGGTTATCCCGCGTAATATTGCGTTGGAAGTGGTGGATATGATGGAGGGCGTAAGCCAGAGAGGAGGTACTGCACCGAAAGCAAAAGTTGAAGGTTACCGAATAGCGGGTAAAACAGGTACATCAAGAAAAGCCGAAGCCGGTGGTTATGGGGATGACTACGTATCTGTTTTTGCAGGATTAGCGCCCATTAGCAAACCTCGTTTTGCTATTGTGGTGATGATAAATGAACCACAAGGCGACCGTTATTATGCGGGTGATGTTGCTGCACCGGTGTTTTCTGCAGTAATGAAAAGTGCTCTGCTATTAAGTGATGTTCGCCCTGATGATGAAAACGAACGTTATACTTTGCTGGAGTCTTACTAATAATGAAGACGCAGTCAGAATTGACACCGCTAAAAAAACTGTTAAAGCCATGGCTGTCTGCTGATATTGATAATGTGATGGTGTCATGCTTAACACTAGATAGCAGAAACGTAGTCAAAGATAGCTTATTTGTAGCTTTGCAGGGCGCGTGTTTAGATGGCCGGTCTTTTATTGATAAGGCGATTACGCAAGGTGCGTCAGCGGTTTTATCTGAAACCTCTAATCCAAGCCAACATGGCATTATTACTTACCTCGCCGGCGTTCCTGTCATCGATATTTACCAGTTGCCGGCTATTTTAAGCCCGCTTGCGTATCGTTTTTATTTCCCGCAACAAAATGTACATAATGTCGTTGCAGTGACTGGCACTAATGGTAAAACAACCATCGCGAGTTTATTAGTTAACTGTTTTACCTTATTAGGTAAAAAAAGTGCGCAAATGGGCACCATAGGCAATGGTCTATTTGGTGAGCTTAAAAGCAGTTTAAATACCACATTAGATGCGCTTTCTGTTTTCGCTGAGTTATATGATTACCAACAAAAACAGGTTGAGTATACCGTCATGGAAGTCTCTTCCCACGGTTTAAGTCAAGGTCGAGTCAGTGCTTTACCCTTCCACAGTGCTATTTTTACTAACTTATCACGCGATCATCTTGATTATCATGGCTCAATGGCAAATTATGGTGCGGCTAAAAAAGCATTATTTACTGAGCATGCAGTGAAATATAGAATTATTAATAGTGACGATGCAACAGGTAAAGCATGGTTAAAGGAATTTCCAGATGCAGTCGCTTATGGTTTTAACGTTCAGTCAGTTTCTAAAGGACAGTCTTATTTAAGCATCTCCAAGGTTAATTATCAGGCACAAGGGGTTGACTTTAAATTTGAATCCTCTTGGGGGGCTGGTCATATTTCAGCACCATTTTATGGTGACTTCAATGTGTCTAATTTGGCCGCGGTATTAACGCAATTACTGCTTGAAAATATAACCATTGCGCAACTCGAAGCTATTTTCCCAAAATTAACCAGCGTACCTGGTCGTATGGAGCAATATTATTTTGCTAAAAAGGATATCACTTTTGTCGTCGACTATGCACATACGCCAGACGCATTAGAAAAAGCGCTGATTGCGCTGCAAAAGCATAAATCATCGGGGAGATTAATCTGTGTTTTTGGCTGCGGAGGTGACAGAGATAAAGGGAAACGCTCTGAAATGGCAAAAGTAGCTGAAAATTTTGCACAAAAAGTCGTTCTAGTTGATGATAATCCGCGCAGCGAATCGGCCGAAGACATAATGGAAGATATTTTACGCGGTTTTAATCAAGCCCGTGCTGTGATGAAAATTCATGATAGAAAAGAAGCAGTGTTATTTTTATTAACCAATAGTTTGCCCGGTGATATCGTCTTGTTAGCTGGTAAAGGGCACGAAGATTATCAAATTATTGGTGATAAACGTTTGCATTACAGTGATCGCGCACTCCTCGCTTCGTTACGAAAAGAGCAATATAAAGATTTGAACAAGGCAGACTTATGATCCCTTTATCGATCAATGAAATAGCACAAGCGACCAATGGTAAGTTAAGCAATAGTGCGTATGCAGAGCGGGTAATTGATACAGTTAGTACCGATACCCGAACAATTGAAACAGGCTGCTTGTTTATTGCATTGCGTGGCGCGTCATTTGATGCTCACCAATTTTTAAATCAAGCTGAAACAGCCGGCGCAGCCGCTTTATTGGTTGAACGGCGTGTGGAAAGTGAATTACCTTACATCGTAGTTAAAGACACACGCATCGCATTAGGCTTGCTGGCCGCTTATGTTAGACAAAAAATTAGTGCTTTAAAGTGTGCTGCAATTACCGGTAGTAACGGTAAAACGAGTACAAAAGAGTTACTCAGCGAAATTTTACGTCAGTTTTGTAATGAAAAAGAAGGGGTATTAGCCACAGCCGGTAACTTTAATAACGATATTGGCCTGCCATTGACTTTATTACGCTTAACTGAGCAAAGCCGTTTTGCTGTTGTTGAATTAGGGGCAAATCATGCCGGAGAGATAGCCTATACCTCGCAGCTTGCTAAGCCGGATGTTGCGCTGATCAATAATGTCACGGCAGCTCATTTAGAAGGATTTAAATCTCTACCGGGAGTGGCAAAAGCGAAAGGCGAAATATGGTCAAGCTTAACTGCTCAGGGGTGTGCAGTGGTTAACCTTGATGCAAATTTTGCTGATCAATATCTGCAGCAATTGAAGTTGCAAAAATGCAAAATTATGACGTTTTCACAAACAGATAAAAATGCCACGTTATTTGCCTCCGATATAAAACTTAATGCATTAGGTAAAGCAACCTTCACCTTAAATTTGCAGGTTGATGACCTCTTAAAAACGACTTCAATCCAACTAAATTTAGCCGGAAAGCACAATGTGAGTAATGCGCTAGCGGCAGCCAGTATGGCGGTTGCATTAGGTTGTGGGTTAGACGTTATAAGCAGTGGTTTAAGCTTAGTCACAGAAGTCGCTGGGCGTGTCAAAGCGACTCAAATTAACAAGCTAATCACTGTGATTGATGATACTTATAACGCCAACTCAGCTTCAGTTAAGGCGGCTATCGATCTGCTTGTTCAATATTCAGGTGCCCATCTATTAATTTTAGGTGATATGGCAGAGCTGGGGCCCTATAGTGCACAAGAGCATATAGCGATTGGCCAGTATGCGGCGCAGCAGGGGATCAAAAAATTATTTACTGTCGGCAGGTTAAGTTCTCTGACAGCGCAATCATTCAAACAAAGCGGTGCTAAGGGGAGCGTGCACTTTATTAATAAGCAAGCATTAAACGGGCATTTACAAAAAATATTATTACAAAACAGTGAAAAATTAACTATTTTAGTGAAAGGTTCACGAGGCACTAAAATGGAAAAAATTGTGGCTTATATAAGCAGTACTCATTAAAAATTGAAGCCGTTATAAAATAGGAAAATCCATGATTGTTTGGTTAGCAGAATTGTTTTCAAGTCATTTTACATTCCTTAATGTGTTGACTTATCTTTCGGTGCGCACGGTAATGGCCGCCTTAACCGCTTTAGCCTTTTCATTATGGGCTGGACCTAAACTTATCCGTTATTTACAAAAAATGCAGATTGGACAGATCGTGCGTAATGACGGTCCCGAATCTCATTTTAGCAAAGCGGGCACTCCGACGATGGGAGGAATTATGATCCTTGCGGCGATCACCCTTTCAACTTTACTGTGGGCACGCTTGGATAACCATTATGTTTGGATTGTACTCTTTACAATGCTTGCATTTGGTGCAATTGGCTTTATGGATGATTATTTGAAAGTAGTGCGTAAACATCCTGATGGCTTGATAGCGCGCTGGAAGTATTTCTGGCAATCTATTAGTGCGCTAGTGTTGGCTATTGTCCTGTTTTATACCGCATCTTCCCCTGCAGAACTTACTTTTGTGATGCCATTTTTTAAACAGTATATGCCTTATCTGGGGCTACTTTTTATCCCTCTTGTTTATTTCACAGTGGTAGGTAGCAGTAATGCTGTCAATCTAACTGACGGTTTAGATGGATTAGCTATTATGCCAACGGTGATGGTCGCGGCCGCTTTTGCTTTAATCGCTTATTTAACCAGTCATGTCAATTACGCGCACTACCTTTACATCCCTTATATACCTAAAGCCAGTGAACTGGTTATTATTTGTGGCACTATTGTGGGGGCTGGTCTGGGGTTCTTATGGTTTAACACCTATCCGGCGCAGGTGTTCATGGGCGATGTCGGTTCGTTAGCCTTAGGTGCATTATTGGGCGTTATTGCCGTTCTAGTACGCCAAGAGATCTTATTGGTGATCATGGGCAGTATCTTTGTCGTTGAGACTTTATCGGTAATTCTGCAGGTGGGCTCATATAAAATGCGTAAACAACGAATATTCCGCATGGCACCTATTCATCATCACTACGAGAAGAAAGGCTGGCCAGAACCACGAGTAATTGTACGTTTTTGGATTATCACTATTGTGATGGTTTTAATTGGTTTAGTGACATTGAAGGTACGTTAAGTATGTCAGAGATGCAGGTTGCTGTTTTAGGGCTGGGAATAACTGGATTATCTTGTGTTAACTTTTTACGACAAGAGGGTTACCAAGTTAGCGTTTTTGATACCCGTGAAACACCGCCTGGCGAAGATAAATTAAGTGCCGATGTTAAGTTGATTAAAGGGCCCTTAAATGGCCTGTTATTGGCTAATTTTCCATTGATTATTGCCAGTCCGGGTATTGCTTTGGCAACCCCAGCGTTACAGTTTGCCAGTCGAACTGGATGTGAGGTTATCGGTGATATTGAGCTATTTGCTCGAAAGCTGAAAACAGCCCCGTACCGTCATGCAAAATTAGTGACCATTACGGGGTCAAATGGCAAAAGTACCGTGACCAGTTTACTTGGCGAGATGGCACTCGAGGCGGATGTTAATGTAGCGGTAGGCGGCAATATTGGTGTTCCTGCATTGGATCTGCTCAGCCCCGATGTTGATTTATATATTCTTGAACTATCAAGTTTTCAACTGGAAACAACACGCTCATTAGATGCCGATATCGCTACTATTTTGAATGTAAGTGAAGATCATCTTGATAGATATGATTCTTACCAGCACTACGTGCAAGCTAAACAGCTTATTTATAAGCAGTGTAAAAAAGCGTTGTTTAATCGAGACGATTTATTAACTTACCCAACGACAGAAGATCTACCCTCGATCAGTTTTGGTTTTGATAGTCACTTATACGGTTTAATTAACGACTCAGATCAGCATGTGTTTTTAGCCCTGAATGGTAAACCTTTGTTAGCAGTTAGCGCGCTTAAACTCAGTGGCAAACATAATTGGATGAATGCCTTGGCCGCTTTCGCTTTGGGTGAGGCGGTGAGTCTTGATAAAGATGCCATGCTGCGTATCTTGCAACAATACAGGGGGTTAACTCACCGTTGTGAGTTTGTTGCAGAGATCAATGGTGTACGCTGGATAAATGACTCTAAAGCGACCAATATTGGTGCAACACAAGCGGCCTTAAGTGGCTTGTCAGATACCATACAAGGTAATATTCATGTTATTTTGGGGGGCGAGGGGAAAGGTGCTAATTTCAGTGAATTAACTGCTGTACTGCAAGAGATCAAAGGTGAAATAGTCTGTTTTGGCAAGGACGCACAACAAATTGCTCTATGTAATCAACGGGCTAAACGAGTACAAAATTTAGATGCCGCAGTTGAACTGATAGCGAATAGCAGTCAAACAGGGGATTTAGTTATTTTAACACCAGCTTGTGCAAGCTTAGATATGTACTCGAACTTTATGGCGCGCGGTGAACATTTTAAAACGCTGGTTAGGGCATTAACAACGGACATAACTTAATGAAGCTATTGGCTCTTTTTTACAGCGTTAAGCAGGATCAACAGGCTTATGATCGTCTGCTTCTTGTTGTCGTTTTCAGTTTGATGGCGGTGGGCATGGTGATTGTCGCTTCGGCTTCCATCCCAGAAGGGATCGCATTGTCATCGGAGCCATTTCGTTTTTTGAAACGCCATATCATATATATTCTTATTTGTTTGGCTGGGCTCGCTGTTGTGGTCTCCATACCAATGCAGCGCTGGTATGACAGGCAAAACCTTATATTAACCATCGCATTTCTTGGGTTATTAGCTGTTTTATTGGTCGGTACTGAAGTCAATGGTTCACACCGTTGGTTACGCTTAGGGCCACTCAATGTACAACCCTCAGAGTTTGCAAAATTAGCGATCGTACTGTTTTTAGCCAGTTACCTTGTTCGCCGCCAAGAAGAGGTTATCGATACTATAAAAGGGTTTATTAAACCGCTGATTATCTTATCTGCTTTCGCATTACTGCTATTATTACAACCGGATTTAGGCTCGATGGTGGTGATTGTAGTGGTCATGATGGGGATGTTATTTATCGCCGATGCCAAATTAATTTCCTTTATCGGTATTGCAGTATCGCTACTTGCGGTCATTGTTGTGCTTATTGTGACCTCGCCTTATCGCATGGCACGTGTTTTTGGTTTTTTAGATCCATGGGCGGATCCGTTTGGTCGTAGTTATCAACTAACACAGTCCTTAATGGCATTTGGTCGAGGTGGCTGGTTTGGTCAAGGGCTTGGTAACTCAGTACAAAAGTTGGACTATTTACCCGAAGCACATACAGATTTTATTATGGCGATTCTTGCTGAAGAACTCGGTTTTTTAGGTGTCACTGTGGTCATTGTTTTAGAATTTGTTTTAGTTTACAAGGCATTTTCAATCGGTAAAAGGGCACTACAGCAATCCTTTGTTTTTTCTGGCTACGTTGCCATTGGTATTGCGATTTGGTTTGCTTTTCAAACGGCAGTAAACATTGGGGCCGCATCAGGGATCGCGCCAACTAAGGGACTCACATTGCCTTTAGTGAGTTACGGCGGATCTAGTTTGATAACGATTGCATTGGCAGTCGGTTTATTATTACGCATCGATTTTGAAACCCGACAAGCATCGGGGCAAGTACGTCTGACTAAGCTGATAAAACCCAAAAAAGTAAAGGAAGATGCGCTCCATGATTAAAAATAAAACCTTATTGGTGATGGCTGGGGGGACTGGGGGACATGTTTTTCCTGGGCTTGCCGTTGCTGATAATTTGAAAGGCAAGGGATGGCAAGTCAGTTGGTTAGGCACCGCTGATCGTATCGAGGCGCAACTTGTACCTGAGCATGGTTACGAAATCGATTTTATTGATATTGCTGGTGTCCGAGGCAATGGCATAAAACGTTTATTGATGGCGCCTTTGCGAGTCATTAAATCAATTCTGCAAGCGCGTGTGGTCCTAAAAAAGCGCAAAGTGGATTTAGTGTTAGGAATGGGAGGTTTTGCGAGTGGACCGGGCGGAATTGCAGCATGGACTTTGGGAATTCCGGTTGTTCTCCATGAACAAAATGCAACGGCAGGACTTACTAATCGCATTTTATATTACTTTTCAAAAAAAGTGTTAATGGGATTTTCTGGCGCATTTCCAAGTGCAAAAGCTATTTTGGTTGGTAACCCGGTGCGTGAGCAGCTTATTAGCTTGCCCGCAAAAAAAATATCATTGCAAAATAGCGCGCTTAAAGTGTTGATTGTGGGGGGAAGTCTCGGCGCTAAAGTACTTAATGAACTGCTACCAAAGGTGCTCAGTCATTTTGATAAATCACAGATTAAACTATTACATCAAAGTGGTAAGGGACATTATCAATATTTACAGAATGCCTATCAACAAAGAGGCATCGAAGTTGATGTACAGGAATTTATAACGGATATGGGAGCCGCTTACCAGTGGGCCGATTTAGTTATTTGTCGTGCTGGCGCATTGACAGTTGCTGAGATTGCAGTCGTTGGTTTACCGGCTATTTTTGTACCACTGCCACATGCAACAGATGATCACCAAACAAAAAATGCCGGGCAGTTGGTCGAGATTAAAGCGGCAGTGTTGATCCCTCAAAATGAATTAAATGAACAAAAATTGAGTGATTATTTACATAGATTCAGCCAAAATAGGACATTACTCGAAGAGATGTCTAAAAACAGTAGAAAAATAGCAATTATAGATGCAACTGAGCGGGTTGCCGCTATCTGTAATGAACTTATTTAAACGAACAACAACAAGAATTAGTGGCTTATTATGATGAAAATTAAACTTGCACAAATACGTACAATGATTCCGGAAATGCGTCGTGTTAAACAGATCCATTTTGTCGGTATCGGTGGTGCAGGTATGGGCGGGATTGCTGAAGTGCTTGCCTATGAAGGCTATAAAATAACCGGTTCTGACATTGCTGAAAATGCAGTCGTCAAACGCCTCCGTTCAATTGGCGTGGAAATATTTATCGGTCATCAGCAAGATAATATTTATGGAGCATCAGTGGTCGTCGTCTCAACTGCGATCAACCTCGAAAATCCGGAATTACTGGCTGCACGACAAGCACGTATTCCCATTGTTCGCCGCGCAGAAATGTTAGCCGAATTAATGCGCTATCGCCATGGTGTAGCCGTCGCAGGCACACATGGTAAAACAACCACAACCAGTTTAATTGCCAGTATTTATAATCAGGCCGATCTTGATCCTACCTTTGTTATTGGTGGGTTATTAAATAGTGCTGGCACCAATGCTAAACTAGGGCAAAGTCGATATTTAATTGCCGAAGCGGATGAAAGTGATGCTTCATTCTTACATTTACAACCAATGGTATCCGTTGTTACCAATATTGAAGCGGATCATATGGGCACTTATCAAGGTGATTTTGAAATATTGAAAGATACCTTTGTGCAGTTTATCCAAAACCTTCCTTTCTATGGTACTGCGGTTGTTTGTTTAGATGATGCCGTTGTAGAATCATTAATTCCGAAATTTGCTCGACAGTGTGTTACCTATGGATTTCATGAACAAGCAGATATTCGCGTCTCGGCCTTTAAACAGACGGTTAATCGCAGTGAATTTTTAGTGCATAGGGTTAATAAAGCCGATCTTAAAATTCAATTAAATTTACCTGGTAAACATAACGCGCTAAATGCTGCTGCCGCGATTGCGGTGGCGATGGAAGAGGATATCCCCGATCAAGCCATTCTCGATGCGCTGACAAAATTCGAAGGAATTGGTCGTCGTTTTGAACAATATGGTGAGTTTGAAACGGGCCGCGGTAAGGTGCTACTAATGGATGATTATGGTCACCACCCGACAGAAGTACAGGCTACCATCAATGCTGTGCGTGCTGGCTGGCCTGATAAACGTTTAGTGATGGCCTATCAACCGCACCGTTATACGCGCACACGTGATCTCTATGAAGATTTTGCGCAGGTATTGGCACAGGTTGATCAACTCTTCTTACTTGATGTGTATGCAGCCGGTGAAACGCCGATAGCAGGCGCCGATAGTCGTTCTTTGTGTCGTACGATCCGTCTGCGCAGTGATAAAGAACCCATTTTTGTAGCAACGCCTGAAGCCCTGCCGGCGATGCTTGCGCAAGTCATTAAAGAGGGGGATCTGCTGATAACTCAAGGCGCAGGTAACATTGGGGCGGTCGTTAAAACCCTAGCTGAATTAAAATTAGATATAGAAAAAATGAAACAAGCGAGTGAAAGTTAATGTCTTTAAATTTTGGTAAAGTTGCGGTCTTGTTAGGTGGTAATAGTGCCGAGCGTGAAGTTTCGTTACGCTCTGGTCGGGCAGTGTTAAACTCATTATTAGCGCAAGGTATAGATGCTATCGCTTTGGATCCCAAACATGATAATATTTCGCAACTAAAAACAATGGGATTTGATCGTGCTTTTATTGCCTTGCATGGTAGAGGAGGGGAAGATGGCTGTATTCAAGGTTTTTTGACTACGCTGCAAATTCCCTTCACTGGCAGTGATGTTTTAAGCTCCGCCATTGCCATGGATAAATCTAAAACCAAACAGATTTGGCAGAGTTATCAACTGCCTACTGCAAGTTATCAAATCATCATCAAAGATGACTTTGATCCTAGGCAATCAGAAGATATACTAAACGCCTTATCGGGCACTGTCATGGTTAAACCGGTCAATGAAGGTTCAAGTATTGGTATGGCTAAAGTCAGCAATGCGGTAGAACTTGCTGATGCTTTATTTAATGCATTTAAATTTGACAATAAAGTGTTACTTGAATCTTGGATAGTAGGTAAAGAGTACACTGTCTCGATCTTAAATGGGCAAGCATTACCTGCTATTCGTATGCAAACTGACAATACATTTTATGATTATCAGGCCAAGTATAACTCAACGGAAACTCAATATTTTTGCCCTTGTGGGCTTGCCCCAGAAAAACTAGCAGAGTTAAATGAGTTGGCTATTAAAGCCTTTGATGCGATTGGCTGCCGTGGTTGGGGACGTATTGATTTTATGTTAGATGAAGAAGGCCGCTGGTCTTTACTGGAAGTGAATACGGTGCCCGGGATGACAGAAACCAGCTTAGTACCTAAAGCAGCTAAGCATGCTGGTTATGATTTTAACCAACTTGTTTTAGAAATATTAAAGCAATCACTGTCATAATATGTGGAATAATTTAAAAAAATGGAAAATAGGAAAGTGGATCAGCTTACTTTTTTTTATTACGTTAATTTATATCTTACAAAACAGTTATTTTAAATTAAAGACTTGGTTAACAGATGAGCAATCTTTGCCGTTAACCTCGTTAATATTGACCGGTACAATAGATCATATATCCGAAGACGATGTGCGTTTAGTGTTGAATGATCAAAAAGATAGATTAAATTTTTTTACATTAGAGATAGCGCAAATTCAGCAGCAATTAGAGAACCTGCCATGGGTTTACTCTGTATCGATACGTAAAAATTGGCCTGATACATTGAAGATTCATATTGTTGAGCAATCAATAGTTGCTATATGGAATGAGCGAGCTTTATTAAATCGTTTCGGAGAGATAATTATAGCATCACCGGATACCTTGCTGGGTAGAAAGGTTGCTCTTTATGGTGAAGATGAATTTGCCAATGATATTTTAACAAGTTATATGAAAATCAATCAATTGTTAAAAGTTAACAACTTTAAAGTTGCTTCACTAAGCAGTAATAAACGTCATTCAATTGATATCGTTTTAGAAAATGGTATTGCATTACGTTTAGGTCAGGAGCAGAAATTGGATCGTATTCAGCGTTTTTTAAGTGTATTCCCGCTGATAGAAAAAAAATATGATGTTAAAACAATCGACTATGTTGATCTGCGTTATGATACAGGATTTGCGATTGGTTGGAAAAAAACAGGTAGCAATGTTAAATAAAAATGCTGCAATTTTGATGTTCTTTTGTAAAGACAAACGGTGAACTTTGAGTATGGAAAGTAGTTACACAGTCGGATTAGATATTGGTAGTAGTAAAATTGTCCTCTTAATTGGCGAGCAATTGGATAATGATATCATCAATATTGTTGGTGTTGGCGAAGCTGCCTCAAAAGGCGTAGATAAAGGCTCTGTGAGTGATTTAGACTCTGTTGTGCAGTCTATTCTTGAAGCATTAGCAAGTGCTGAAAAAATGGCTGACTGTAAAGTGTCATCAGTGAATTTATCTATTTCCGGCTCCCATATCGAATCTTTAAATGAAGCAGGCACTTGGGCGATAGAAGATCGTGAGGTAACGGCTTATGATGTTGAAAGTGTACTGCACAACGCGCGCTCAATTAAAATTCGTGATGACCAACGTTTATTGCATGTCATCCCCCAAGAGTACTCAATTGACTCGCAAGGGCGTATTCACAACCCTGTGGGATTGTCAGGGGTAAAATTAAAAGCCGATGTGCACCTTATTACCTGTCATAATGATCTAGTTAAGAATTTAGAAAAAGCGGTTGAACGATGTGGTCTAGCAATAGACCAATTAACCTTTTCTGGCCTCGCTTCAAGCGTTGCTATTTTAAGTGAAGATGAAAAAGAACTTGGCGTTTGCGTTGTCGATATGGGCAGTGGCACCATGGATATTTCTGTTTATATCGCTGGGGCATTACGACATAGCTCCGTTTTAGATTATGCCGGTAATTCAGTGACTAATGATATTGCCATCGCATTTAGTGCGCCGCCAACCTCAGCAGAAGAAGTTAAAGTTAAGTATGGTTGTTTAAAATGCGATAATATCACTCCGAATGAAATAATTGAATTACCAAGCGTTGGTGGAAGACCTGCTCGCAGTTTACAAAGGCAAATGCTAGTTGATGTCATTGAGCCTCGTTACAGTGAATTATTGGGGATGATCAAAAAAGCGCTGTATAAACTCGACAGTACATTTGCAACTGAAGGACTAAAACAACATCTTGCTGCAGGCATAGTTCTTACGGGTGGTGCTGCACAAATTGGAGGTTTGGTTGAAGTTGCAGAAAAAGTTTTTGATAATACACCGGTTCGCATAGGTAAACCCCAAAATATACAAGGGTTAGCTTCTGATGTTGATACCCCTTCATATTCAACCGTATTAGGTTTATTGCGTTATAAGAAAGATGAGTTTACTGAAAGTCAAGAAACAGTGGAAGAAAATCGTTTATCCGTTTTGATTAATAAATTAAAAAGCTGGATAAAAAAAGAGTATTAATTGCTGAGCTATATCTCACTAAGCTGGAGAGATACAATGTCTGAAGATTTAAATAAAGTGGAAAAAGAACAAATGTTTGAAATAGTTGATGAAGAATATACACAGCAAGCTGTTATTAAAGTCGTTGGTGTCGGCGGTGGCGGTGGCAATGCCATCAATTATATGATTGCAAAAGGTTTGACGGGTGCTGAATTTATTGCCATGAATACGGATGCGCAAGCTTTACGTTCATCAAAAGCAGATATCCGTTTACAACTTGGTGCAACCATCACAAATGGGTTAGGTGCTGGTGCAAATCCAGAGATTGGCTATAAATCGGCATTAGAAGATAAAGACAATATCCGCGAAGTTCTGATGGGAGCTGATGTTGTCTTTATTGCTGCAGGTATGGGGGGCGGAACGGGAACGGGGGCTTCTCCTGTTGTCGCTGAAATAGCCAATGAGCTGGGCGCGTTAACGATTGGTGTTGTTTCTAAGCCGTCATTTTTTGAAGGTAAAAAACGCATTAATTATGCGAATCAAGGTATCGAGCGTTTATCTGAACATATTGATTCTTTGTTAATTATCCCTAATGATAAATTGCAGAAATCATTGCCTAGAGGTGTTTCATTCCTCGGCGCATTAGAAGCCGCTAATAACGTATTGTTCGATGCTGTTTCTGGTTTTTCTGCGATCATTAATAATGAAGAAAGCACTATTAATATTGACTTTGCTGATGTTCGAACCGTCATGACAGAAGCGGGGACAACAGCGGTGATGGGGATCGGTATTGCTTCTGGTGAAGATCGCGCTGAAGAAGCGGTTGAACAGGCTATCTCTTGTCCGCTATTGGAAGATGTGGATCTTTCTAACGCGCGAGGTGTACTGGTACATATCGTAGCGGGGATGGACTTTACTTGGGATGAATATGAGACTGTTGGGGATGCACTAAAAGAGTTTGCTTCTGCTGATTCTCAAATTATTATCGGTGTGACCGTTGACCCTAAAATTGATACGGGTGAACTGCATGTTACGGTGATTGTTACTGGCCTTGGAGAACGAAAGTCGGATCTTGCCACTGTTAAAAATAGTGTCTTGACAGTTGAACAAAGTGTAACCGATGTTGTCCAAGAAGAAGTGCGTGCTGAGCAGAGCAAAGAGCCTGAAAATGTCGATGCGAAGCCCAAACCTGAGGGAAGTTATTTAGATATCCCTGCATTTTTGCGTAAACAAGCAGATTAATTGGCAATTATGTGAGTTAAATTTGTGATGGATATCGCAAACTGCTATAATCTAGCAAAATTAAGAGTGATTGGGGGGGACGATGATTAAACAAAGAACATTAAAAACAAGTGTCAAATCAACGGGCATTGGTTTACATTCAGGCAATAAAGTGACCATTGAGTTACATCCTGCGCCTGCAAATACAGGTATTGTTTATCGTCGCATCGATTTAGAACCTGTTGTTAGCTTTAAAGCTCATGCGCAGGCGGTACAAGAAACGCTTTTATGTACTTGCTTGGTTAATGAACAGGGTCAGAAAATATCAACTGTTGAACATCTTTCCGCTGCACTTGCAGGGTTAGGTATTGACAACATTATTATTGATGTAGACGCCCCTGAAATCCCAATTATGGATGGTAGTGCAAGCCCTTTTATTTTCCTATTACAATCTGCTGGTATAGAAGAACTTAACGCCCCTAAAAAGTTTCTTCGTGTTAAAAAAACAGTGCGTGTAGAAGATGAAAAAGAAGGCAAGTGGGCTGAACTGCAACCCTCGGCTTCTGGATTCAGCTTGGATTTTAAAATTGATTTCGATCATCCTGTTTTTGAAGGTCAAAACCAACATATCGAAATGGATTTTTCAGGTGAGCTGTTTGTTAAAGAGATTAGCCGTGCAAGAACCTTTGGATTTATGAAGGGTGTTGAGCAGTTACAAGCAAATAATTTAGCGTTAGGCGCAAGTCTGGATAATGCTATAGGTTTAGATGAGTTTCGCATTTTAAACCCTGAAGGTTTGCGTTATGAGGATGAATTTGTTAAGCATAAAGTCTTGGATGCGATTGGTGATCTGTACCTTTCCGGTTACACTATTTTGGGCCATCTGAAAGCCTTTAAAACGGGGCATTCACTCAATAATCAGTTGTTATGTGCTTTGTTAGCCGATCAAGAAGCTTGGGAAATGGTGACATTTGAAGAGCCAGTGAGTGAATCTCCAATTCAATACATTGAACCTGTATTCGCGCTTTAAGCATCGTAATATTTATAATCGGCCTTTATAGAACACTCTGTTTTGTAAAGGCTTTTTTTTTGTGCTGGTTTTATCTTTGCCTGTGCTCTTAGCCTCGCTATTTATAAGCTGCGGAGGGTAATAGCAATTTCATTAATTAAATATTCTATTTAGGCGTATGAAAAATCAATGATGAAGCTAACAACTATTTTAACAAGCATAAATGAATCGCAAATTAATGTATTTACTGTAATACAAAAGCATATAAAAATTTGTTAGTGTTAATTTTCCCCGCGCAATACTTGCTTACTTTATTAACCCCTTTGTCGTGTATCTAAAATCAAGAGCTTTGTTTTAAATTTCTTCCCTTTCAATTGAAATAATCACCCGCCTATTTTGCATACGGCCTAATACATCACGGTTATCGGCTACATGCAGTTTTTCACCAAATCCTGTTACTTGAATTTTTTCATTATCTAGCCCTAACTGCTCAAGATATTGCTTGACTGATGTTGCACGTTGTTCGGATAATTGTTGGTTATGGTGGCTGCCGCCGTAGCTGTCTGAGTAGCCTGAAACAAGGATGACACTTATATGTTCATCATGTTTGATATAATCACCAATCATTTTTAGACGTTTTTTGGAAAAAGGCGTCAGTTGTACCCCATTTTTATTATATTTAAGTATGCTATAAGCGATATCATCGAAATTGTAAGGTAGTAATTGATTAATACAGTTATTACTCAAGTTTCGGGATTCAAAACAAACAATAAAACCCAAATAACTCGATGATTTTAAAGAGGTTGATGTCTCATTGTGGTAAAATACTTGTTAACTAGACAAAGGATAATACAACAAGAGACATCGA
>NZ_JAHNZV010000070.1 GCF_022267535.1 Psychromonas antarctica
GTCTCTTGTTGTATTATCCTTTGTCTAGTTAACAAGTATTTTACCACAATGAGACATCAACCTCTTTAAAATCATCGAGTTATTTGGGTTTTATTGTTTGTTTTGAATCCCGAAACTTGAGTTATAAAACATATATTTTCTATTGCTGAGTTTAATTCTGGGAAGTTTTGAAGAAGTTAAAACGTCTCACCACCTTAGCAAGGTGCTAATCAGAGAGTAGATTGCTGATAATGAATATTAATAGAGCATACGCTGTAATTGTGTTTTCCCTGATATCCAGCGTTTACCTATATGCTCAGCAAAAAGCGCAAGTTCTTCGAGTGAGCCCACTGCGCCATGATAATTTTTGCCAAAACTGCTGGCTAATTCTAACCATGTTTCACTGTTTAAACCAAGCGTACTAAGTATGCTTGGTATTTGCGCACTAATTGCACCGCTTTTATCAGCTCTAATAACACGCCCAGTCGAATCAACAAGCTCTAATTAGTCAATAAAATCATAGGGGATGCCTTGCGGCTGCTCGTTACATTCACCTGCTATAAAGCCAAATAAGGGTCTATTGACATTATATTGTTCGCCTTTATCTTCGCTACTCGCAACACCATGAATGCGTTCAAATACAGAGGTGTATTCGGAGGCTTCAACAGTTTCTGCCATTTTCTCGCGCACCGGATTTAAATCAACATACACCATGCAAGTTAGTAGCGCCTTATCATCCAGTAACGCTTGCGACTTAAAGCGCCCCTCCCAGAAGCGTCCTTTGCAGTTATCTTCTTTATTCGCCTTACGGGCAAAAAACTGTGGATGTCCTCACTTAATTCCCGATAAATAAACTGATGACAAAATTTTAACTGCAAGAAATTTTTACTTACAAGCACTATAATTAATTACCTATTCGTTACTACAGTAGTATACGGAGAAGGAAATATATAAACGCAGCAGACGAGAGCAATGGCGGCTGCATTTGCAGCAACACCGAAGGAATGTATTTAGGTCAATATTAACCTTTTTATAAACAAAATCAGTTCGAAAAGTAAAGTTTACACTTGATGATCTTAAATATAATTTTCTTACGTTACTGCTTGTGAGGTTAAACATCTCATTTTAACGGCAGCAGTAAAAAGGAAAAAAACTTAGCGGGGCTAGAATTTGATCAGTAGTGTGTTTTGCACTTCCGCTAAATACTGAGCATCATTCAATTTATCGGCATGATATTCTGGAAACGATTTTATTGCCTAGATAGTGTTTCAGTAATTGATATAAGACTAACATTAAAAAAGTGTAGCGATGTTGGAATTTATAGCGTTCGTATCAAGATAAACTATTTAAAGTTTGTCCTAGCACAATGCGAATCAATTAGGGATGTACATAAATATATGAGACGTTTATTTCAGACGCTACAATCAAGACTTATCCTGTTGATCATATTAGTCGCATTGCCGGGATTAGCATGCCTTATTTACCATTCTTTTGTCGCTCGAAAAGAGGCTATTAATGCATCATTGCAACAGGCTATAAATGTAGTCAATGTTACTACTGAAAACCAAGCCCAGTTAATAACAAAAACTCAACATTTTTTACAAGTCTTGTCTACGCTGAAAGCATTATCAAATCTAAAATCAGATGAGTGTAGTACCACTTTATCCAATATCCTGAAACTTAATGATAGTTATATAAATTTAGGCGCACCGCGTGCAGATGGCGAGCTACTGTGTAATGCAAGCCCATTAAAAAAGTCTGTTAATGTCGCGGATCGTCCCTATATACAGCAAGCACTTGCCACTAGAAAATTTTCTATTGGCAAGTTCCAAGTTGATCGCGCCATCGGGATTACCAGTATTAACTTTGCTTACCCCGTGTTTCATCAAAACGATAATGAAGTAGTAGGCCTAGTTGTTGCAGTGGTATCACTTGATTGGTGGAGTCAGCGCCTTGCGGAATCTCATTTACCCGAAAATACCGTCGCCTATATTACTGATCGTGAACAGAATATCATTGCGGCTTACCCAGCCAACAGTAAATTACTCGGCACCAATATTTACAGTGTTCTGGGTAACATACTGGAAAGGAGTTCTTCTTTAGGTCATGCTAGTAAAACCTTCAAGAGCGCAGATAACCATCTCAGAATATTTGTGAGTAGACCATTAGCTGAGAATGGCGGGCTTAGCGACATTAGCATTACAGTTGGTATTCCCTTTGATGAACAATTATCAGTTATTAATGCCCGCTTAATAAAAATCGTGGGATTCCTATTTACCTTTGTGGTATTGATGCTCATAATCGCTACGTGGGGAATTCGCAAAAGCGTGCTAATACCGCTTAAATGTCTATTACATTCCACCCAAAATTTAGAATTAGGAAAGAATGTCTGTAATATATCTCAATGTGGCACTTCTGAACTTGTCGATTTACAACAACGCTTCGCTTCAATGGCTAAAACAAGGTTATTTGCCGAGCAAGAATTAAAAAACAGTCAGTTATCACTACTAGAAAGCGAGCAGAAACTATCACGGCACATTGAAAACACTCCACTTGGTTGTATTTCTTGGGACCGAAACTTTATTTGCACCGAGTGGAATAGAGCAGCCGAAAACATTTTCGGTTACCGTTCACATGAAGCCATAGGTCGGCAAGCCTCGGAGCTTATTTTAGACACCAAACATGGTGATGAGATCAATACTTTCTACGCATTATTGCTGCAACAAAAAAGCGGCAAACATCTCAATGAAAGCGTTACAAAAAATGGCTGTAGGATTGTTTGCGAATGGTACAACACCCCCATTATTGCGCCTGATGGTTCATTGGATGGTGTTACATCATTGGTACAGGATGTGACTGAACGTAAACAACTTGAAGATAAACTTACACAAGCTGCGTGTGTTTTTTCTCATGCCAGAGAAGGTATCATAATTACCGATGCTGTGGGAATTGTCATTGATGTTAATGCTACATTTGTCGCCATTACAGGCTATGAACGCAATGAGGTACTCGGTAAAAAAACTAGAATGCTCAAATCTAACCGTCACTCACCACTTTTTTATAACCACCTATGGCAAACGTTGTCTGATAAAGGGTATTGGCACGGAGAAATATGGAACAAACGTAAAAATCACGAAATCTATCCGGCGTTATTTACGATCAGTGCAGTGCATGACGAGGCGGGGGAAATACAAACCTATGTGGCCTTATTTACCGATATCACTGAAATAAAAATACAGCAACTTCACTTACAAAATATGGCACATTATGATGCATTAACAAGCCTACCGAACCGTTTATTGCTAAACGATCGTTTAAATCAAGCTATAACCCAAAGTAAGCGAAACAAACAATCACTCGCGGTGGCACTGCTGGATTTAGATGGTTTTAAAACAGTCAATGATGAGCATGGTCACCAATATGGAGATGAGCTGCTTGTTGGCCTATCACATCACATGAAAGAAGCTTTACGCGATGGGGATACGTTATCTCGTTTTGGCGGTGATGAATTTGTTGTGATCTTAGCCGATTTGGATAAAACACAGGATTTTGAACCTGTGATAGAACGTTTATTAGAGGCCGCATCAATGCCAATAATGGTGAGTGATACTTTGCTGAAAGTTTCTGCAAGTATAGGGGTTACACTCTACCCCCTTGACAATGTAGATCCCGAACAGTTATTACGTCATGCTGATCAGGCTATGTATATTGCTAAACAAAAAGGAAAAAATTGCTATCACTTATTTGATCTTGAATAAGAGGGTGCAATCAGAAACAGCTTTGAAAGTGTACAAAAGATCAATGCTGCAACGAGTTTCTTCTCTACTATCATCCTAAGATTAATATGAAAACGGGAGAACTTATTGGGGAAAAACCCCTGATCCGCTGCTAACATCCTAAAAGAAGCATAGTACCACCAATGGATTTTTTACCGCTAATCGAGGATCATTCGATTAGAACAAAAACAGGTGAGTGGGTAATAAATGAGGCATCAAAGCAAATATCTAAATGTTGGATCAAGGCCTGTAGTTGCCGGTCAGTATTGATATTCGTGCATTACAGCTACAACAAAAGGATTTTGTCGATCGTTCCGAAATTATTGGTAAAGGCCACAGTGGCACCCTGCCTGATCACCATTGTAGAGCGTCAAACCAGTTTCACTGTGTCTACGACAAATCAGCAAAAACAGTAACAGCAGCAACAATTTCGTTGTTGAAACTATTTAAAGATGCAGTATTAACGATTACCGCAGATAATGAACAAGAGCTTGCTTACCATGAAGAGCTAACTAAAGATTTGCAATGTGATCTATACCTAATGAAAACACCAATGGCCTATTCCGGCAATATTGGCCAAAATCAACAGACTTCAAAAAGGTTTCGCGATCAGAAGTTCAAGATGTAATAGTAGAGCTCAATGATAGGCCAAAAAAGATACTAAATTACAAAAATCAACCAAGTTAATGGCTGAACACATGGCAATTATAGCTGCCTAGCCGTTATGCACTTCATGATTAAATCTGACTCTTTTATAAAAATTTAATTTGTATCAAATTCAACCTCGTACTGACATGTGCTTCAATTTGAACCGCTAATATGAGGTATTTATACGTAAATAAAGAATCATATATTGCATTCCGGACCTGTCTCTTATGACTTTCATTGATCTTAAAGTTGATCTCATTCGTATGGATCAATAACAATCAACAAATGTGAGATATAGCAATTGAAACATATCAATTCTCAGCAACTCAGTAATATGCCAGATAGGTATCGAGCTTGTTTAATTAACAGTTTATCTGGATTTAAAAGTGCCAATCTTATCGGCACTGTAAATAGCCAAGGTCAAACCAACTTGGCGATGTTTAGCTCAGTTTTTCACCTTGGGGCCTCGCCCGCTTTAATTGGATTTATTACTCGCCCACACAGTGTTATCCGGCATACGTTAGAAAACATTAAACAGACAAAGCAATACACTATTAATCAAGTCAGCGAAGATTTCTACTTAGCTGCACACCAAACCTCAGCGCGTTATTTAAGAGAGGATAGTGAGTTCACAAAAACAGGCTTATCTGAATACTATATAGACGCTTACAACGTACCTTTTGTTAAACAGAGTCGTCTTAAGTATCTATTGACGCTTCGCGATATAGTGCCAATCACACTTAATGACACACAGTTAGTGATCGGCGAAGTAACCGACATTCTGTGTGATGAAGACGCCATTAAAAGCGATGGCTATGTTGATATTGAAGCATTAAATAGCGTTTCTATTTCTGGATTAGATAGTTACCACGTGAGCACAAGATTATCCCGTTTAAGTTATGCGCAAACGGGAAGTTTTCCGACAAAAATGAATGTGGATGGAAAAATAAGTTAATAGTTATTTGAGATAAGTTATGAAAATGTGGCAAACACTGGCTTATATGGGCTTAATTCCCTTTATAGTCAGCTTTTATTTAAGTATTCAAAATATGGACTGGTCGATAGACACGAAACAACTGTTTATTGCCTATAGTGCAATTATTTTAAGCTTTGTTGCTGGCTCTCTTTGGCAAGCGAGTGAACAGAAAAAACACCACAACAAGCAAGTTATCAGTAACATTTTTAGTTTGTTTGCGTTTCTTGCTTTGCTGGTTAATTACCACCTAGCCTTAATAATATTAGCGATAAATTACTTGTTACTGTTCTTATACGAATCTAAGTTGGTCAAACTAAATAAGCAATGCCATATACACCCGGCTTATATGAGAATGCGATTTCAGGTGACCCTGATCGTCATTTTATTACATAGTGCTGCGTATCTTTTATGGTGAGATCCGCATTTATCTTTAGTAGGGAGAAAAAGTAATGCTAACGATATTTTATGATGGGCAGTGCCCGATGTGCTCAACAGAAATGAGGCATCTAAAGCAACATGATAAAAATAATTTAATCACTCTTGAAGACATCCATCAAGATGATTTCGCAGCGCTTTATCCTGATATTAATTTTACAGATGCAATGAAAATATTACATGGCAACTATCAGGGTAAATTATTATTGGGGCTTGCAGTGACTCACCGAGCCTGGACGTTAGTAGGAAAAGGGTTTTGGGTCGCCCCACTGAATTGGCCTGGTATTAAAACATTAAGCCACTGGGGGTATTTAGGATTGGCCAAATATAGGCAGCCGATTTCAACCTGTCTGTCTAAACTTCCCGGCGTAAAAGTCGGCAATTGCACATCAGGAACTTGTTATGATAAACCAACAAACGTTAATCATCGGCGCTAACAGCGACATTGCCAAAGCGATCGCTAAGCAAGTACAGCTGTCACCTAATACTGGTCTGATATTGGTAAGCAGAGATCTGAGCGACGATTCCCCTCCACAAAAGAGCATCGCTAATAGCAAGCTCCCTAATAATAATGTGACTAAAATAACAGTGAAAGATTATCAAGCAAACACTATCGAAAAAACAGTGTTGCAAATAGCTCAAGAGATTCACGTCCCCATCACACAAGTCTTTATTTGCAATGGGTTATTACACAATAACAGCGTACAACCGGAAAAACGTTTACAAGAATTCAGCAGCAGTGCCTTTCAACAAGTGATGATGGTAAACGCAATCATTCCGATGCTCTGGATACAACATTTGACGCCTATTCTAGTCGGTAGCATGGAGACTAAAATAATTGTCTTTAGCGCTCGCGTGGGCAGTATCAGTGATAACCGTCTAGGTGGTTGGTATAGCTACCGAGCATCTAAGTCGGCGTTAAACATGCTATTAAAGACAACAGCAATAGAGTTAGCTCGGTGCGGAAAAAACATTAAAATTATAGCCTTTCATCCTGGTACGACTGATACATCACTGTCTAAACCATTTCAAAAAAACGTGCCCAGCGATAAACTATTTAGCTGTGAGTTTGTTGCAAAACAGATACTACAAATTGCTGAAGAAACTGACGTAGATGGTCAAGCAAGTTACCTAGATTGGCAAGGAAAACCGATCAACTGGTAGTTAACAGGGATGTGTGGGCAATAATCATCACAAGTTGAATACTCTCGTATGCAAAGAAACGCAACGACAATGTACACCATTATTGGCCTTTTCCGGGAGAATTTTAAGGGTCAATAAAGCAACTATTGCCAACCGATACGCCAGTTATTGCTCAATTTCAATTCGCGCCATTCAATAGGGTATTCATTTTTAGTCATTACCGCTTCGATAATGCACTCAATCACATTTTGCTGTTCATCAAATTTAACCAGGGTAATAACAAAATGTTTCTCTTTGTTACACACATCAACCTTGGTCCATTTACTGTGCATTAATGCTTTAGGATTAATTTTATTCATAGTCTTCTCCTATCTACAACGTTATTTATGCATTTATAAAATCAATAGCGAATACTGAAAGAGAAAACTCACCCGCTTCCTTTGTGGTCAATAAGAACCCAACTTCGCCAACAACTTCTGCTTTAAGCGTCGGCGCATTGGCTATTTGTCTGCCACGAAATGTTGCTTGGAAATCAGCAAGCGCAAATCTTAACTTTTGTCGTTGTCCTGTTACAGTATTAAACTCATGAAAATAATAGGTAGATTCACCGTTATCATAGGTTATTATTCTCAGTTGATAGCGATTCCCATCCCCTGCTATATCAATAGTCACAGCCCTCACCTCTTGGCTAAGTGGCTGCACTGCTGTAAATGCAGCGCTAAAACCACCGTTGTTTGCAAGTGAAATATTGCCGGTAAACACTCCATAATCTCGTTCAAATAGAATATTTCCTTGGGATTCCCCCCCCATGACGTCATCATTACTGATTCGCCAATTTATTCGTGCTTGTTGCTGCGTAAAATCTATCATAATAAGTTCTGGGCTCCTTTTTTTGTCAATTAAATTAGCACTTACAAGGTTATCTGCACTAACCGCATTGATCGCAACAGACAAATGAAAAACCCCTTGGTAAAATTAATCGCTAATTTGTTCCGCCTCTGTTGTACTAAACGACAACGCAATACTTTGTTTTAATTCCGCCAAGTTAGCAACAACGATATTTGCTAAGTGAGCATAATCAACGACCGTTCCATTGGTGACTAAACAAGACAACATATTGGCATTTTTTGCCGCTTGCAAATCATATAAGTAGTCTCCTACACACAGCATGTTTTCAGGTGACAACTGCCAGTGGTTGGCAATATAAAGTAGAGCATCAGGGGCGGGTTTAGCTTTATGATCTTCACGTGTTAATAACAGCGGGATTTGAATGCGATTATTTGCCATTTTTAGCAAAGCAGCTTGTCGACAATTGCGTGTCACAACAGCGCAGCGGATATTTCGTTGACACAAAAAATGTAAAAGGTCATCAACACCAATAAGCTTCACAGTTTGCTGGGCATCTTGCATTTCATAGTCAACCAATATTTTATTGGCACTAGGCTGATCGCGTTGAGGTAAAGAGTTAACATGATCTAATATATTAATTTCACTGGGGCAGCCTAAGACAGCTTTAATTTTATCAAAGTTCAAAGACGAACTTACTAGGGTATTGTCGAGATCGAATATCACGCCGTATAATTTATTTGTTAACAAGGTACTTGTATCCTTCTATAAATTGTCTTTATCTGCTAACAATCCTGATATTTTTTTAAAAAATGCTTTTAGGGTATCTTCGTCTTGATAGTCAAAATCGTATTTCCCGTGAAACAGCAAGGTGATAGTCAAATCTTTATACGCTAACCAGCAGGTATATCCGTCGAAATCATGGGATGCACGAATACCTAAAAGTTCATGAACCCCATCGTGTTTACTTCCCTTGGTAGTTATTAAATCAAATACTTGCAACAAATTACGTTTTTTAAGTTGATTTATATCCATCACTAACCCCAATTATGGTTCATTTCAATCTCTATTAGCCTACCTTAACAGCACAATTTAAGCTTATTAATGACTAAAAAACTCAATAAATAGTTTGTATTAAAAAGTCTTATGCTAATAAATACTGTATGGCAAAGTATATCTACATAAAATATATCCAGAAGATGTTTCACCCCCTGCATATCAGCAGTTATTACGAATTAAAACGGAAATAGGATCACATTATCCGTTAACCATACAATGTTTAGACAGACAAAAATCTAAAAGTTCAGGATCACACTTAGCTGCTTGCCACTCGATACTTGAAGTACAAAGCGTGATAATTATCTCCAAATCACGACATCCATTATAAATTTATCAGGTAAAAAGCACTTATTTGTTGAATAGTCTCCTTTATTTGCATTAATGGTACTAGATATAAACCTACTTTTACGGGTAAACTTCAGCTGTAAAACTTACTGATAGCAGATAAAGGAGCGTAAATTTGTTATTTAATGGGCAAGAGTACCCAACAGATCCACAAGGTTACCTCCTAGATCCGGCATCATGGACAGAGCAACTCGCGATTTATATTGCGGAAGGGGAATCAATCTCTCTAAGTGAGCAACACTGGCAAGTGATTAACTTTGTGCGAGACTTTTATCTGGAATTTAATACCTCGCCGGCGATCCGCGCATTAGTAAAAGCGATGGAAAAGCGCTACGGAAAAGAAACGATCAATAGTCGCTATCTATATCGTTTGTTTCCAAACGGACCGGCAAAACAAGCCACTAAAATTGCCGGTTTACCAAAACCGGTTCGCTGTATTTAACAGCAACTATATATTTATTATTAAAAACAACATGTAAGGAAAGGATAATGCCTAAGGCAAGTGACATTAAAAAAAATACTGCTGTCGAGTATAACAACAGTGTTTATATTATTAGAGACATTGAACGCTCTGTTCCACAAGGGCGTTCGGGTGGCAGCTTATATCGTATGCGCATGTACGATGTAGTCACCGGTTCAAAGCTTGATGAAACATTCAAAGATAGCGATATGCTCCCATTGGCAGATTTAATTCGTCGAAATGCGATGTATTCTTATCTTGATGGTGAAGAACTCGTATTTATGGATAATGAAGACTACACCCCCTACAATTTGAATAAAGATATCATCGCTGATGAAGTGCTCTTTATCGATGAAAACACACAAGGTATTCAAGTTGTTTTAGTTGATGGCGCCCCAGTTGCCATTGAATTACCCTCGAGTGTTGAACTTGAGATTGTTGAAACATCACCGTCAATTAAAGGTGGCTCCGCGACTGCTCGTACTAAACCCGCTACGCTCTCTACGGGCCTAACTATCCAAGTGCCAGAGCATATTTCAACGGGCGACAAAATTAAAATAAATACTGCAGAGCATAAATTTATGGGCCGTGCAGATAAATAAGGCTGTTTGTTTACCTAACAACCTTAAATAAGGGGGAAATACCCCCCTTATTATCAACACCCGCATCTTAAAAACTGGTCAATGCACAACCTAATTTTAGACCTAAAGAATAATAAAATTTAGCTTTAATCCGCTAGCCGTACTTTCCCGCCCCCCGCTTACTTCTTCCGCTAAAAAACACAAAACACCGTCAAATCAAAACAAAAATAAAGTTTATTCTTACGCTGTCTATATTAATGTAGCGTAGTAGACAAATGTGTCATGTAATTGTTTTACTTATTGATACAACAGGCTATTATGATAAACACTTTTATTTTACTAACGGGATATAATATGAACATGTTATTTGAATATTTGCTGAGGCCTGAGATTTTCATTCTCATCTTGGCGATAGTGATCTTAAAAAAATCAATCATTTTTGTACCACAAAACCAAGCTTATTTAATTGAACGTTTTGGCAAATATCAATCGACTCGAGAAGCGGGTTTAAATTTTCTTATTCCATTTATTGATCACATTGGTGCTGACCGTTCATTAAAAGAACAAGCTGTCGATGTACCAAGTCAAAGTGCAATCACCCGAGACAATATTTCTTTAAGTGTTGATGGCGTGCTTTATTTCCGTGTACTAGACCCATATAAAGCAAGTTATGGGGTTGATGATTATGTGTTCGCAGTAACACAGTTAGCGCAAACAACCATGCGTTCTGAATTAGGTAAAATGGAGCTTGATAAAACATTTGAAGAACGTGATGTACTCAATACCAATATTGTTGCATCAATTAATGAAGCCTCTGGCCCATGGGGCATTCAAGTTTTACGTTATGAAATAAAAGACATCGTGCCACCGCAATCTATAATGGAAGCGATGGAAGCGCAAATGAAAGCGGAACGTGTCAAGCGTGCACAAATATTAGAGTCAGAAGGCGATAGACAAGCTGCGATTAACGTTGCTGAAGGTCAAAAGCGTGCAGTGGTTTTAAAAGCTGAAGCAGATAAAGAAGAACGGGTGTTACGCGCAGAGGGTGAAGCTCAAGCGATCGTTGCGGTTGCGCTGGCTCAGGCCGAAGCATTACATAAGGTTGGTGAGGCTGCGAATACTGAAGAAGGTCAAAAAGCCATTCAACTAGACTTAGCAACTAGAGCGATTGCAGCTAAAGCGGCCATTGCCAAAGAATCATCGGTGGTATTATTACCCGACAGCAGTAATGATGCAGCCTCTATAGTTGCACAAGCGATGACTATCATTAATAGCTTAAATAAAGGCTAATTATGGAATATGTTTCTTCGAATTTGGCACAAACCTTAGTGGTGCTTGGATTGCTTTTATTAGCAATCGAAGTACTCGTACTGGGTCTCTCGACCTTTGTTTTGTTTTTTATTGGAATCGGAACCATAACAACGGGTATATTAATGTGGATTGGATTGCTTCCTGAAACAGTCCCTAATGCATTGTTAGCAACGGCAATTATATCGACGGTCTTTGCTTTAGTTTTTTGGCAGCCGATGAAACGTATTCAAAACAAGATTGAAGTCAATCAGGTTGATAATGATATGATCGGCCATCGTTTTTTGTTAAATACGGATTTGCCCGTCGGGCAAACGATCACCCATCGCTACTCAGGTATCAACTGGCAGGTCAGAGCAACAACGCCATTATCTGCTGGTACCGAAGTGCAGATAACCAGCATGGAAGTTGGCTTATTAACGGTAGAACGAGTTGGCTAGTGATTGTCCCAAAAAAGTTCAACAGGCTGTTCGCGAGAGCAGCCTGTTGCTTTAACCACGTAATAGCTACGAACGACAACACCTCGAACCTTAGCCATGGCACTGGTAGCTTTATATACGGCTATTAGGCGAAATCAGATGATGCGCTACAATATAGATAAGCACTAACAAAAGGATTTAAAATGAAATCTCCCCTCTTAGCAATCACCCTACTATTGGTTTCTGTTCCTGCATTATGTTCAACAACTGAGTCGACATTCGTCAATAATATAGTGGGTGGCAGTGAAAGTCTCAATCAACAACAGTGGCCATCAGTTGTTAGCTTAAAATACAAAAGCTATATATATGGAGATAGCCACTTTTGTGGCGGTTCATTAATTGCGCCACAATGGGTGATCACAGCGGCGCACTGCATGTATAACGATTCAGATCAAAAAATTCAAGCTAGCCTTATAAGCGCGACAGTGGGTGAGTATGAGTTATCTTCACAACCCATCACTCTGGCAACTAACATTGAGCAGATATTTACTCATCCCGATTATGATCCAAAGGATAGAGAAAAAGAGGATAGTGATATTGCCCTGCTTAAATTATCCAAGCCAGTCACAAATATCACTCTCCCGCTGGCAAGCCTGTCACAAACAGTTTCCTGGATTGACTTAGGAATACCAGCCACCGTTATCGGTTGGGGCTCAACCGTTGCTGTTACTGTTGATGGCAGTGACATTGTTGATCCCGCTTACCCCGATGTTTTGCGTGAAGTCGTCGTGCCGATTAATTCAGATCAGCAATGCTTTGAAAGCCTCGGATCAACGTATACTGAAAATATGCTTTGTGCAGGTGAGCCTGATGGTGGAAAAGATTCTTGTCAGGGTGATAGTGGCGGCCCGCTAATGGTGTATAGCAACACCGGCTGGCAGCAAGTGGGCATTGTCAGTTGGGGCTATGGTTGTGCAGCACCAGGCTACCCCGGCGTTTATACTCGCATTGGGGCTTTTTCTGATTGGATACACATGGTAACGAGTACCTTCTGGGTTACGACAAACAGCACTTTTTATACGTCCAGTATAGGCGACAGTGATATACAGCTAATAAGCGTGGAGAATAATACTGCCAGTACTGCATATTTTACTTATAACTTTACGGGGTCAGACAGTTTTACTTTTGACGCGAGTGAATGCAGCAGCATCGATGCATATAGCAGTTGCCAATTCAGTGTCACTTACACACCGAGCGAAGAAAGACTGCAATCTGCTGTTATTACAGTTAGCTCAACGATTGACAGTAGTATCCCTCAGCAATCCAGTCTAGTTGGTAGTGTTGTTTCTGAGGAAGAGGTACAGCGCTCCTCTGGTTCAATGGGTTTGTGGGTGTTTCTGTTGCTGCCATTAATTGCTGTGCGCAGAATTTTGTGCCATTAATGTAAACGAGTAAAAACAGCTATTAGTTATCCGCTTTCCCATGCGCCGCGTAGGAAAGCGACTATTATTGATTTTTCTGAGTCCCCCCCCCTGCAGAGCCAGATCTTTACTAATTTTTTATTACCAACAAAGCGCTTTGTGAAGGAGTTCACATGCTGCTATAGTGACGCCTTTTCGTTCAACACAGGAATGTCATTTTGAGTCAACAACCCTTCTCTACATTAGCATTACATGCAGACTTACTAAAAAACTTAGAATCACTTGATTATCACTCTATGACTGATATTCAAGCACAAAGTTTACCGCATATTTTATCGGGTAAAGATATTATTGCTCAAGCGAAAACCGGCTCCGGTAAAACAGCTGCATTTGCTTTAGGTGTACTTGAAAAACTCAATGTCAAACGCTTCCGTATTCAGTCATTAATCTTGTGTCCGACACGAGAACTTGCCGATCAAGTAGGGCAAGAGTTACGCCGACTTGCCCGTACCATTCACAATATTAAAGTACTGACGTTATGCGGCGGAGTCCCTTTTGGCCCGCAAATTGGATCGCTTGAACACGGCGCACATATTATCGTCGGGACGCCGGGACGAATCGAAGATCACTTACGTAAAGGCACATTAAACTTAGATGATTTAGAAATATTAGTCTTAGATGAAGCTGACCGTATGCTCGATATGGGCTTTCAAGATTCAATTGACTCGATCATCGATCAAACACCTAAAGATCGCCAAACTTTATTATTCAGTGCTACTTTTCCAGATCAAATTAATAATATTGGCAAACGTATTCTTATCGATCCAATCACCGTCAAAGTTGAATCAACGCATAATAACGATATTATTAAACAGGCCTTTTATAAAGTTGAAAATAATGAAGAGCGCATGATCGCATTACGTTTGTTACTACAAAAACATCAACCTGAGTCATCAGTTGTATTTTGCAATACAAAACGTGAAGTACAAGAGGTTGCAGATGAGCTCGCTAATCGCGGCTTCAGCGCAATATCATTACATGGGGATTTAGAACAGAAAGAGCGAGATCAAGCGCTGATCCGTTTTTCAAATAAAAGTGCCTGTATATTAGTGGCCACAGATGTTGCGGCTCGCGGTTTAGATATTGATAATCTCAGCGCTGTTTTTAACTACCATATCGCCCATGATCAAGAAGTACATGTCCACCGTATCGGACGAACTGGGCGAGCTGGCAGTAAAGGATTGGCATTCTCTTTTTATAGCAGTAAAGATAATCATCGCATTGCTCTACTTGAAGATTACCTAGATCGCAATATTAAAGATGAACAACTGCCCTCTGCTGAAGTATTAGATACCCCTCCTCTGCAATCGACCATGATAACGCTACGTATCGAAGGTGGTAAAAAACAAAAAATTCGTCCAGGCGATGTTGTTGGTGCATTAACAGGGCAAGACGGTATAACCGGCGCTGAAGTGGGTAAAATCCAAGTCTCCGATAATTGGACTTATGTCGCAGTGCAAAGAGACACCATTAAAACCGCATTTAAAAAATTAAGTGAAGGAAAACTTAAAGGCCGTAAATTCAGAGTGATGGTTGTTAGAGGGTAATAACTATGCCCAAGTCACTTGTTATTATATATTCAGGCAGTTTGGGTATATAAGTGCAGTGGCTTGGAACGCGATAAAAAGCAATAAAAAGCAATACCTTTGCCTAAACACCAAAATCAACCAGTGAAAAGGCATATTTTTTATGGTTTGATAGGAAAATTGGTATAAACCCACCTATTTCGTACCAATGTAGTAACATAAAGTCAATTACAAATGAAAATTTCAGCAATTCTCGGTGAAAATAATTTTCAAGCTATACAAGGGCTGCGAGAGATATCAAAAAATACTTTTCGCGCTAAATTTCTCTTTTCTTCAAATTATTTTTAATAAATGTAAAAAAAATTGAACTT
>NZ_JAHNZV010000071.1 GCF_022267535.1 Psychromonas antarctica
GCTCAAATGCAGTAATAACGCTACTAAGTTGCTCTGGATTTGACATAATTAAGTCCTGATGGATGAGTTACCCGTATTAAATCAGAACAAAAAATGGAAGTTGAGCTACGCTGCCGTAAGCTCACGCTACTTTACATATGCACCCGAAAATACTTTAATACATAGAATCAAGGGAGAATAAAAATGCAAGAGACATTGACGTTGGTACTCGCGGGAGGGATGGGCTCACGCCTATCCCCTCTGACCGATAATAGAGCAAAACCGGCAGTTCCTTTTGGTGGTAAATATCGAATTATTGACTTCACCTTAACCAATTGTCTGCACTCCGGTCTAAGGCGAATTCTTGTACTCACTCAATACAAGTCTCACTCATTGCAAAAACATCTACGTGATGGATGGTCAATCTTTAACCCAGAGTTAGGTGAATACATCACCGTTGTTCCGCCACAAATGCGTAATGGTGAAAAATGGTATAGCGGCACAGCAGACGCCATTTATCAAAACTTATGGCTATTATCACGCAGCGAAGCAAAATATGTTGTTGTGCTCTCTGGTGACCATATCTATCGCATGGATTATGCCCCTATGTTGCAATACCATAAGGAAAATGATGCTGACTTAACCGTTGCTTGTATGGAAGTCCCCGTTGAAGAAGCGACTTCTTTTGGTGTGATGGCTGTAGATGAGCACAATAAAATCATCGAATTTGAAGAAAAACCAACGGAACCAGCCGCGCTACCTTACGATTCGAAAAAGAGCCTCGCTTCAATGGGAATCTATATTTTCACAACAGATGCATTAATAGATGCATTAGAAAAAGATGCCCAAGATCCAACTTCCAGCAATGATTTTGGCAAAGATATCATTCCTAAGCTGATTGATAAAAAGAAAGTATACTCACACAAATTTGGTGAGAGTTCAGGCCGCGTCAGTAAAGATGCTTACTGGCGGGATGTGGGTACAATCGACTCTTTATATCAAGCGAATATGAATCTTTTAGAGCCAGTACCTCCTATCGACTTATATCAGAAGAACTGGGCGATCAGAACCTACGAGCCACAACTTCCGCCGGCAAGAACCACTTCTTCGGCAACAGGTAATGAAGGCGTTTTTATAAATTCACTTATTTCTAGTGGCGTTATCATATCTGGTGGTACAGTACGAAACTCGGTGATCTCATCAAATGTCAGAGTCAACGATGGCGCTACGGTTACTGGCAGCATACTCTTCGATTCCGTTGAGGTAGGCGAAAACTGCCAACTGAAGAACTGTATTATCGACAAGCATGTTAAGATTCCTTCGGGAACAAAAATTGGTATTGATGCAGTTGAAGATAGCAAACACTTCAAAATATCAGAAAGTGGGATTGTTGTTGTTCCAGAATCATACAAGTTCAAGTAATAATTGATTTGCCTATAATAAAGAAACATTATCAATGGGAGATTTTTAGTTGAAAATAAGTGATATATTGATAACGTTATAGGAACAGTAACTAACTGATGACAGAAATTTTTGTAATTATTCCATTAATTAAATAATCTATTTAGACATACCATAAAATTTTAACGGAAAGATTATATGACGACTTTATTAACAAAGGTCTGCAATTATTGGCTTGCCTGTAGCATTTTCGCTCTAGTAGTAATTGCTCTGCTTTCGCTCAATCCTATGAGTCATTTGCCTGCGGTACCAGGCGGGGATAAATCCCATCACATTATCGCCTATGCTCTGTTAATGTTTCCGGCTGCATTGCATAAGCCCAAATATTGGTTATTAATTGGTTTCTTGTTTCTCTGTTTTAGCGGTGCCATAGAATTGCTGCAGCCTTTTGTTTCTCGGACTGCTGATTGGCTTGATATGTCTGCAAATTTGGCGGGTATGGTGCTCGGAATTTTATTAGCGCAATTAATAAGTTGGAGATTTATCCGCTCCCCAAATCAAGATTGATGTTGATTGGGAATGCACCCAACTCTATAAATTTTAGCGCTATCTTCTTTAGCATTTTATTTTGTCTTTAGGCTTTTATGTGCTTTATTAAAATTCAAAATAGAGACCGTTTCCTCTTGATGGCTACTTACGCTCATTTCATTAACAACATATCTAGGTGTGCGATACCGTCTTCCATATAATCATTTGAGACCCTTTCAAAACCAAAGCTCTGATAAAAATCGATCAAATAGCACTGTGCGCCAATTTTAATGTCTTGCGCTGGCCATAACTGCTGACATTGTTGTAAGACGGTTGTTAATAGCGCTTTACCACAGCCGTTTTGTCGGCTTTTTTTAGCTGTAACTATACGCCCAATACTGACTTGTTGGTAGGAAATGCCGGGTGGCAATAAGCGTGCGTATGCGACAAGGTTATTTTGCTGGTAACCGAGTAAATGTCGAACGCCAGAGGCGTGGTCTTTATCATCTAATTCCGGATAAAGGCAGTTTTGCTCTACCATAAAGACATCTATACGTAGTTTTATTAATTCGTAAAGTTGCTTGCTTGAAAGCTCTGAAAAGGATAAACATAACCAGTACATGGATTAATCTCAGTAGTAATAATCAATAGGCAAACTCTACTATAAATTTAGCCAAAGGGGATATTTTAAATAAAATTAAAAGTTAACGCTGTGCCCCAGCATCAGTAAAACTAATGGATCGTGTATAGCCTTGTTAAAATAGTATCCTTAATTTATTGATTCAAGAATTATTGAACGCTTGTCGGCCTGGCAGTTTATATTTTAATAGTGCGTTTATCTGTTCGCTATTGTTGTAAATAAAAATAAGCAGGTTTTGTTTGTAAGCGTTTATCCTCTATCGGGTAACCCACGGTAAAATGATACAAATCTTGCCATTTATCATTAGTCAAACCCAGCAATTGGTGCATTTGATCATCAAAAAAACAACCAATCCCTGTACCACGCAGCCCCCTTTCTTCAGCCTGTAAATAGAGCACTTGCCCAATCAAACCGGTTTCCCAATATAACCTAGGATAATTACTCGGATCGGCCGTTAGCAGATCTGCAAATTGCGCTAGCATGGCCAGTGAATATGCACTGTCACTAGCGATATTTTGATTACAACTAATCGTTTCTGAGGTTGCTCGGAAATCACCTTTTTTTAAGCAGTATAAAGGCTCTTTATCTTGCACTTGCAACCATTCAAAGTCACTGTGCATTTGTTTTTTTAAGTCTTTTAAATGGCTCGGCTGACGTAACCAAAAATACAATCCCGATGCTAACCCCTTTACAGCGTGTACAAAAATAACGAGGTGTACATGAGTTGGATGACAGAAAAGGGAAAAAGGACTGCTATTGCTCGGCAACGTTTGCTGTAGAGTTTGTAAGAAGCCATTAAAATCGCATTGACTTAAGCGACGGTCAAAGCTTTGTGCACTCCGTCGTTGGCGAATAATTTTTTCGCTACTGAAGGCATTAGAAAATACTAGTTGCGCTGCTTGTTTATTATTCTCGGCAGCGCGATGTTTAACGCTTTGAGCTTGACTTGCTTGCCAAACCTGATTGATAATTGGCCAATCTTGATATTCACTACTGAGTTGATTAGGTTGATATGGACTTTTCAGCAGAGGTAACTGATTAAGCCATTGAATCACTTGCTCAGCTTGAATATCTATAGTACTTACCCAACATATACAATCGACGTACTCAGTTTCACCTGCTAATTGTTTTAAATCCAAGAGCTTTCCAAGCTGCTCTGGGACAACCTCATCTAATAACTGTATTTTCCATCCATTTAGGTTACAAGCGAAGGCTAGTGCGGCTAAAGCATGGCCTAAATCATGCTGGCAATAGCGGAACGCTCGCTCTCCATATTTCCAACTCTCACGCCAAGCAATACTGGTTAATATTAGAGCGAAACCTGATGAGTTATTAAACCATTTGAGGTGCTCAGAGGGAAACGCTGCGCGCTTTTCTAAACTATGAATATACGGGTTGTAATGCGCACCACAGGCGCTTTGTTGATCTAATTCAGGGAGTAATAAATAACACTCCGTGGGGTGTAAATTACCGCTAGAAGGATTAATGCGTAATGCCCACTCTGAGTCACCGTATTGCTTCCACGCAGATAGACCTAAACTCAGCTCTAACATGGCAGCGATAGCGTTGAGATTAATATCATCAGGTTGCTTATCTACCTCAAGCCGCTTATTACCCTGCATAAATGGCAATTTAATTTTTTCTGCACCATCATACAAACGATAAGGCAAAGGCTGGTTGCCCCAGTCCATATACCCCAAAGAGCGAGCATAATGATTGCCATGATGCTTGGTTTTCTGGTGATATGCTTTAATAATTTGTAGATTATTGATTCTTTCCTCCCAATCATTATTGTTATGTTGCCCATCACTATACTCATGGTGTTAACTTAAACGAAGTAAAGACCGATCTATCACACACTCTTTATTGTCTATATTTTTCGTATCGACAGAATCACCTCGCCCACTTTAAAACCCCACTTTTTAATCACACTACGATTAATCACATTCTCTTCATCGATACGATATAACCAATCATCAAATACCACGCGGTAAATATTCTCATCGACCTGAAGGTCCATTTCGTAATCCCAATGCAGTGCCATGCCGTTACTTTCACCTCGCGCAGTACCCATTATATCGCCAGCGCGACCACTGTAAGTCGCATCGCCATTTTTGCTAATAATCCAAGTTCGTTGTGTTTGTTCTCCATCATCAAAGACAAACCACTCTTCCAATGTCAACTCATCTTCCGCAAGGCTACCAAGCATTTTCACACTGAATCGTCTGGTCACCAAACCACTGCGATCAATGACCACTCCTTTTGCTTCTAATTCACCATTGAAGAAACTCAATACATCAAAATCAGGGGAGGTCTGGCTATAGTCACTTATGTTTGGGCTACTGCAGGCGCTGACAAGGTATAGGGTAAACAATAATAATAATGGTTTAATCGTTTTTGTTAAGTATTTCATTTTGCGATCCTATAATAATTTCACAAGGCGAAGCTGATTTTACAAGCCCAATAATTCGCGGCGTAATTGAGGTTGGGAGGTTTTTTCCGATAACCAAATAGCTAAAAATGCATCTGAAAAATCTTCGTTATCAATCCCACCTAATAGATTTTGATTATGATAGAAATAACCATTTTTATTCTCGTTCACATAAAAAGTTAAACTATCGCCACTTTTTATATCCGGCCAAACCTGTTCTAGGCGCAGCAACCATTGTCTCACTTTACTAGCTTCAAAATCTTGTAGTAGCCATTGATCTTTAGTTGCCTTGATCAATCGTTGTTTGCTAATGTTTTTTAGGTAAGTGATGGTCAAAACTTGCGGGTACATATTTGCTTGATAAGACCCACTGTCTGTAAATAATGATGCATCATAAATGTCTAAAAGAAACCAAGACATAGTACCTTGTCCCACTTTTTGCAGTTTATTAGGCAATGTTGCATTGCTTGATAAACTAAACAGTAAAGCGAAAACTAAAATTGTAATTTGTAGGGTTTTGATGGTCGTTATTTTAGTAAGAGTTCTCTCTGTCGGATAAGCTCTGAGTTTTACTCTCATGATATCTACCTCGTATTGTACGTGCTATAAATACATATACGGGTAAGGCCAAAGACCAGATCACTACTAATGAGATAATAGTAAGAGGAATACCCGCAGGGTAGTCAACAGCACCCAATTTATGAGCAGCAAAGTAACTTAAACTGCCAAAAGCCCCACCTAAAATAGCTTGTATAAAAAGCGGGCATCGTACCAACCATCCCATACTGTAATGGAAGGTTAATGCAAAATTAGCCCACAACAGAAGTAGCCACAGTGGTAGGAGATTACCCTCTTTATAAACAAACAGTCCCGCATAAGCAGCCATCAAGTCAACTAGCGAACCGATAACGGTAATAACAATCAGAGTCATCCAATCACGCTGCCGTTGCTGAGCCACTAGAAAATGCATAACCAATATAGCAATCAGTATCAACAGTCCTTGTTGCTGTAATTTGACCGCAACCAGCCAAGCAGATTGGAAGCTTATAAAATTAAACAACAAAAAAATACGCGGACTGATGTTGACCAGAGGGTTAGTCATTTCTGTAACCTGGCTTAGCTGCAATAAGGTGAACGGTACTGATGGTGCGTTCTAAAAAAGCACCTTCGCAGTAACATAAATAGAACTGCCATAAACGGATGAAATCATCACCATACCCCATCTTTTTAATATCACTCAGCTGTGTATCGAAACGTTCAAACCAGTGCTTTAACGTTTTTGCGTAGTCTTGGCCAATATCATGCAATCCGGTGATCACCATATCGGTTTTGTTGGTGACATTATCGGCCATGATATTGATAGAGGGTAAACAGCCACCGGGGAAGATATAACGTTGGATAAAATCAACACCCTTACGATATTGATGATAACGCTGGTCTGAAATAGTGATCGCTTGAATAAGCATTTTCCCCTCAGGCTTAAGGTGCTTATTACAGGTTTCAAAAAAACTTCCTAGGTACTCATGCCCTACCGCTTCAATCATCTCAATTGAGACTAATTTGTCGTATTGCCCTTCAAGCTCACGGTAATCTTTGCTTAACAAAGTGATTTTATCGTTTAAGCCCAACGCGTCTACACGTGCTTTTGCATAAGCAAATTGTGCATCTGAAATCGTCGTGGTGGTTACATACACGCCATAATGTTGTGCCGCATAAATGGCTAAAGCGCCCCACCCAGAGCCGATTTCTAATAGTGTTTCTCCGGGTTTAAGCTCTAAACGCTCACAGATAGTTTTTAATTTATGCAACTGTGCTTCATCTAACGTCGCATCTTGATGTGGGTAAATGGCACTGGAGTACATCATCTCCTTGTCTAAAAAAGTTTTGTACATGTCGTTGCCCAAATCATAGTGCGCAAGAATGTTCTTCTTTGAACCCTCTTTAGTGTTTTTACGTGCTTTATGGTATATCCATTTAGGTAAAGACAATGCTTTAGTAAAAGACTTTTCTAAACCATCAAGAACGCCCTGTTCACGTCCTAGCACTTGAATCACTTTGGTTAAGTCCGGACTTGTCCACCAGCCATCGATATAGGATTCACCCGCTGCAATCGAGCCACCTAATAAAATACGCTTGTATGTTTTAGGGTTTGTAATATGTACAACCGCTTTTAGCGGCGCACTATTTTCTCCAAGCGAAATAGTTTCTTCCAAATCGACTATAGTTAGTTGGCTCTGCTTAAGATGACTGAGTAATTTAATAAGGATTTTCTTGGCTGTTTTATCAAACAGGTTAACACTCTGTGATGCCTCTACAACTTGCACATTATCTAGTGACATGTTATTCCCTTTTATTTTTTAGCGTGTGCCACAAAGGGCACTCCTTTTATAAATAGCTTCATCGCTTGCCAGTAAATCCCCCACAACGTCTTTAATGTCATGATTGGAATGGCGGTAATACAACGTCTTAAATTTGCGTTAGTAAAGTTCATTCGTTGCATATTTAAGCTGGCGTCAAATAGCTTTTCACCTGACGTTAAATGCAAATTTTGAATGTGTAACTTCAACTGTTCAGCCGGTTTCTTTATTACCCATTGATATTGCATATTTAAGTCCATGAAAGGTGATACGTGGAAAACCTTTTCAGAGATCAGTTTTTGGGGATTATTATTTTCATCTACCTCGTTAAGCGCAATCAAATAGTAGTGGCGTTCGTTCCAAGGCGTATTACTCACTTCCGCTAACAAACAGATCAGCTGATCGTTTTTGTCAAAACAGTAATATAGATTAATGGGACTAAAGTAGAGGCCAAAACAACGTAATTGGCCAATAAAAACAACTCTATCGGGTTCCTCTTTAGCGCCTAAGCTTTGTATTTTTTGCCAAACATCTTGTTTGCATAGTTGTGATTGGTGATCAAGGTAGTCAGTGCATTTGAGGCTCAATGGTGCAAATTTATTGCTTTTAAACCAAGGACCTAACTGAGTAAGCTCTGCCAATTCATCTAAATCAATCGCCACTAAAAACATCGCATATTTAAAACTGTGCTGCTTAGGACTAAAACGACGATGCGCAACCCAACCTTTATAAATACCTGATTTTAAGCTACTAACGTCTAATGCTCTCATAATGTTATCCCAAACCGTTTACACACATCTAGGGCACTCACCACGCCATCTTCATGAAAGCCGTTATACCAATAAGCGCCTGCAAAATGGGTGTGATTGTGACCACAAATATGAGTCCGCTTTTGCTGCGAGTCTAAACTGCGCGCATTAAATATAGGGTGATCATAATGATAAACCGCTAATATTTTTTGTGGATCAATTAATGCAGTTTGATTTAACGTGATGCAGAACGTCGGAGCAGAATCAGGTAGGCGTTGCAATATATTCATGTTGTAGGTAAGCGCAGCAGGTCGAAAATTATCACTGTTTAAATGATAGTTCCAAGCTGCCCATGCCCCTTTTTTACTAGGCAGTAAGCTTTGATCATGATGCATCACCACTTCATTTTGTTGATATTTAAGCCCCCCTAAGACACTTTTTTCCTGTTCTGTTATATCAACTAACATCTCCTGCGCTTGGTCGCTGTGGCAGGCTAAAACAACCTCATCAAAGCGTTGCCATTGTCCATTATTAACTTGCAGTTCAATCCCCTCTGGTAGACGTTTAACAGCAGTAACAGAGGAATTTAAATGAATTTTATTACTGAAACTGCTAACTAAGGGGGTAATATACTGTTTTGAACCACCGGGGATAACGTACCATTGTGGGCGATTAAAAATACTTAGCAAACCATGATTATAAAAGAAACGAATGAAAAAATATAAAGGAAAAGCTTTCATCTCAATCAGGCTAGCCGACCAAATAGCAGCCCCCATAGGTAAAATATAATGAGCAGCAAAATACTCACTAAATTTATGTTGTTTTAAAAAATCCCCCAAGTTTTCGTTGCCTGCAACTTGTTTGGCTGCCCACAACTTTTTGCATAGCTTATTAAAACGTAAAATTTCTTTAATTAGATTTAAAAATTTGATATTGAATATGTTTGAGCGCTGTGCAAACAGGCCGTTCAAACCACTGCCGCTGTATTCAAGGCCACTATCTTGATTACTCACGCTAAAGCTCATTTCTGTCGGCAATCGGTCAACACCAATTTGCGCCAGCAACTTTTCAAAGTTAGGGTAAGTGCGATCATTAAAAACAATAAAACCAGTGTCGATTTGCCACATTTGATCGGCAAATTTAACTTCCTTGGTGGCCGTATGCCCGCCGATATAATCTCCGCTCTCGAACACGCTGATATCATGTTCTTTATTGAGTAGATAAGCACAGGTTAATCCTGATATACCACTCCCAACAATGGCGATTTTCTTCTTATTATTAAGATTAATATTACTGAGTTGTGTCATTTTTGTAATGTCCTCACACTAAACCAACGCCATAAGCTATCAGGTAAAAAGGCAATGAATTTTAATATCAGAGTAAATTTCTTCGGGAAATGGATATCGAATTGTCGTTTACTCAACCCCTTTACAATATAGGTAGCAGCCTGCTCACTGGAAAGAAGCATGGGCATATTAAAATCATTTTTATCAGTCAGTGGGGTTTTCACAAACCCAGGCCTAATTAGACTCACTCCGACATCTGATTTTTTCAGGTCGATAGCTAAACTACTGGCTAGATAAGCAATGCCCGCTTTACTTGCACCGTAGGCCTGCGCACGAGAAAAAGGCAAAAAGCTTGCACTCGAACCCACTAACGCGAGTTGACCACCGGCCGCTATTTTTGGTAATAAGGCTTGTAGGCAGTAGCCAATGGAAATTAAGTTTGTATTAATCACCCTAGCGAACAGCTGCCCATCAAATTGCTTGGCATCATCAATGTATTCACAGCTACCTGCATTTAAAATAACTAAATCTAACGCAGGAACTGAGTCAAAAGAGAGCGCCACTTGTTGTGCGTCGTTTAAGTCTAATTGTAAGGTGCAAATGTTGTCGTTGCTGGCTAATGACGCTAATTTTTCAGGGTTTCGGCCGCAAGCAATAACTTTCCAACCAAGGGCAATATATTGCGTACACAAGGCTTCACCTATCCCAGAGGTTGCCCCCGTTAGCAGCAACGTTTTTTGTTGCTGTTGAAGATCAGAAATAATCATGCTTTCACCTTACTTTTAATCCCTTTAATAACCCTGCCGATAACAGGGAGGTGTTCATAGAGCATTTGCCCCATATCAACATAGTCACGATGAAAATCTATTTTATCGGAAAATTTAACAAAGGAGCATCCATCAACGCTGATCATTTTCCCTGAATTTATTTTATGATGAGCATACTCCATACGCCAGATGAGACATGCTTGGCCATTTTGCTCAACCATATTATCAATGATAAAACGACAATATTTCATATTCTCATAGAGATGTTCAAAGTATGCAGTAAGTGCATCAATACCCTGTATTTTTTCAACTGCATCAACAAACTCCACATGCTGACTGTAAACTGCTTTAAGTTGATGCAGGTTATCGCGGCTTAAGCTTTGGTAAATGCGACAAAAGTTTGCTAATACTGGTGAATTCATCATTCATCCCCTTTTAAGTACTGAAAATACATCTAACGCGGTTAATCGCGCTAATTTATGTTCAACAACAGGGTTTACTGGAAAGTGAATCTGTTTATCGCTTAAATGTGCTAACGCTTGGTTATATATACTGATGAACTGACCATTTGGATCAAATTTTTGGCTCTGAATGATGGGGTTAAATATTCTAAAATAGGGCTGAGCATCGCAACCCGTGCTAGCAGCCCACTGCCACCCGCCATTATTTGAAGCGAGATCGCCATCGATCAGGTGTTGTTTAAAAAAGGTTTCCCCCCAACGCCAATCAATTAACAAATGTTTCGTTAAAAAACTCGCACAGACCATGCGCAAGCGATTATGCATCCAACCAGTTTGCAATAGTTGCTGCATCGCAGCATCCACTAACGGATAACCTGTTTTACCCTCACACCAAGCGTTAAATAATTTAGGGTTATTTTGCCACGCGATGTGGTTACCCAGTTGATTATAATTACTGCCTTTTCCTAAATGTGGATTAAGCACCATGATGTGACGGTAAAACTCACGCCAGACAAGCTCATTAACCCAAGTAGAAGGTCCATTTTTTGCATTTTCTAATGCATCAGGGTAACGATGCAACAAAGCATCTAAGCATTGCTTTGAAGTGATTAAACCTAACGCTAAATAGGGAGATAACATAGACGTTGCAGGCTTGGCGGGAAAATCTCTGTGTATATGATAAGACTCAACGTGCAGATCTAAAAATTCAACTAAATGGGCCTGTGCAGCCTTTTCTGAAGCCACCCACGCACTGCTGTCTTTTTTTAGCAAATTGATTGTGATCTTAGCGACAGTTATTCTTTTTTGCTGCACGGTCGGTTGTATGTCAGGTTTGCAATAGGGTGTTAAATTAACGCCTTGAACTTGCCTCAACCAGTTAATTTTAAAAGGAGTAAACACCTTAAACATCGTGCCTTGCTGGGTTAAAACTTGGCCAGGATTAAGAATGCAATCTGCTTGAAAAAGTTTGAAATCGATACCCAGCGACTGCACTTTTTGCTGCACTCTAATATCACGGTTTATCTCATCGACTTCCACTTCACTGTTTGCTAATACGCTAGAAGCGTTCAGCGTTTTACATAAAATAGCCAACGCTTTTGGCACATCAGCAAAAAGATCAACCGTTTGCACAACCAGTTCAATCCCGAGAGAGGACAACGAATGTGCTAATTGATTAAGGCTTTTTTCAATAAAGTCTATTTGGATAGGGGCAACATCATGTTGTTGCCATTGCGCGGGGGTAACAAAATAAACCGCTGTCACGGGGCCTTTTTGGCAGGCTTGGGTTAGAGCGGGATTATCATGGATGCGTAAATCTTTACGAAACCAAACTATTTGCATGTTTATTCCTGTTAGCCACTAACATTATGCCTAGTGACTATAACGTAATTTCAATTCATCTGGGTGCGGGTGAAGGTACACTTGCTGCACCAAATAAGGGTCTGGATACAAAGCTAAATAGTGGTTAATCAAGGTTAATGGTGCCATTAAGGGCAATAAACCTTGTCTATATTTATCAATGTTATGCGCTAAATCAACACGTTGTTCACTGTTCAAATGACTCTTAAAGTACCCTTGTAAGTGCGACATGGTATTACTGTGGCTCTTACGCGTAGGTAATGTTGACAATACCTGCATAAATAAAGCGACATATTCATCGGCAACCTGTTCGATTTGGTGACCACTATTTCCACTTAGCATCGGCCCCAGTTTGTAATATAAAGCGGGGTTGTGCGCCATCAATAAATACTTATGCTGGGCATGAAAACTAATCATCTTCGCCAAGTTTAAGCCATCTTCTACTAAGCATTTCCACTGGTGGTAAGCAAAAACGCGAGTGATAAAGTTATCACGTAGTAAGGTATCGTTTAATCGCCCCTCTTCTTCGATCGGTAATAACGGATGATCTTTCATTAGCTGTGCGGCAAAAACACCAACACCATCTCGCTGACCATTGTTGGTACCCGCTTTATAAAGAGTAACGCGTTCCATGCCACAACTGGGTGATTTAGCACACAAAATATAACCACTTAAGTGGTGTAAAGTTGCACTGGTCTCACGCGAGTACTTATTCATATCATCGGTAACATCAAAGCTACCATCGCTGGCGACAACACGAATCACATCGTCATCTTTTACAAGACGTATTGTTTTTCGTGGTGTCCCTAAACCTATCGCCATTTCTGGACATAAAGGCTGAAAATCAAAATACTTAACGAGCACGTTCTGACAATATCGACTTTGTTTATGTCCGCCGTCGTAGCGAACTTTTGCGCCCAATAAACAACTACTGATACCTACTTTAATACCGTTATGTGGTGCTTTCTGCATATAGTTTACCTTTTTGATATCAACGTATTACACGTTAATAAATTAAATTTCCTAAAGGATTTAACACCTTGCTCATGCCACGTACAAAATGCAACGGCGCATCCTGTACGGCATAACACAAACATCCCTCTTCAGTATAGGGGCTATGGCTTTTATCGCCATCTATCCAGATAAAATCACCTTTATGATAAGTACCTGTTTCATCACTAAAACAACCTGATAATAACAATGTCAGCTCATAACCTTTGTGATGATGCTCAGGAATTCGCCCATTTTTGCCAATATGCAATAAGCTAGCGCGTACATTCTGTTCATCACTAATCACTCGAGCTCTGCTGATTGCGCCAAATCCGGACCATTTTAACTCTTTAAACTGCCTAAAGGCTGTTGGTAGCAGGTAATCTTTGCCCGCAATGTGAGTCATTACTTTGGCGGGGACTGTTGGCTTTATTTGTGTTTCAAGTGGCTTGGCCATAATCGCCTGTAACATATCACCAAAATCTGCATTTTCTACATCGTGTTCTTGCCAAATATCTTCCGATAGCAACGCTTCAAAGCGCTCGGCTTGAGCAGCACAATCTGGACATAACTCAATATGCGCACTCATCGCCAGTGATAACGAAAGTGGTAAGTCACCAGCGCTAAAAACCTTTAACATGTGTTGGCTCGGATGAAATTTAATCATGATTTTTCCTCCATCATCTGTCGCAATTTGGCCATCGCTAGTCTTAACCGAGACTTTATAGTACCCAATGGAACAGATAATTGGTCGGCTAACTCTTGCTGCGTTTTGTCATTGATATAAATTTCTTGAACGACTTCTTTTTGTAAAGCGGGCAACTCATCAATGAAGGACAAAATATTTCTGGACTGCAGATGATCTTGATCATCACCTTCCTCTTCAACATCAATTGTTGTCCATAAGTCTTCACTCATTAAATCTTCTTTATTACTTTGTATTTTACGCAGCATATCAAAGCTGTAATTACGCATTATGGTATAAATCCAAGTACTTGCCTTGCCTTTGCTAGCATCAAACTGCACAGCTTTTCGCCACACTAACATCATGGTTTCTTGCACCAATTCCATTGCCATCACTTCCTGTCTGAACTTATTCAGACCATGACTACGTATTTTGGGTGCGAAGAATTTAAATAGTTCTGAAAATGCAACCCTATCCTGTGACTTTGCGACTCTATCTAAGCGATCATTTATTGCTTGCTGTTCTTCATCTAACAACTTTATGCTATGGCTATTCAATACGTTACCCATCGATTTAGGGATCAATTTAATCATTATGCATTCCTTGTACCTGATGAACTACGTATATTCAATACATACGCCACAAATTGACCCTTGGATCACCATTAATAATAAATAATGAGTTAAAATTTCAAAAAAGGTTGAAAATAAAGACGAATAAATCGGCATTGATAATGAGGCTAAATGAGTAGGATATAAGAGCGATAAATAAGTTAATGTTTTTTGACTAAGATGCTTTGGGTGAAGTATAACCAAGCGCACTCAGTAAGCCCTAAACCATCATTTTTTTTGGGGGGGGTGAGTAAGTTCAACTCTCATACTATATCGCCCGGTAACAAAATGTGTCACAAATGTGGTACTGGCATGGTGATTTTAAAAAGACAGCTAACATATTCATAATAAGAGAGTAAAAATTCATGATGAAATTAATCTTATCACTATGCACGTCAATAATATTAACTGGCTGTGTCGGCATGCCAGAAAAAGTAACCCCCGTGCAACAATTTGATGTCCATAAATATTTAGGGAAATGGTACGAAGTTGCACGTTTAGACCACTCATTTGAAAGAGGTTTAACAAACGTCAGTGCCGAATACTCAATGCGAGAAGATGGCGGAGTGAGGGTAATTAATAGCGGTTACTCGAGCGAAAAAAATGCATGGAAAGAAGCTGAAGGTAAAGCCTATTTTGTTGAAAAAACAGATCAAGGATACCTGAAAGTCTCCTTCTTTGGTCCTTTTTATGGCGCCTACGTTATTTTTGAGTTAGACCATGAAGGGTATCAATACGCGTTTGTTTCGGGGCCAGATTTATCCTACTTATGGCTACTCTCTCGTACCCCAACCGTTGCTCAGAAAGTTATCGACAAATTTATAACACAATCTAAGGCCATTGGTTTTAATACCGATGAATTGATTTTTGTCTCTCACCAAGAAAAACGCTAACAGGCAAAAATTGCGCCAGGGAGAAAGACCCTGTAAATAATTCTGTGTAATTACCATTTTTACAGATGCTTTTTCAAGCGGTCTTCAAATTCTATTATAAACCGATTCATCGCAGCTCTCCAACTGTGGATCGGTTTTGACCATTTTTTCGAT
>NZ_JAHNZV010000072.1 GCF_022267535.1 Psychromonas antarctica
TTCATAGGTCAGTTGTTTATATGTTTTCATTGTTGCATCTCTTGCCGGAGAAAAAGCGATTAGCATATATTCAGCTGACCGTTTTTTCTACCTATTCAAGTTATGCACTTATTATTTGAATCCAAGTGTTTAAAAATATACGCTTAAGTACGCAAATAAGTGCAGGATATGGAATTGTGTTAGCACTTCTTATCGTTGTTTCGATGTCAGCCTATGTGGGGCTCAGCAACGCCATAGATGGGTTTAATAATTACCGAGAATATGCGAGGGAGGCTAATTTAGCTGGCCGAGTACAGGCTAATATGCTGCTTGTACGTCTTTACGCTAAAGATTATATCCTCAAGAATGATGATAATTCTATTCGAAATTTTAAAGAACGTTTTCAGGAGCTTAGTGACTTAGTTTCTGATCAGAGTAGTGAATTAAAAGATCCTGAATTAGTAACAAAAATGCGCTTAATCGTTGCTTCAATTAATGATTATGATAAGGCCTTTGATACAGTGACTGCTTATATGGCCCAGCGTAATAAGATACTCAATAGTACATTAAACATTCAAGGTGCAGTGATGCATAGCATTATAAGCGAGATTATGACGTCTTCTTTTAATGAGCAGGATTCTAATGCTGCATTTTATGCAGGGCAGGTTCAGGAAAGTTTGTTATTAGCCCGCCTATATGTTGTTAAATTTCTTGACTCTAATTCAGCCGAGGATGTCGCTATTGCCCACAAAGAACTTGATGGGGCGTTATTGGATCGAGTCAAAAAACTTGATCAACACATAAAAAATCCACAGCGTCGCGCCATGCTAGACAAATTTTATGCTGCTAGAGAAACTTATGCGCGCGCTTTAGATAGTATTGATAAAGCTATTATCGAACGAAATATAGTTATTGAGCAGGAACTTGATCGAATCGGGCCCCTTGTTGCAGCTGCTGCCGAGGATATTAAACTTGCGGTACAGAAAAAACAAAACGTCCTCGGTCCACTCGTAAAACAGCACAATGAAAAGACCAGCGCAACGCTAATATGGATATCAATTAGCGCTGTTTTGGTTGGGATTGTGCTAGCTTGGTTTTTAGTTTACTTAATTAAAAAACCGCTGGGTGGTGAGCCTTCTCAGATGGAGAGTATTGCAAGACGTATTGCTGATGGTGATCTAACCATTGATTTTAAAAATTCTGAGCATGCTACAGGTGTCTACGCAGCCATGAAAGACATGGTATCAAGTTTGAATAATATTATTCAGCAAGTGCGATCAGGTGCTGAAAATTTAGCCTCTGCATCTGAAGAAGTAAGTGCAACAGCGCAATCAATGAGTTCTTCTGCAAACGAGCAGGCAGCAAGCGTTGAAGAGACCAGCTCATCAATGGAACAAATGACCGCTTCAATTACACAAAATACGGAAAATGCAAAAGTGACCGATGGTATGGCGTCGCAGGCTGCCAAAGAAGCTATTGAAGGTGGTGATGCGGTTCAGCAAACGGTCTTGGCCATGAAACAAATTGCAGATAAAATTGGTATTATTGATGATATTGCTTACCAGACTAATCTATTAGCCCTTAACGCGGCTATTGAAGCGGCTCGAGCCGGAGAGCATGGTAAAGGTTTTGCTGTGGTCGCGGCTGAAGTACGGAAACTCGCTGAACGAAGCCAAATAGCGGCACAAGAAATAGGATCTGTAGCTTCAAATAGTGTTACCTTAGCAGAAACAGCAGGGCGACTATTGGGGCAAATTGTACCTTCAATCAATAAAACCTCTGATTTAGTGCAAGAGATAAGCGCAGCATCTGAAGAACAATCGGCAGGCGTAGGGCAAATTAATACGGCAATGGGGCAATTAAATACCATTACCCAACAAAATGCCTCAAGCAGCGAGGAACTTTCTGCAACAGCCGAAGAAATGAGTAGTCAAGCAGAGCAGCTGCAATCAGTAATAGGTTTTTTTAAGGTTGTTGTGCAGACAACAAGAAACGCATCTAACACTTATCAATCTAGCGCGACAAGTTCAATGAAGAAGCCGGTCAGATCTTCAGTGCCAGCACCTAAAAACAGATCATTAGATGAGTCCGAGTTTACTAAATTTTAAGGGTGGGTGGCTATGAGTTTATTAGTTAAATCTGTTGATGTAAAAGGAATCGCCGTACATGCGGGCAACTCTTCTGCAGAGGCAGAATGTGCGCAGTACCTCACTTTTTTACAAGGTGGAGAAATGTTTGCTATCGGCATTTTAGGCATAAAAGAAATTATTGAGTATGCAAAACTGACCACCGTACCGCTCATGCCTGAATTTATAAGTGGTGTTATAAATATTCGTGGTGCGGTTGTGCCTGTTATCGATTTATCTGCTCGTTTTGGTCGAGAAGCAACAGTAATAACCCGAAGAAGCTGCATCGTTATTATTGAAACTGTTAATGAAGAAGAAAAAATAGATATCGGTATAATCGTTGATTCTGTCTCTGAGGTGCTAGAAATACCGCCCTCAGATATTGAACCCGCTCCGCATTTTGGGACTAATATACGTGCTGATTTCATTAGTGGAATGGGGAAAATTAATGGTGAATTTGTTATCATCCTTGATATTAGCCGTGTATTATCCGTTAATGAAATGAGCTCACTTACCAAAACAGTTGGTGAGTCAATGTCTGACACAAATCGTTTAGAATAGTTTTTGCTTGAAAATAAAGCGTTTAATTGTGTTGTGTAAGTGGTTTTCTATTTGTACAACACGCATGTTATTTATGTTTTTCTTAAAAAAAAACAGATTACTGAGTTCAACTTAATAAATTAAGTATAAATAATATGAATTATTGTCCTATATCTATCAATGCAGCAGAATATCAAAAATTCAAAACTTGGCTGTACAATATCGCTGGAATTGATCTAAAAGAGACTAAAATAAAATTAGTTGAAGGTCGTCTAGCGTGCCGTTTAAAATATTATCAATTAGAGAGTTACACTGCCTACTTTAAAATGATTTCAAGCCCTAATGAGATCGCTGAAGCGCAAATGGCCATTGATTTATTAACCACTAACGAAACTTATTTCTTTCGTGAACCTAAGCATTTCGAGTTTCTTAAAAATAAGTTGCTAACTGATTCGACTAAAAGATCAAATTTTCGCCTTTGGTGTGCTGCCAGTTCAACGGGTGAAGAGCCTTATACTTTGGCAATGACTTTAGCCGAAAGCCTGGGCACAACGCCTTGGCAGATTGTAGCTTCGGATATCAATTTGCAAGTACTCGAAAAGGCACGCTCTGGTCATTACGCATTAGAAAGAGCGCACAACATTTCAAAAAATTTATTGCAAAAATATTGCTTAAAAGGATCGGGGTCGCAGCAGGGAACTTTTTTAATTCAACAAGTACTACGTGATAAAATACAGTTTAAACAAATTAATTTGATTAATGCTCTACCAGACATAGGTAAATTTGACGTCATTTTTTTACGCAATGTTATGATTTATTTTGATCGCGAAACGAGAATTCACGTCGTTAATAAAATCTTTGATTTGTTAAAACCTGGCGGCTATCTATTTGTAAGCCATTCCGAAAGTTTAGTGGGTATTAATAACCGCTTAAAAATAGTACAGCCCTCTATATTTATAAAATCATGAAAAATAGCAGCAATAAAATTGACATCTTTTTGCAACCAGGCGATTTCTATTTTGGCGGTAAAGAGATGCGTATTAGTACGCTATTAGGTTCGTGTGTTGCCATCACTATTTGGCACCCTCAACGATTAATAGGAGGCATGTGCCACTACATGCTCCCCACACCGCAGTTTAGAAAAGATCCTTTGCAACTTGATGGAAAATATGCAGAAGACGCTATGGCAATGTTTTTGCGCGAAATTAAGGAAGCAGGTACTGTTCCTTCTGAATACCAGACAAAAATATTTGGCGGCGGCAATATGTTTTCAAAAATATCAAGTAACCCGCACTGCACTCCCAATCACAGTACCTGTATTGACTCACACTCATGTAAGAATGTAGCCTGCAAAAACGCTTTAATTGCGCCTTACTTATTGCAAAAACAGGGGTTTAGCATTAAAAATAAAGATTTAGGAGGAATACAACACAGGAAAGTTATTTTTGAAATATGGAGTGGGGATGTATGGCTGCGTAAGGGAAGCTAGCCCCCAGTTTGAACAATCGAACAGAAAATGCACGAAGGAGTCGAATGGCCAAAAGCTGCGTTGACCCATATTAAGAGGTGGCCTTAGCCATCATTTTGTACTTTAATCGCTTCTGCAAATGCGTAATTATTTTTTCCTTCACGTTTAATATTGTACATAGGAGTATTTGGATCCATCAAAGTCGCTGTAAAAGGCGATGTTATTGCTATTACCGCAATTATTCCATAGGAAATGCCAAATAAATCAAAAGTGGAGGCCACAGAAAGCCCAGCTGAACGCATCTCGTTGCAACAAAGTGACAAGAAAGGCTATAACAAGATTATCATAATTTAAATAAAACATAAAAAAATTGAATTTTAGCGTTTAAAGAATTCCCCAATGTGAATATCTTCACCTATAATATGCACTATTAGCCAGCTCACTAGAAAATTATCTAATTTATCTCTTTTTGTTGGATCATTGAGTGCTTCTTTAGATTTTTTGTTCAGCTCTGTTATTAGCTGGTTATGTAATTCACGGTGCTGTTTATATTGCGGGTAGCAAATTTCTTTCATCAAAGATTCTTCAGCGGTAAAATGTTCCCTCGTGTATTTGTAAAGCTGCAACAATGATATTTGTAGCTGTTCTTTCAGATCCGATCGAAGAGTGTCATTAATCAACTTAAATAGAAATTTGTGCTGTTGATCTATTTCGTCAATGCCGATTGCATAATCATCTGTCCATGAAATATTTTTAGTCATATATACCTCTATTTTTGTAATGACACGCAGCAAATTAAAAATAATCAAATATTATCTATTTTTCTGTTACAGGTCTACTCATTGAACAATGAGAAAGCGTTAACGTTCACAGTTAACGTATTTTAAACCCGCTTTCCAACAAGGTTGAGGGTATGTATCATTTAGTCTTGCCATATATATGTTGAATTAAGCTTTTCTGCATTAAAAATTTTAAAGTAGTGAAACACTGATTTGCACTCGTTTTTTTCGGCCACTTCTGAGCTTATTGTTGAATGTGATGATGCTTTTTTAAATGTAGCAACATTAACGGTGTAGCATTGTTGGAATACCACTTGTTTTGTATTAACCACCGTTGGGCCGATATAGATTGAGGCTTACAGCTAGCGCTTAGTTGAAATGGAGTGGAGTGCATTTTACGATCATTCGCTGGTTATTGAACAACTTTGCTAACGCCAAGCTTAAGTATTGTTAAACTTGGAGAAGATCAATATGTTTTGCGAATTTTCTATTCACTACTGATGCTGTTACAGCTAATATATGGCCATATTTAAATAAACTCTAAATAGAGGACAACGATGGCGTATATTCCAAGTAATTATAAAAGAATGGAAAGTGATTATCGTGATAAAGCGTTAAAACTATTCCCTTGGGTTTGTGGAAAATGCGCACGTGAATTTGTTTATTCAAATTTGAAAGAATTAACGGTACATCATGTAGATCATGACCACAGTAACAACCCCGCAGACGGTAGTAATTGGGAGCTGCTGTGTATTTACTGTCATGATCATGAGCACGATAAGTATACTCAAGCTGACTTGTATGGGAGTTCGGTTGAAGCAGGTGATGAGCACCAAGCAAGTGCCACGTATAATCCTTTTGCAGACTTGATGAGTAAAATGAAAAAATAGATTAGAACACAGATAATACATGCGATGTCACTGTAATTGCTTAATTTGTAATGGGTAAGCAGCGATTAATCAAGAATCATTAATTACAGAGCAGGAATGTTCATATGCGTGAAAAAATAAAACGGCCACTAGCGCAATGGGTTGAGATTCTTGCTAAAAAAGAGTTACCTGCTATTACGTCAGTGGCGGGGATGCTCGATAAATTTTCCAATGACGATATTTCTTCAATACCACATTTAAGTAAAGCTATTTTGCATGATCAGGCGCTTTCGTCCTGCGTGTTAAAAGTGGCTAATAACTGTAATCGCACATCTTATAGAAAAATTACAACTGTTTCTCGTGCGTCCATTGTACTTGGCATCCAAACAATTAAAAATATTTGCTTAACATCAAAAATATTAGATGGGTTATTGAAAAGTAAAAATGTAGAGCCTGAAATTTATAACCGCTTAACGATGCTCATGGCCAATGCTTTTTATGCTGGATTATTAGCAAAAATGATGGTCCCTGATTATGATAAAAACACGCAAGAAGAGGTCTATTTAGCCGCTATGTTATACCATATTGGTGAAACATCTTTCTGGAGTAGCAATAGTGAAATGACTGGGCAATTAATAAAAGAAATTGATTTACCCGCTGCCCAATTTCAGGAATATTGTGCGTCAATGACTGGCGTTCACTTTAAAGACCTGAGCATAGGTTTGGCAAAAACTTGGCACTTAGGCGAGTTATTGATTAAAGCACTAGATCAACCTGAAAGTCGAACGGTTGAGATGCAGACCATTAGTTTGGCTAATCAGCTTAGCGCGGCGATTGCTGTACCCCCAGATAACAAAAGTGACTTGGATAAGATATTAAAGCGCATTAGTAAAATAATGGCAGTTGATATTAATCATGTGCAAGAACGAATTGAAGAAACGAGAAATTTAGCGATTAAGTTATTGAGTTCATATGGCGCATCGGTCTTAGAGCAGCATATAAAAATATTGCCCACAGAGTCAGACTATACTGGCCTGCAGGAAAGTTCTCCTGTAGCACAATTAACGCCTGAAAAAGCATTATTATTAATGCTGAAAACATTAACAAAACTCACTAAAAGCAGTAATAATATTAATGATTTTTTGACTTATACATTGCAGCAGACCGCAATCATTAATAGATTTGATCGCTGTACATTTTGGGTGTTAAGCCGAGATAGAAGTAAAGTTGAGTCGCGGACAACATATAATTGCCATGGACAGGTTGAAACCTTCCACAGCACAATTAGCCTCAATAAAAGCATGAATATGTTCAGTTATGTTTTAGAAAGGGATTGTACTGAACTGGTTAACTCTTATCGTGATCATAAATGGCGTAACTACATTACGCTTGAAATAGAGGAATTAATCGGCACCGGCGCAACCTGCTTTGCACCGGTTCAAATAGAGGGTAAGGCGATAGGGGTTATTTGCGCACAGGTTTTGGATAAATCAAAAAAAATCAGTGATGAGAGTTTTTCTCAATTTAGTTTTATTGTTGACCATCTTAACATGTGCCTAAGTATGATCGTTCGCCGTTGAAGTATTATTTATTGAGTTGGTTAATTTAGCCGACGCAATTGAGGGGCTTGTAAATGAAAAGCGCCTTCAGTAAGCTGTTGGTGATATTTATCGGCCATATCTTCTAAGGCATCTTCATTGAGTATCATTTTTTTCCCGTTTATTAGCCCTTTTTGTAAAATAAGATCTAAATTAATTGGAAACTCTTCTTCAGTGCTTTCCTCTTTTGCTATTAAAGCCCAAATATAGGCCTGTTCAAATTCCTTTTCTTGGTAAAAAATAGTCATCATTGAGGTAAATACATTTTGCGGCAGTGCAGATATTGATTTACTTTCTCTCAATGCTTTAAATAAAAGATCCAAGGCTCGTTGCGGATCTTCTTTAGAATAGATAGTTGCCAGCTTAGTTAATAATCTAATATCTTTTAAGCCTTTTTTATTAGCAGCCCTTAAAAAAACAGTCTTAGCTGCTAAGTCTTGATGATGAGTCCATAAAAAGTAGGCCAGATGAGGATCTTGCGTCCCTTTGGTTTCTTTTAGTTTAGCTTCCATTAAATTTTGTGCCGCTAGGTAGTTTTCCAGTCGCTGTGTTTTACGTTCTTTATTACGCGTAAACTGCATAAATAGCGTTAATTCAAGACAAGATTCGTAGCTATCTAGTTCTGTTAATAGTAAACGTGTATGGGCTTCATTTGGCTCTTTTTTATCTAGGTATCGTGCACGAATAAGGCTTGTGCGTTTATAACGACAATCCCCTATTTGATGTAGATCATCACAAATTTGAGGCTCTGATTCACAAATATCAGTCAAGCTGTCTGGTTGAAATGGCATACAGGCTAGTGTGGCGGATAATGTTACTAGTATAAGGCTGCATTTGAGTATCTTCGTTATCATAAGTAGTGTTATTCCATCAAATCAATATACTTAGCTGAAGTCTTGCATTGTAATACAACAAAGGGTGATATCTATGTCAAATTTAACTGAGTATGCAAAAAACATATCTCCGGTACTTTATGAGCAATTAAAACAAGCAATTGAAACCAGTAAGTGGTTAGATGGTAACTCTCTCAGTGAGCAACAAAAAACGCACTGTTTACAGTTGGTCATGGCTTATCAAAGTTTATTTAATGACCATCCAGATCACTTTAGTATCGCTAAAGGAGGTGATATCTACATGCAAAATAAAAAAGAGTTAAAGAACAAATTTTCGCATGTCGATATACATTTTTTGGATTTATAGCATTTATTATTACTGCTAGTCAGAAAAGACATAAATGCTTACTCTCGGAGTAATTAATCGTGCATTGCTTGTCGATCCTGTTGCTGTATGCAAATCAAGTCAAAGATCAGTTGCTATTTTAAATGAAAATTAAAGAGTGATTATATGACGAATTTTTCAAATTACGAATTATTGCCAGGAAAAACTCACCCTATTGGTGCAACAATTGAGGAGGAGGGGGTAAATTTTTGTATCTATTGTGATGAAAGAGCAACTGCCGTCGAATTACTTCTTTTTGGTCAACAAAATTCAATCGAGCCAGATCAGATTATCCGCTTAGATCCCTTGATCCATCGTAGTTTTTATTTTTGGCATGTCTTTGTGAAAGGTTTACCGCAAGGTACGCATTATGGCTACCGTGTAGATGGTCCTTATCAGCCAGAAAATGGTCTTATTTTTGATAAGGATAAAGTATTAATCGACCCTTATTCAAAAGGCATTAATCGACGTTTATGGAATAGAGTCGATGCAAGTAAACCTGGTTGCAATCTCCATACTTCGATGCGGAGCTGTGTAGTTAAATTAACCGATTATGATTGGCAAGACGATAAACCACTTAATCAGTTGCTTAATGAGAGCATTATTTATGAGCTAAATGTGGGCGGATTTAGCAAATCACCCACCTCTCAGGTGAAACACCCTGGGACCTATGCGGGTGTGATCGAAAAAATTCCCTATTTAAAAAAATTGGGCATTACTGCAGTAGAGTTACTGCCTGTCTTTGAATTTGATGATTCCGAAGTACGTTATGTTAATGGCAATGAGTTAGTTAATTATTGGGGTTATAGTACCATCAGTTTCTTTTCTCCCCATTCGGGATACTGCATTAACTCGGATGCAGGAAGCCATCTTGATGAATTTAGAGATTTAGTCAAAGCATTACATAAAGCCGATATTGGTGTCATTCTTGATGTCGTGTTTACGCATACCGATGAGGGTAATGAACAAGGGCCGGTTTATTCTTTTAAGGGACTGGCAAATGATAGCTACTATTTTTTAGTGGGAGAGAATAAAAAATTCTATTTTGATTATTCTGGCTGTGGCAACACCTTTAAATGTAACCATCCAATCAGTGAAAAGTTTATTCTTGATTGTTTAGAGTATTGGGTACGCGAAGTACATGTTGATGGGTTCCGTTTTGATGAAGGGACCATTTTGGCGCGTAGCGAAGATGGGGGGCTAATTGCTCATCCTCCTGTTGTGTGGGGCATTGAGCTATCGGAGCAACTGGCCGATACCAAAGTGATAGCTGAAGCTTGGGACGCGGGCGGCGGATATATGGTTGGCTCATTCCCAGGTCATCGTTGGGCAGAATGGAACGGTGTTTACAGGGATGATATTCGCGATTTTGTGCGTGGTCGAGCTGGCATGCTGGGTATTTTCGCAGATCGAATTACGGGCAGTGCTAATATTTATCAACAACAAGATGAGTTACCCAGTAACAGTGTTAATTTTATCAATGTTCATGATGGCTTTACCCTTAATGATCTTGTTTCTTATAACGACAAACATAATGAAGCGAATGGTGAAAATAATCGTGACGGTGTCGATGATAATCGCAGTTGGAATTGCGGCGTAGAGGGAGGCTCTACGAATGAACAAATCAATCGCCTGAGAAAAAAACAAATCAAAAATTTTGCCACTATCTTGATGTTATCAAAAGGCGTACCTATGTTCGTCGCTGGGGATGAAGTTTGTAGAACACAATATGGTAATAACAATGCTTATTGCCAAGATAATGCTATCTCTTGGTTTAATTGGGATGATTTAGATACGAATCAACCGATGTTACGGTTTTGGCAGAGGTTAATTGCTTTTCGTAAACGTCATCCGCGTTTCTTTCGTGATCGATTTTATGATGGGGAAATAAATCAGCGAGGACTGGCGGATATATCATGGCATGGTTGTGAACTCGGGAAACCTGGGTGGCAGGATAAGACAGGGTTAGCTTTAGCCATGACAATCGGCGCTCAGGAGGGCGAGGATATCCATATTATGTTTAATATGTACTGGTTTGCACTGGATTTTGAATTACCTTATATCGATGGCGAAAATTGGTACTGTGCGATTGATACATCATTAGCTTCCCCTTTTGATATTGCAGAAATGGGGGATGAGAGTTTACATAAAGGTAGTCGTTGTAAAGTTAGCGCTCGCAGTATCATTGTTTTAATTTCAAAGTAAGGAAAAATCACAATCACAATCACAATCACAATCACAATCATAACCGTGATTGTGATAGTGATAGTGCAATATACATAACATAGGTGCTTGGTTGTTAGCTGCCTTTTTCGACGTTGTTGTTGAATGGGTGTGCGGCTGGTGCGTCTGAACCAATGCCTACTGATTTGCTACCTTCTCATAAATTAGGGGGGAATCTTCTTCCCACGAAATACCAGCCCCAGCCGCACCGTTGTAGACAGTTTGTGCTAATCCCAACAGTAAGCCTTTAGACTTCATCATAGCAAATCCAATAATTTCCTATTCACCTATGTAAAATGACCATGCATGGTAGGTGCTTCTTGATTAAGATCTCAATTTAATGAGACATTTCACATGCAGTCTGATTATTAATCTAGAATAGTGCGTTAAATAATCAATCTAGAATTATTTCAGCAGGTTGATCTTTAATTACAAAGACTTACCTTTTGGTGGCGCGTGTTGGCGTTGCTCCGTACAGGACTTCTGTATAAGCCAATGTAGTAACAAATAGTAACCAGTATATTGCTACATTGGCGGTAAATCTGCATCAACCATGAGGGTTGCTGTCTAACTTAGTTTTAAAAGGAATTAAAATGAACAAAGCAATATTGTTCGGTTTGTTTGCGGTTTCATTGTCGGCTCAGGCTGAATGGGATTTTCGCGGCACACCTAATGACTGGGGTAATGCCCCGTTAGAGTATGTATCTGGAAGTCAATATCAAACCTGTCAAACCTTCGACAGTGATAATCCCCGCTTTAAAATAGATCGTTACGGCGATTGGACACAAGCCTATCCAAGTGCGGATTACACGGTTGCAGCGGGAAGTTATCTGATCACTTTTTTTAGTGACAGTAAAAATATTCAAGCAACAGCTGTTGATAGCTGTTTAACTAATCAAGCCCCTTTTGCAATTATCTCCCCAGCAAGCGCTCAAACTGTCGATGCAGGTACTAACATAACCTTTAGTGCAGCCCTCTCAAGTGATGCAGATGGCTCAGTTGCCAGCTACAGCTGGAGCACTGGCGCGACAACAGAATCGATTACGGTTACGTTTGCACAAAGTCAAACAATCTCACTGCAGGTGAGTGATGATCTAGGTGCTCTTAGTGCTATGGCCAGTGTCGATATTACCGTTGCCGGAGTACAACCGCCTGTCTGGTGTCTCCGTGGAACGCCAAATGACTGGGGACAAACTGCGTTACAATTGAGTGCGACGTCTGGTTTATACGAATTGACTCAAGCCTTTGCGGGAGAAGAAACAGTTGCTCGTTTTAAAGTGGCTGCTTGTACAACGGATGGAACTTGGGGAGAAAATTATCCTGCTCAAGATTTTTCGGTACTTGATAATACCAGTTACGTAATTAGTTTTAATGCTTCTAGCCATGAAATCAAAGCTGCTGAAATCACTATCCCATTAAAACCTGAGATGGTAATTACCCCTGCCAGTGGTGATTTTACGACAGATAGCCTCAGTGTTACATTAAGCTATAACGGCACAGCTATTACCGATAGCCGTTATCTAATCGGTGCAGGTGATGTGACACAGGGAACTGCTTTTAGTAATGGCGATACTATTGCAGTCGGTTCAGATATTATTACCGGTGAATCTGTTGCACTGCAAGTTTATGCTAAAAATGCACAAGGCAGTACATCACAGACCTATGTATACAATAAAGTTGAACACCAAGAAATTAGTTTTAGAGTCTGTGTTGAAGGATTAAATAATCCGTCAATTCACCACTGGGATGCTATACCAGTAGACTCAACGGCTGATTCTATTTGGCCGGGTAATGACATGACTGAAATTGCTGCTGGCTTATTCAGTTATACATTCACCAATACGGAATCAAGCCATCTGCTTTTCAGTGAACAGGGTAGTAACAAAACGGCTGATTTAACTCGCACGACTGATGGCACTTATCATATCGGAACGAGCAGTTGGACAGACGGTTGTTTTATTCCAACTAATGATGCATCAGTTAGCATTGATCCTAATGGAGGTACATTCTCAGGTTACAACCTAACGGTAACATTGCACGCAACAGGTGATGATGTGATAGGTGGTCGTTATACGATTGACGGCAGCGAGCCTGTTAATGGTATTACCTTTACCGATGGTACGGTTATTACTATTGGTGCGGCATTGACAATCGATCAGTCAATGCAAGTCTGCTTATACGCTGAAAATGCAGATAGCAGTGACAATGAATGTTCTACATTCACTAAAGTTGCGCCAGTAGCCGCATCTGATTTCACTTGGGATAATGCGAGTGTCTACTTTGTGATAACAGATCGCTTTAAAGATGGTAATCCTGCTAACAATAACTCTTACGGTCGTCCAAGCGTTGATGCCACAGGGAAAAACATTGGTACTTTCCATGGTGGTGATATTGCCGGTCTAACCGAAAAGCTCAATGCGGGTTATTTTACTGATCTCGGTGTTAACGCTATCTGGATAACAGCACCGTATGAGCAAGCGCATGGATTTGTTGGTGGTGGTAGTGATGGTGATTTTGCACATTATGCATACCATGGTTATTACGTTCAGGATTACACTAATCTTGATGCGAATATGGGAACGCCAGCCGAGTTTAAGCAGTTTGTTGATACCGCCCATAGTCAAGGCATCCGTGTTGTGATGGATGTGGTAATGAACCATGCGGGTTACAATACCTTAAAAGATATGCATGAGTTTAATTATGGCTCAACAACGGCGGGTGAATACTGGACACCTGGATCGGGTGAAAACTGGTTTGCTTACCACAGTAGCATTAACTATGATGGCGATGACTATAAATGGCTTAATTGGTGGGGTAAAGACTGGGTACGTGTAGGTCTTCCTGGCTATGATGCTTGTGGTGGTGATGACCTCACTAAATGCTTAGCTTTTTTACCGGACTTTAAAACTGAGTCTACTAAAGCGGTTGGTATTCCAACATTCCTAGCAAACAAAGCAACATTTGCTCAAGGCTACTTAAGTAATTACCAAGCACAAGGCACTAAACGTGTTCGTGATTGGATTACTGAATGGTTAGTACAATATGTTAAAGATTACGGTATCGATGGATTCCGCGTTGATACTGCAAAGCATGTGACTTATGACAATTGGTCAAATCTTAACTATCAGGCCAAAATTGCATTGAACGAATGGCGTCAAAATAATCCAAGTTTACCCGGTGCGGATTGGAATGATGACTTCTGGTCAACAGCAGAAGTGTGGGGACATGGTGTTGGTCAGTCAGATATCCATACATCTGCTAATTTTGATTCTGTAATTAACTTCAGTTTCAAAGGCACAATCAATGGCATGGTGAATAGCGCTGATACGATGCTTAACCAATTCGCCAGTTATGCAGGGCAAGTTAATAGCTCAACAGACTGGAACGTATTGAGTTATATATCAAGTCATGACACAGGTTCAGTTTATTACAATGGAGATGATACACGTCAAAAACGTGCAGGTACCGCGTTACTATTGCTACCAGGCGGCGTGCAAATTTTCTATGGTGATGAGCTAGGTCGTGTTAATGGTGATGGTGGCAGTGATGCTGATCAAGGTAGCCGTTCAAGTGTTGATTGGAGCAGAGCGAATAATGCTATCCATCAGCATTGGCAGAAAGTGGGGCAATTCCGTCGCGATAATCCAGCAGTAGGTGCCGGTCAGCAGACTAACCTTTCTGGACAATCAAGTGGTAAAGCATTTGCACGTAGCTGGATAAATCCTGTGTCAGGTGTCGTTAACAATGTAGTTATTGTACTTGATGGTGTTGGTCAAGTAAGCGTTAATGTTGGTGCTTATTTTGCTAATGGCAGCAGCGTACGTAATGCTTACGATGGTTCAATCGCCACAGTAAGTAATGGCTCCGTGAGCTTTAATGCCGGCACTGAAGGGTTAATTCTGCTCGAAGCGATGTAGTCTTAAAAAATGTATTAACTAATAATTACTTGTCTACTAACAATGCCGTTCATTTAATGTGAACGGCATTTTTTTTGCCTAAATAACTGATGTTACGCATTATCACTAAACTTTCATTTCGAAAACCGCTAAAGTAGAGCCATGAATAAAAATAAACAAATATTTGAGCTGTACATTGATTATCTTGTCACCTCATTCAGTTACACAA
>NZ_JAHNZV010000073.1 GCF_022267535.1 Psychromonas antarctica
GTCTCTTGTTGTATTATCCTTTGTCTAGTTAACAAGTATTTTACCACAATGAGACATCAACCTCTTTAAAATCATCGAGTTATTTGGGTTTTATTGTTTGTTTTGAATCCCGAAACTTGAGTTATAATAACAAAAGACTGAATTCTACTATCGATTATATTGCCCCAGCACAGAAAAGAAGAATATTGTGTAATGTGGCTTAAGAACCCTCCAAAAAAAACTTGACCATTACACAGCATCCGCAAGTGAATTACGCCAATATTTTGCCCACTTAAATTCTGTCATTAATGCTCCATACTTTTTAACTACTGAATGAAAATTGCTTTTATCGATTAATTAGCTTTAAAATTGTGATTTAGTTTGATTACCGATAGTCCATCTACTGATCTATTTTATCTTCAATATAAAATCAGTAGAATACAGTATTTATAACCAGTAACTTCAAAGGGTTATTATTAACATATATCAAATATCTAGGCTAGTTATGTGTTTATTCTCGCCCACGCCCCATTGAACATTGTGACGTTAAATATGATTTAAAACTCTGATAGGGTAACTTTTTAAGTTGTCTCGAATACGGTGCATTTGACTACGAGAAGCGGATGCTTGGTAAGTTATATTACAACTTCCCATTTTGATAAATTATTCTGGTCAAGGGAGAGTTTGCCGTAATATTAATATTCTGGTCAAACCCAACTACAGTGATACAGTGATACAGTGATTCTGACCACTAACTTCCCATAAATAGTTTATTTTCCTAGGCCGTATGCGCCTCAGGACTCTATCAATATGCGGCTAATATTAGCTAAAAATCACCACCGTCTGCTATGAGTTTGAAGCTGCTTATCAGATTAATATAATCATCCAGTATACAAACTTGCTCTCTCTATCTCTTATAATGGGCCACAAACCACAAACCCACCGTAGTAAAAAATATTGTTTGAATTACAACTTAAGCCACCAATACCGATGATGATTGCGGGTTAGCTACAAAAGTGGTTATTGGTAGCCTATGACTAAGTGACGTGGTTTAATGGATATAGTAAGAATATGAATCAATTAGTAACTTAAATAGACGAGTCTAGACTTAACAAAGCATTGATTTTTATTCAAAAAATTATTATTGTTGTGGTTCAGAGATACCAACTAATAAGCTAATGGAGTTTTGCTGAAATGTATTATTTTTGGGTACCATTTTTACCCATGCTAGGGATTATTGTTCCCTTACTAACCAATAAACTCAGTCGCAGCGCTTGTGCGCTGGCTACCGCGATACTCCCTGCTTTAGGCCTTTGCTTCATTTTGCTCGACTTGCCTGCGGTATTTGCCGGACAGTCTTTTAGCCAGAGCATTGAGTGGATCCCGCAGTTAGGTTTGGCGTTATCGTTTCGCTTAGATGGCTTGTCTGCATTATTCAGCTTACTCATTTTGGGCATTGGTTTGCTGGTGATTTTATATGCTCGCTACTACTTATCTGAAAAAGACCATATGGGGATTTTTTACTGCTACTTAATCATGTTTATGACGGCAATGCTCGGCATTGTTATGTCAAACAACATGCTACAACTGTGGTTTTACTGGGAATTAACCAGTATTAGCTCATTCTTGTTGATTGGCTTTTGGTCACACAATAGCGATGCGCGTAAAGGCGCCAGAATGGCGCTTACCATCACAGGTGCCGGTGGTTTAGCTTTATTGGCAGGGATAATATTGTTAGGCCAAGTCGTGGGCAGTTACGAATTAGAGGTCGTTTTAAATAGTGGTGAGTTAGTAAAACAACACCCTTATTACTTAGCAATTTTAAGCCTATTTTTAATTGGCGCATTTACCAAATCAGCTCAATTCCCGTTCCATTTTTGGTTACCCCACGCAATGGCTGCACCTACGCCAGTCAGTGCCTATTTGCACTCAGCGACCATGGTAAAGGCGGGTATTTTCTTACTGGCTCGTTTTTACCCAGTATTAGCGGGTACAGAAGTGTGGTTTGTGGTGGTCTCACTAACCGGTTTATTCACCATGTTATTAGGTGCTTATATCGCATTATTTAAACATGATTTAAAAGGTCTGCTAGCCTATTCGACCATTAGTCACCTTGGTTTGATTGTATTATTACTCGGTTTAAATACCAACTTAGCGGCTATTGCCGCGGTATTTCACATTATGAATCATGCTATTTTTAAAGCGTCATTATTTATGGCTGCCGGAATTATTGACCATGAATCAGGTTCGCGAGATATGCGCCAACTCAATGGGTTATGGAAATACATGCCGATCACCGCCACGTTAGCGATGGTGGCATCGGCATCGATGGCTGGCGTGCCTCTACTCAATGGCTTTTTATCTAAAGAAATGTTCTTTGCAGAAACGTTAGATCAAAGCATTTTAGGCGCCATGTCTTGGTTAATTCCAGTATTATCTACAATTGCGGCTGCCTTTGCCGTCGCTTACTCACTGCGTTTTATTCATGATGTATTCTTTAACGGTGAACCAAAGAGGTTAACCAAAACGCCACATGAGCCACCACGATATATGCGCGTGCCCGTTGAAGTATTAGTAGCGATTTGTTTGTTGGTAGGCCTGTTCCCTAATTACACCATTGGCCCGTTGTTACAAAGTGCGTCATTAGCGGTGCTCAATACTCCTCTACCTGAGTATAATCTGGCCCTTTGGCATGGATTTAACATTCCATTAATGATGAGTGGCATGGCGATTGTAGGTGGTTTAGCCATTTATCTGAATCGTAAACATTTATTCAAATTTTCAGGGACGTTCCCCGATATTGATGCAAAAACTGAGTTCGAAGGTTTTATACAGATGTGCGTGGAGTGGGCACAAATAATAACCCAAAAATTGGAGACTGAATCCTTACAACGCTACGCTTTTTGTTTGTGTTTCTTCGCCTTGTTGCTCATTGCACCTCCCTTGTTCGACTTAGAAAGCACTCAAGGTAATTTAGCAAGCCCCCCCATAAATGGCGCTGTGATTGTGGCGGCTATTTTATTAATAGCAGGCTCGATGGCAACTGTCATTTGGAGCCACTACCGTCTGATTGCTTTGCTAATGTTGTCGTTAGTAGGTTTAGTGGTATCGATAACCTTTGCTTATTTCTCGGCACCCGACTTGGCGCTTACTCAACTGTCGGTTGAAATTGTAACGGTAGTTTTGCTATTACTCGCGCTATATTTTTTCCCTCAACATACCCTTACCAGTAAAAGTCGACCTAGTCACTTTGTTCGCGACTTAGCAGTAGCTTCTTTAATTGGCTGTATTATCGGCAGTATTTGTTTTGCTTTAATGACCAGTCCATTGGATAGTATCTCTGAGTTCTTCATAGCAAATGCTAAAACAGGTGGTGGCGGTACTAACGTGGTTAACGTTATTTTAGTCGATTTCCGTGGCTTTGATACCTTTGGTGAAATTACTGTACTTGGTATTGCGGCATTAGGCATTTACAAACTAATTGCTGGCATGCGTTTATCCATTCGCACTCGAGATCACGATGGCCGGCTATGGGCTAAAGACAAATACCCTGTATTATTATCGGTGGTATCGCAAAGCTTGTTGCCACTATTTTTACTGATTTCTGCTTACATATTTATGCGTGGACATAACTTACCAGGCGGTGGTTTTATTGCTGGTTTGATTACATCTATCGCGTTAATTCAACAATATCTTGCACACGGTGTTGATTGGATGACTAAGCGTGTGAGTGTTCCTTACCGCTACCTCATCGCCTTTGGATTAGTGACTGCCGGCTTAACTGGCTTAGGTAGCTGGGTATTTGGCCGACCGTTTTTAACCACTTGGTTTGAATATATATCACTACCATGGGTAGGTAAATTTGAACTCACCAGTGCATTAATATTTGACCTTGGTGTTTATTTCACGGTAATCGGCGCAACACTGCTTATATTAGCCAGCTTAGGCAAGCTAACCACTAGAGAACGAATCAAAGAAGGAGAAAGGTAATGGAACTAGTCTACGCCGTGTGTGTCGGCTTCATGAGTGCCTGTGGCATTTTTTTAATGTTACGTGGCCATACATTTACCTTAGTGATCGGGCTTACTTTATTGTCTTACGCTGTTAACTTATTTTTATTTGCCAGTGGTGGATTAACCATAGGTGCTCCATCTGTACTTAACGGTAGTGAAAATTATGCGGATCCATTACCACAAGCTTTAGTGCTTACCGCAATTGTGATTGGTTTTGCGATGACAGCCTTTGCAGTGATTTTGGCAATGCGTGGACGTTCAGATTTGGGTAATGACCATGTAGATGGCACAGAACCTTTTGACCGCTTAGCTGCGGAGGAAAAATCATAATGAATTTGATTGATCATTTAGTTATTTTTCCGGTTTTAATCCCTTTTTTTGTGGCTGTTGCTTTACTTTTTCCGAGTTTTAGTTACTCGTTAGCCAGACAACGGATATTAACCATTGCGGCCAATATTTTAATGGTCGTTATTGCGCTTGTATTGCTGTTAAAAGTTAAAGACCAAGGTATTCAAGTTTATGCGCTTGGTGATTGGTCCGCGCCTTTTGGTATTGTATTAGTGGCCGATGCATTCTCTGTGCTAATGGTCTGCTTAAGCGCCATTTTAGGCTTAGCCGTTATTATGTATGCCAGTGCTGGCGACGATAAAAGTGGTGCTTTTTTTCATCCACTGATTATGTTCCAATTGATGGGAATTAACGGTGCATTTTTAACTGGCGATGCGTTTAACCTCTTTGTGTTTTTCGAAGTATTGCTGATTGCCTCTTACGCATTAATGATGCACGGAGGCGGTAAACAACGGATACAAGCCAACATCCATTATGTATTTCTTAACTTAATTGGTTCGTCGTTGTTTTTATTTGCCTTAGGCACTTTATACGGCACATTAGGCACACTTAATTTTGCCGATATGGCGGATAGAATACAGTTACTCTCGAGCAATGAATTACTGATCACCAAATCAGGAGCATTATTGCTACTGGCTGTTTTTGGATTGAAAGCCGCTATGCTTCCAGTACATTTCTGGTTACCAAAAGCTTACGCGAGCACCAGTGCGCCAGTGGCTGCGCTATTTGCAATTATGACCAAAGTAGGTATTTATAGTATTTGGCGGGTGCATGGTGTTATGTTTGGTGACCAAGCTGGTGAACTGGCAAATATCGCCTTACCGTGGTTATGGCCGATTGCTTTATTGACTATTGCTATTGGCGCTATTTCGGTATTGGCTAGCCAAAGCTTGCGGGTACTTTGTAGTAACTTAGTTATTGTATCAGTAGGCACTCTGCTGGTGACCATTAGCGTGAATACGGTACAGGCGAGTACAGCTGGTATTTATTACTTATTGCATAGTACCATAGCTTGTGCCGCTATGTTCTTGCTAGCGGGATTAATTCAGCTGCAACGCGGTAAAGCGGAAGATCGATTTGTAACCGCCAGGTCAATGCCACAGGCCGGCATTTTGGGCTTTACCTTTGCCTTGCTGGCGATAGGTTTAATTGGTATGCCACCACTGTCAGGCTTTGTAGGTAAAGCCTTAATTTTACAATCCGTGACCAAAGCAAGCCAAGCAATTTGGATTTGGCCGCTAATATTAGGCTCAGGGCTGATTGCTTTAATCGCCTTATCACGGGCTGGCACCTCATTGTTTTGGAGAACCACTGGCGAAAACACCAGCGCGCTAAAAGGTCATCCTATTCAGTATTTAGCGATTGGCTTATTGGTGGGAATACTACCATTGATGGTGATTTTTGGTGGATTAGTCAGCGATTATGCGCAATTGGCAGCAGAGCAACTTAATGCAGGTTTAAGCCTGCAACAACTTAATGAGGTAGCTAAATAATGGATAAAGTGCGTAAGTTTATTTGGTTCCCCACTCCTTACCACAGCATATTGCTATGGGTAGTGTGGCAAATTTTGCATGATTTTAATCATGGTCATATGGTGTTAGGGGCGGTATTTGCCATTGTTATCCCTTGGATTGCGGCACCGCTCAGTGAGAAAGAACCGGTAGCAAAAAAACCACTCAAAGTATTGACGTATGTCTTTCGTTTACTCTTTGACATTGTGGTATCTAATTACGACGTAGCGAAACGCGTACTGCAAAGCAACCGTAGTTTAAAGCCGGCTTTTATTGCGGTACCTTTAGCCATTAATGAGCCTCTACCACTCACCATCTTTACTAGCAGCGTCTCATTAACACCTGGCACAGTGAGCGTAGAATTGTCTGAAGATAGGCAATGGCTGTATGTACACGTGCTGCACCTTGAGGATGAGCAGCTGTTAATTAACCTTATCAAACATCGTTATGAAACACCTTTAAAGGAGATTTTCGGATGTTAAGTTACGCTATAATAATTGCTTGCGGCCTCACTTTTTGTGCTTTAGCGTTAAATGCTTGGCGCTTGATTATTGGCCCCACTACCCCTGATAGGATTATCGCCGTTGATACCATGTACATTAACAGTATTGCACTGATCATATTGTTAGGGCTTTACCAAGGCTCGGCCAGTTACTACGAAAGTGCATTATTGATTGCACTGCTTGGCTTTGTAAGTACTTCTGCCTTTTGTAAGTACTTATTGCGCGGCGATATTATCGAATAAGGAAGATAGATGAGTATATTTTTAGAAATAGTGGTGAGTGTTTTATTGATATTGGGTAGCATTGTTACGCTAATTGGCTCTATTGGCTTAGCAAAATTCCCTGATTACTTTACTCGCTTGCACGCACCGACTAAAGCCAGTACCGTAGGGGTCGGCTGTATCCTGATCGCTTCGATGATTTTTTTCAGCGTTGAACTTGGCCATGTGAATTTAAAAGAAGCATTGATAAGCATATTTTTGTTGATCACCGCTCCCGTAGCCGCACATATGCTAGCTAAAGCAGGCTTACACTATAAAGTAAACATGGAGGATAACACCCAAAATCAACATTTAGCTAAAAAAGCTTACTTACACCAAAGTCCTGATGATGAGTAGACGTTAGTATTGAGAACTTTAACCTTGCAGCAGATAACCACAAACAAGCATCTCACAATGGGCCTCTCAGTCGTTTCCTGATACCGATATCCAGTTAAATATTGGCAATAGGGAAAAAAAATTTGAACGGATGAAACAAGGCATTGATGATTTTTATGTATTTAGTCTCCCATCTCAGGATATTGATAACCAAAGCTTGGAATTTCTCAATAACCCATTGGTGGCGATTGCCCATTAACACCATCCTCTCGTAAAAAGAGTCAATTAGTTTGGTAGATCTATCTGAAGTGCCATTTTTGATGCGCTGAAAAGCCTCTGGTACCGTAACTTATCGGTCTATTTTCCCTTTAACTGCCATTTTGTAAGTCGCTAGGGGGCCGTTAGCGACTTAGCTAATGACACTCGCTTTGGGAGAAAGCGAGTGTCAAGGGGATATCCTGCAAAAAAAAATCGAATAAAATAAAAAATAAAATATTTAAATTTCAAGCACTTCACCATTCACCTGTCCGATAACTCACTGAAGAGGCTTGTTCAGTAGAATCACATCATTCCCAATGAATTCTACCTTAAGATTATCACGAGCGGCAAGATAGCGAAAAGTCGCCCGGCTAAAAAAGATTACATGGGTAGGGTCATATTTATAGTGCCAGCTTGCAAATGCTGCAAGGTCTATAACCTGTTTAGTCATTATTCCTATCCACCCACCCGGCTTAACTAAATTTAACCATTGCGCCCATATTTTTTTAGGATCAAAAAGGTGTTCAATCACCTCTGTCGCAGTCATAAAATCATAGGTTTCATCCAGCACAGATAGATCAGGCTGATAGTAAATATCGTATAATTTAACAGAGTGTCCAGCCTCACGCAGGATATGCGCCAGTGCAGGGCCTGGCCCACAGCCAAAGTCTAATCCTTTAGATTCTGATGCCAACCGCTCAAGAAGAGGCAAGGCTAAGCGCGATAAAAACTGTCGATACCCTGGAGCATCAGGATCATTATGATGATGATCATAGTGTACTTTCTCACTGAGCGCATCCAGCCTCTGATCTGGAGATATAAAGACCAACTTACAGCGACAACACTGAAAATAACTGCGACTCCTGTCTTCAAAATAAAACGGTGTCTGATTTGATGAGCACAATGGACAAATGCGCATGAAGTTTTCCTCTAATTTGAGATGATCTAGCGAGTGAGATAACACTGGAGCTCTCACTCGCTTGGAGGCGAAGTAGCTTAGAAAATATCATTAAGCAATGGCCCTTTGCGTAATATACCCATTGCCATTTAAAATACAAAGTTCAGCAAGTGGTGAGGTAAGGAGATTCTAGGCATAAAGTTGAAGCGCTAACTGCTTCAATCAATACTTTGTAACTCAAAATTAGTATTAAGCGTTATACTGATCATCTGGATTAGCTGATCAATTTAGTTGTAAAATTTAGCTGTTATATTTGCTACAATTACTGTCATTGTTCATAGTACTCCATTAGCATTCTATCAATAGCTGAATAATCATGCCCTATTTTATTGTTTTTATATTCGCAGGTATTAGCATTACTGCATTGCTTCAGTTGGCTATCCACCTAGGTTTTCGTGCTCCTAGAAATAAAGAAACAGGCAATCCAAAAGATCTCTTTGGTATCGACTACCTGCAGCTACACATACCAATCTATGCAGGTAAGCAATTATTTGCTTGGCTCCTTCCTGTCTCTGAATCAAGTGAAACCCTTATAATATTGCATGGCTGGGGCAGTAATGCACAGTTAATGTTACCTATTGCAATACCGTTTCACGAAGCTGGTATTAATATTATAATGTTCGATGCTAGAAATCATGGCGGTAGCGATTCAGATACTTTTTCATCCCTACCTCGTTTTACAGAGGACATAGAGAGTGTTATTGATTGGGTAAAGTTGGAGCACCCGGACCGATCTGAAAGGATCGCTATATTAGGACACTCAGTTGGAGCTGGCGCGGTCTTATTTGCAGCGTCTAAACGTAAAGATGTTGCTGCTGTTATCAGTATTTCTGCATTTGCAGATCCTGAATGGATGATGCAACGTTATTTAAAAAAATTTTATTTTCCACTGGCTATCAGAAAGTCAGTAATACGTTACGAAGAATGGGTGATCGGGCATCGATTTGCATCATTTTCGCCACTTACCACTGTTTGTAACATAAATTGCCCGATACTGATAGTTCATGGCAAAAACGACGAAACCGTGCCTGTTGAAGATGCCAGAGCAATTATAGCTAGTTGTCCTAAGCCACAGTTAAACTTGTTGGAAATAGAAAATGCAAGCCATGATTCCGTTGAAAAAATAGAACAACATTGCCTGCAACTTATTAATTTCCTCAGAGTATCTGGTTTTCACATTTAACTTATCAATTACATTCTAAAAGTCTGCTCTATTGCTCATTGACGACAGCACCAAAAAGTACTTCATTTTGGCCGCTGTCAATATCTTGCGAGTAATAAAGTTAACCGTATAATACCAATCACAATAAATAACTGGTCTATTTTACTGGTTAAAATTGCTTATATCATTGTTGAAACTTTCGTAAAGGGAACAACCATTTACATTAACTTTCACCTCAAACTAAACAATTTTTCCTGACTAAAATTTAGATCGCATATTTAATAGGATCAGTATAACCATTGCCTACCAAGAAACATGAGGAATTATCTATGAATTATTTACCGACCGTTGAAGTTGAACCCGTAATCGCTGCGACATCTTCGATCATCTGGCTACATGGTTTAGGATCTGATGGCCATGATTTTGAAGCAATAGTGCCACAATTAAACTTGCCAAAGAATTCAGCACTTCGATTTATATTTCCCCATGCGCCCTCTTTACCGGTTACCATTAATGGTGGAATTGTTATGCCCGCGTGGTACGACATTATGGATATGAGTATCGAACGAAAAGTAGACTTACCAGGTTTGCAAATTTCAGCAACAGCGATTCAAACACTAATTGATCGCGAAGTTAAGCGCGGGATTCAGCCTGAGCGAATTATTCTAGCGGGATTTTCTCAAGGTGGTGCAGTGGCTTATCAAGCCGCATTAACTTATAGCCAACCATTAGCTGGTTTGTTAGTCATGTCGACCTATTTTGCCACCGAGGAAACTATTCAAATACATGAAAGCAATGTTCACCTTAATATCAACATCATGCATGGTAGCCTTGATCCTGTCGTTGCTCCCTCATTAGCTGAAAAAGCGCTGAACACATTAATTAACAATGGTTTTAAACCAAGTTATAAACAGTATAATATGCAACATTCCGTATGTGCTGAGCAGATTTCCGATATTTCAGATTGGTTACAACAACGTTTGCTTTAAAAAACAGCTTGCTACCACGGTTTACATCAGGGTAAAACTCGTCTTATTTAGGTTGTAGCGGCAGAGCAAAAGCATCACTTTGCAAACTTTAAAAAGCATTGAAATTAAACTCCGCCTTTAGTGCAATTATCTTCAACATAAGTCGAATATTGATTGCACTCAAGACGAGCCAACTAATTAGCAGACGGATTTCCAATAGGTATTAAAATCTCATTACGCCTTAAAAACCACAGTGTGAACGGGTCATTATAACGCGCCCACAACGGTTCTCCTGTTACCTTAAAGTTATTTTCATTTATCCAAGCATCCAACTTATCCCTATTACTGATGTAATTTTTTTCACTCCAGAAACCAGAATATTGAATAGAAGCAATGTGTTGAGCCGGTACTTGTCGCAAAACCACTTTAGGATCTTTGGGCTCGGGAAGAGTATCAAGGGTATAGGATGCAGGCATCATGAAACTGACCGCCCAACGACCATTATCTTCTCGTTGTCCAACCGGTGATGTCATGTCAATTTTTTCACTGTCGGCTTTCTGAGTAACAGGTGCAGTCATTTTTATTTCCTGCTGGGATCTATTGTTACCAGAGATATACTTAAACAAACGCTTAAATGCATTGCTGCCCGCATCTTCAAAATCGCCATCGACAAGCGTCTCCGCAACAATATGAGGCGCATAATTTCTCACCTCAAAACTAGCGTCTTTAAGTAAAACTTTGTATTTGGCCTCTTCAACAGCCACTGCTGCTCCCGTTCCTATAATTGCCAAGAAAACCCCGCATACACTCTGTTTTAAATACGTCATTATAATCCCCTTCAAACTCATCACAAGAAACAGTGATTAAATCAGTAACTACGTTTCATCTCATTATTTTTTTGTCACTATTAACATTGAAGAGGGACAAAACCACACAAGATGTAACGTTGAGTTTTATTGATTAATAACCTCAAGTGAATTTTATTTCATTTTTACGTTGTAGCATTTAAAAATTAAATTTTCACAAACTAATACGAGTTTAAGTTCATGATAGATCATTATTTTGATGTACTAATTTTGGCCATATCTTAACGTTGTTTTGGTAATGTTTTTATCCCGCTTGTAATTGGTTAGCAAATCGGGCCATAAAATATTCCCATTCTCTTCGTGCTCTTTCCCACCTTAGAAAAATCCGACAGAGTAGGCAACCAGACTTGTAAGGGTGGGTAGTCGTAGATAGTAGAAAGTAAAAAATATGATATTAGGTAGTGGCATCGTTAATTTCGCCACGTACTTCGAGGTATCAGTGCAACCACTATAAAGCCAATGTGCCGTGTTCGTTAACAACTGAGCCATGCTAAGAAAGCAAACCATGGTGCAAAAGAGTATTACACCAAAATCGTAGTAGGTGATCGGCTTCCTCGATGGGCTAACACAAGAGAGCATAATGACATTTTAATCTTCTCTCACCTGAATAATCTGTTGTTTATTAGTAACTAAATCTGTTAGGGAATAATCATCCATTACATTTAAAAAAGCATCCATGGCGTTGGATAATGCTTTTTTCAATTCGCAATTCGCCATCAACTGACAAGAAGATGTTTTACAGTCAACAGCATCTAGATGATTTTCCATGTCTCTGATCACCTGACCTATATTAATGTCTGCTTGCGGCTGTGCGAGGCAGATACCACCATTTTTTCCTCTGATGGCCGTTAGATATCCGTGCTTCTTTAATTTTCCTGCTATTTTTACCATATGGTTTTGGGAGATATTATATACTTTCGATACTTCCGCTACACTACTCAGCTGCCCAGCAGGTAATTGAGCCAGATACATAAGTGTGCGCAGGCCAAGATCGGTAAAGGTAGTAAGCCTCATTATTAATTATCCTTATTGAGTTTTAAATGCAGCCAATTGATTAACAATATTATCAGATACTTCATTAAGACGCTTACCTTGGTTTTGCAGCTCGTTACAATCATCCGCATTTGAATTAGACAAGGTTTTTAAGGTTTGTATTTCATGAGAAACATCAACAACAAGTTTGTGAATATAGCGAATATCAACATTATCGGAGCCTTGAGAATGAATTTCTTTTTGCCCAATTAAATTCAATATACTGTCAATATTTTCACATGCGCTATTGATTTCTGCTTGACTGTTTTTTGAATGTGATGAAAGGTTACTCAAATTTTTTGACTGCAGCTCTATCTGTTCGCCAGCTTGGTGCACCGCTGTAGAAATACCGTCAATAATCTGGTTGATTTGATCTAAGCTGTTTTGGGTTGACATAGCGAGCTGTCTAACCTCATCTGCAACAACGGCAAACCCTCGACCGTGTTCCCCTGCACGAGCCGCTTCAATAGCCGCATTTAATGCCAGTAGATTTGTCTGATCTGCCAAATGGTTTATTACTGAAACAACCCCACCAATCGAACTCGCTTGCTCTGATAGCAATTCAAACTTACTGCTCAAATTTTCACTGCTACTAACGTAGGTCTCTATCATATCAGCCATATTGCTCATTGCTTCATTTGATTGCAGTAATCCGTCTCGGGTATTGCTAACTTGTTCCTGGGTTTGCTCTGCTTTTTTTTGTAATGCTAAAGAATGTTCATCTAATATTTTAAATTGCAAGGCAATATTATCAACACGTTGGTCTTGATTTTGAATACGCTGAGCAATATCGTTGGTTTTTGAAGTCAGTGTATTTGCAACTTCATCTGATGCAATTGCTTGAGCTTGAATATCAATTAATGCGCCTCTAACATTCAGTCTAAATGAATTAATAACGCTTAATACTTTGCTCATTTCACTGTTGTAACTGCTATTGACCTGACACTCGACTGAAAGATCTTTTTGTTCAAATGAACGCAGGTAATCCGTAATTTTATGTAGGGAATCAACCCCCCAAAACTTCTCATCCAGATCATGAACAATCAGTAAAAAAACAATAGTATATTGTAAGATCTGCGAATAAAGCTGTTCAGTAAAAAAAAGTGCATTAAAAAAAAGTGAAATTGCACCTAGCCAATGAATCAGTCTCATTCTAAGAAAAAGTGAATGCATAATAAACTCCGTTATAAGTTAGTTGTAGTAGAAAGTGGTAAAAATTTTTGCGGCGTGGCATACAAGAAACCTTGTATCAAATCAACGCCAGACCAGCGGACAAAATCAGATTGTGTTTGGGTTTCAACACCTTCGGAAACAATCATGCAGCCCGTAGATGAGCATAAATTAACTATTTCGCGATAAAAACTAGCAGCCCAAATATCATTGGGGATACGCTCTAAAAGCTTTAGGTCGATTTTAATAATATCAAAGGGTGTTTCACTTAAGCGTAATAAGTTTGAATGGCCTGAGCCAAAATCATCCATTGCAGTAACGAACCCTTCACTTTTTAAATAGGAAACGCGTGCAACTACGAGATCACTTTGTATATCGTTCTCACAAACCTCTAATACAAAGGCATCTCTTTGTCTTGCTGTTAATTGAGAAAGTGCACTTTTCCATAATTGTTCAAATAGCGCTTGGTCTGCAATCAGGGGACCCGCAATATTGATCCAAGTAGTGGCGGTATCGTTATGACTATGATCAAGCCATTGCGCAACGTCTTGGATTTGTTGGCAAGTCATTTTTAATAATAACTTATGGTCATTATATAAAAATGGCATTAGATCGGCCATGGGAATGGGCTGGTCGCTGTGTAAAAGGTAACCTCGGCAAAGAAGTTCTCGACCGTAAATAGTGTCCAATGAGGCAGTGATCAAGTCTTGCGAGTACCAAGCCAAGTATGCTTCACTCTTGAAATACTTAAATTTCACTTACAACACCTTCTTTTTTTGTCATCTGAGAATAAATAACATCCTCCTTATTCAATCTTTTTTTTATTTCATCGAGAAAACGCACAATACGCGCACCTTGTTTGACGGTGACTAAACCGTTACCAAATGCCAATTTAAGTGAATGGATATATTCAATAGTCGCTCGACAGGTTGCAAATAATGCATCAAAGCTCTGATTGAGATGACTTTTTTGCATTGAGGATACTTTGCTAGCAGCTAAAAGTGGTGTTAGAAAATGAGCTTCGAGTTCTAGATGAGTAAGTACAGCCTTGGTCAGTTTTTTTAAGCGGACATCGAGTTGAATTAAGCTACATCTATTTTTATTTAAAAGTTCATTTACTGATTTTATTTCAAAATCTAAATCACTGTGTTGGGCGATTAACGTTTCCGGCCATTTAGAATCGAACCAAGTAGCGGGCTTTGATTGCGTTAAATGAGAACTGCTTTTTGATTTATCCATATTAGATGCTAGAACAATGATATTGGACACGTTAGACAACTCTCCATAATTAACCTCAATTCTGGATAAGCTAAACGATACAGTACCGTTATTTACGCGTATTTCTGCGTTAAATCATCGCAGCAATAACCAGTTATTGCTGCGATGATTCGCCTTGAACTACGCAAAACTAACAGC
>NZ_JAHNZV010000074.1 GCF_022267535.1 Psychromonas antarctica
AAGTCCGCGCCCCAGAACGAAACCACAATGCGAGACTAGCCTAACCAAGGGGCGTGGAGCGAATTGAACGACAGTTCAGGATCATGAGCGGATAAGCTCTGCGCATCCTATTTTTAGTCCACCAAGTAAAAACACAACAACGTCACAATGTGAGGTAAGACTAAACAAAGGGCCATGGTTTAGTCCACCAAGTCACAACCCCATGCGGACTGAAGTCCGCGCCCCAGAACGAAACCACAATGCGAGACTAGCCTAACAAAGGGGCGTGGACTTTAGTCCACCAAGTAAAAACAGAACACCTTAACATTGCCAGGTTACGCTAACCAAGGGGCGTGGAGCGAATTGAACGACAGTTCAGGATCATGAGCGGATAAGCTCTGCGCATCCTATTTTTAGTCCACCAAGTAACAACACCATGCGGACTAAAGTCCGCGCTCCAGAACGAAACCACAATGCGAGACTAGCCTAACCAAGGGCCATGGTTTAGTCCACCAAGTCACAACACCATGCGGACTGAAGTCCGCGCCCCATAACAACCTAACATTATGGGATTAGGTTAAATGCTCAAAAAACACAGCAAAGTGTGATTTTGATTGTTCTTTTGAGTAAGAAGAGTATAATTTTGCAGCTTTCTACAAAAGCAGGTGGTCAGAAATTTCTGACTGATGACGTTTAATAATAAATAGAGGACGATATGGTAACTATTCGTTTAGCTCGTGGTGGCGCTAAAAAACGCCCATTCTACCAAGTGGTAGTAACAGATAGCCGTAGCCCGCGTGACGGTTGTTTCCTTGAAAAAGTAGGTTTCTTTAATCCTACAGCACAAGGTAAAGCAGAAAAATTACGTTTAGATACAGATCGCATCAGCCATTGGCTTGGTCTTGGCGCACAGCTAAGTGATCGTGTCGCAAAATTAGTAAAAGACAACGCTGTTGCTGCATAAGTGCAGTTAGGTGAGGAGCATTAGGTGAGCGAAAAAGCAAAGCCAATCGAAATGGGTAAATTTGGTGCAGTTTATGGCATCAAAGGCTGGATAAAAGTCCACTCCTACACCGACAATGCTGAAAGTATTTTTGGATTTAAGCCATTGTTAATGGAATCAAAAGGACAGTTTCAAGAAGTTGAAATAGCGGATTGGAAACGTCACGGTACTGGTTTTATTGCAAAAATAGTAGGATTTGATGTCAGAGAAGAAGCACAAGCTTTAGTCGGTTTAGCGCTTTTTGTTGACCCATGCCACCTTCCTGTATTGGAAGATGATTTCTACTGGCGAGATTTGATCGGGTGTCAGGTTCGTACTGACAAAGCTTATGATTTAGGTGTTGTCACCGAAATCATGGAAACAGGCTCAAATGATGTGCTTGTTGTTAAAGCCAACTCGAAGGATGCTTTTGGACAAAAAGAACGGTTGATTCCGTTTATTGAACAGCAAGTAATTTCTAGTGTAGATATTACAAACAAATTAATTGAAGTTAATTGGGAACCTGATTTCTGATTGCCCTAGGAGAAAAGTGATGTGGATTGGGGTTGTAAGCCTCTTCCCGGATATGTTCCGGGCCATAAGCGAAAATGGGGTAACAGGTCGAGCGGTAAAAAATAACCTGCTGTCAATTGAATGTTGGAATCCACGTGATTTCACTTTAGATAAACATAGAACGGTCGATGATCGTCCCTATGGTGGCGGGCCTGGCATGTTAATGATGGTGCAACCTTTACGGGATGCCATTTTAGCAGCTAAACAGGCTGCCTTTGATGCAGGGCATAAAGCAAAGGTAATTTATCTTTCCCCTCAAGGAAAGCGTTTGAATCATCTTTGCGCACAATCACTAGCAAGCAGCGATGCGTTGATTTTAGTGGCTGGGCGTTATGAAGGTATAGACGAACGTGTGATTGAAAGTCTTATTGATGAAGAATGGTCAGTAGGCGATTATGTATTAAGTGGTGGTGAGCTGCCAGCGATGGTCTTAATTGATGCTGTGGTACGTTTTGTACCGGGTGTTTTAGGTCATGTGTTATCAGCAGAGCAGGACTCCTTCGCGGATGGTCTGCTTGATTGCCCACATTACACACGTCCAGAGGTGTTGGATGGAAAACAAGTGCCAAGTGTATTATTGAGCGGTGATCATGAAAAAATTCGTCTTTGGCGATTACAGCAATCATTGCAACGTACGAAAAAGAGAAGGCCCGATTTATTAAACAACCTAGCTCTGACTGACGAGCAAGCGAAACAGCTTGCTGCTCTGGAAGGTATCTCCAACTAACCAGCGATGTTATTGGCTAACTAGGTAATTAAGGTATTAAAATGAGCAATATTATACAAGCAATTGAAAATGAACAACTACGTACTGATCTTCCTAAGTTTTCTCAAGGTGATACAGTGATTGTACGTGTTCGCGTAAAAGAAGGTGAAAAAGAACGTCTTCAAGCATTCGAAGGTGTTGTTATCGCTAAACGTAACCGTGGTTTACACTCAGCTTTCACAGTTCGTAAAATATCGAATGGTGAAGGTGTTGAGCGTGTATTCCAAACGCACAGCCCAATTGTAGGAAGCGTTGAAGTTAAACGTCGCGGTGTGGTTCGTCAGGCTAAACTGTACTACTTACGTGAACTTACTGGTAAAGCGGCTCGTATTAAAGAGAAGCTTGGTAAGAAGTAATTTGTTGGCAAATTGCTATAGCGTAATAGCTATTTAGAGCCCGCAAATTGCGGGCTTTTTTATATCTGTATTTTGTGAGCTCTCGCCTTACTCTATGCTGAAATGGATTTTATTTACTTTTTGTGTCAGGGTTAAAAACCGGTAGCGTAATAATAAATCGCGTAAATTTACTCTCTTCAGATTCAACTTCTATATAACCATTATGACGTTTAATAATTTGTGCGCAGATAGTTAAACCAATTCCTAAACCAAAATTACCTTCTCGCTTAGTGGTATAATTGAGTTCAAATATTTTAGTTTTTGTCTTATCTGGAATGCCAGGGCCATCGTCTTCGATAATAACTTGCACACTGGGGGTATCATCGTAAGCTAGATTGACCGTTGATATTTTCAATAAACCTTTACCGCCTGTTGCATCAATCGCATTGGCTATAATATTGGTCCATACCTGCTCTAATTCAATTGGGTGGCAGTTAATATGAGGCAGTTGTTGATACTCTTTGATGACCTCATAATTTTTAAGTTTATTTTCAAAAATAATCAGCGTTTCTTCCAACCCTTCATGGATGTTGGCCGATGCAAAGGTTTCACCGTCTTGCCCAGCATAGTGTTTTAAGCTTTTCACTAAATCAGCAATGCGCGCAGCACAGGCATTGCTGTTACGTAAAATAGTGCCTGCCTGATGGTATTTACTGAGTAATGAAACCGTTTGTTGTAAATTTAAATTATTTTTAAGGGGAATATCAACACCATCTAAATTCATATTCACTAATTGTTGTGCTAACTTTTTATCTTTTATATTTATGAGCAGTTTTTTTGTGCGTAAACGTACGTCTGAAGTGGAAAGTGCGGATATCGTTAAACCTTGTTGTAACATTTTTTGCGCCAGTAAGGAAAAGGCACTCTCATTATCGTGGCTAATCAGCGTTGAAATAAGTGTAATGAGGGTGTCAGATCCTCGCAAAATAGCAGACACTGGATTATTAAGCTCATGTGCGACACCTGCGACCAGTTGTCCTAATACGGCCATTTTTTCACTTTCAACTAATTGACTATGGGCTGCATCCAAATATTGTAGGGTTTCCTGCAGAGCTAACTCTGTGGATATACTGTGTTGTAAGCGGCGATTGAAGTTACGTAGTAGCAGATTTGTAAAAGGGGCAAGTAGTTCTGAATTTGACTGCATAATTTGTGAAAATATCGCATTATCGACTTTTAAAACCTCTGTCGGTACGGTTGTTATACCGGTGCTAAAAGCCGCTTCTTCGGTTAAAAACGACATCCCACCAACCATCGTGCCTGCTTGCATAATGGTGATATCTTGGGTTTCACCATGGGCATTGCGCTTTTTAAGTAATACTTCCCCTTTGGTAATGAACCAAAGAAATCGGTTTATTTCACCCTCTCGCGTAAGGAGGTGGTTAGCACTATAACGGCGGCGTACATTGTGCTCATCTTTCTCTTCTAATATTTTGTATAGTGATTTAATGACGAGGTTAGATAATTCTGAATCGGAATACAGTGAATAATCTAAAAATCTGTCTTGAAAATTTGCAGAGCTAGGGATCTCGGGTTTATCCAATAAACAGGTTTTATCTACAATTCTGCTATGCGATTGTATCTCTTGCTGGTGATTGATTTTATAACTGCTGATTTGTGTTTGAATAACCTGAGTGAGCTCTTTGGTTTGAAAGGGATATTGTAAAAAATAATTGATATGTCCTTGGTTAATGCACGTAATTAGCTGCTCAATACAGGGCGTCGTGGTATAAACAATTTTACGCATCAAATTACATTGGGAGCGATTAAAGATAGAGATTGCATCGCCATCATCCAGTTTTTGCGCACACAGTATTAAGGCTATCTTTTCTTTGTCTTGTACAATCAATTTTTCTGCTTGCAACAAATTGATTGCCTGAATAATCGTTATCTGCGCGCTTAAAGGCAGCAGATCTTGTTTAATCTGCGCAAGGCGTTGTGGATCACTGTCAATACATAATATGGTTAACATAACTACACTCCCAATTTTATGGTTACAGTATAAGTCGCTGTGTTTTTTTGTAACTCGCTGTTTTTTCTTCCTATGATCTTAGTCATAAGCAAAAATGGCTAATGCTTGAAAGTGTGATTATGATAACCTTAGGGAATAAAGTTGTTACAACGATAAGTTTAAAAAAAGAAGAGAATGAGCATGAAAATAACATTACCTGAGTATGAAAAGGCACATGTATTAGTGGTTGGCGATGTCATGCTAGATAGATATTGGCATGGCCCGACAATGCGTATCTCCCCTGAAGCTCCTGTACCCGTTGTTAAAGTTGAAGGTATTGAAGAACGTCCTGGTGGTGCTGCTAATGTGGCGTTGAATGTCGCAGCACTGGGTGGAAAGGCGACTTTAATTGGTTTGGTGGGTGATGATGAAGCTGCCTCTGCTCTGGCAAAAGGGTTGAAATCGGTACGTGTGATGACGGACTTTGTGACTGTTGCGAATTTTCCGACAATCACCAAATTACGCGTATTAAGCCGTCACCAGCAACTGTTACGTTTAGATTTCGAAGAGGGTTTTCATGATATAGATAGCGCGCCAATTTTAGAAAAAATGCGCACAAGTTTAGCGGATAAAAGTGCTGTGGTTATTTTATCGGATTATAACAAAGGATCGTTGGCGGATGTGCAATCTATGATCCAGTTGGCCAAAAAAGCAGGTGCGCGGGTATTGGTCGATCCTAAAGGATCTGATTTTGAGAAATATCGTGGAGCAAGCTTATTAACGCCTAACTTATCTGAATTTGAAGCGGTTGTCGGCCATTGTAAAAACGATCAAGAATTAGCCGAACGTGGCTTGGCTTTATGTCAAAAATTTGATTTTCAAGCATTATTGATAACCCGTAGTGAAAATGGGATGACCTTAATACGTGCTGGGCAAGACCCTTTCCACCTGCCTACGCAAGCGCAAGAGGTTTATGATGTAACGGGGGCCGGAGATACTGTCATTTCTGTCTTGGCCGCATCATTAGCTGCAGGCAGTTCATTTGAGAATGCCTGCACATTGGCTAATGCTGCCGCGGGAGTCGTCGTTGGTAAAATCGGTACATCCACAGTGAATACGATAGAACTGGCGAATGCAGTTTACAGTCAGCAGGAAATCGGCTTTGGTGTGCTGACGCAAGAGCAATTACAACTTGCCGTTAAGCTGGCACAGCATCGCGGTGAAAAAGTTGTGATGACTAATGGTTGCTTTGATATCTTGCATGCCGGCCATGTCTCTTATTTAAATAGTGCTCGTGAACAGGGGCAGCGCTTAATTGTAGCGGTCAATAGTGATCAATCAGTGCGTGATTTAAAAGGGCAAGGGCGACCGGTTAATCCTGTTGATCGCCGCATGGCGGTATTAGCGGGCCTAGGGGCTGTTGATTGGGTGATTGAATTTAGTGAAGAGACGCCGCAGCGCTTAATTTCTGAAATATTACCAGATCTGTTAGTTAAAGGTGGGGACTATAAACCAGAAGAAATAGCAGGCGGTCTTGAGGTGATTGCAAATGGAGGCGAAGTGCGTGTATTACAGTTTGAAGAAGGCTGTTCAACTAGCGAGATAATTAAAGTTATTCGTAATGAGTCTTGAGTTAGCTATTTTTGATTTTTAAGGAATATAAGATTATATTTTGTGCAGCTAGTCTTATGTTTCTAAAAGATAGCCATGTAGTTTGGCGTTTATATAATTGACTATTTTCAGCATATAAACTGTTTTGTAAAATCAGAAATTATATTCAATAAGTTAAGCCTATCAAACTAATAATAACAAACGATTTTATCTATCCATAAAGGTGGTCCATAATCACTACATCGAAACAAGTTAACTTCTTGTAAATAATGTAAACACAATACGTAATTTAATATAAACGATTAGGAGCAGTACATGTTAGAAAATATTGAAGGTCAAAAAATCCCAAGTGTTACTTTCCCAACGCGTAAAAATGATGAATGGGTAAATGTCTCCACTGATCAATTGTTTACAGGTAAAACAGTGGTTGTTTTCGCCTTACCTGGTGCATTTACGCCGACTTGTTCTTCTACACATTTACCTCGTTACAATGAATTGGCTGGGGTTTTAAAAGACAATGGCGTCGACGATGTAGTGTGTATGGCAGTTAACGATACCTTTGTAATGAATGCATGGCTTGCGGATCAAGAAGCACATAATATTACGGTCGTACCAGATGGTACAGGCGCCTTCGCTGAAGGTATGGGAATGTTAGTCGACAAAAGCGATATCGGTTTTGGTAAACGTAGCTGGCGTTACAGCATGTTGGTTAAAGATGGCGTGATTGAAAAAATGTTTATTGAGCCAAACCAACCGGGTGACCCGTTTGAAGTCTCAGATGCTGATACTATGCTGAAGTATCTTAATCCCAATGCCAAAGCGCCATCAGCTGTTACATTGTTTACTAAACCAGGTTGTCCTTTCTGTGCAAAAGCGAAAGCTGCATTAAAAGAAAATAATATCGCTTTTGAAGAGATTGTCTTAGGCAAAGATGCAACTACTGTAAGCCTAAGAGCCGTAAGCGGACAAACAACTTTTCCACAGTTATTCGTTGATGGTAAACACCTTGGTGATAGTGATGCAGTGATTGCTTACGTTAACGGCTAATACGCCACTAAGGCGTTACACTTAAAATCAGAGTAGAGCGCATTTTCAACTAGAAAATTGCGCTTTTTTTTTAAATATCATATCAATAGTCTTATCCCATTCAGCTTCATTAAAGGGTCATTAATTTTAACCAGTAAGATTGATCAGATAGTTGTGCGGATTGGCATTAAACATGGAGCAGTGATGAAACAGTTAAAAGTAGATATTGCAGTGATTGGAGGCGGAACCGCAGGTCTTGCCGCATACCGTGCTGCTAAAGCAAAAAATGATTCGGTCGTACTTATTGAAGGCATGCAATTTGGCACAACTTGTGCGCGTGTTGGTTGTATGCCAAGCAAATTATTAATAGCAGCATCCGAAGCGGCACATAACGCGGCCCACACGTCACCGTTTGGTGTTTTTGTTGAAGGCGAAATACGTATTGATGGCCACAAAGTGATGCAGCGTGTACGTGATGAACGCGACCGTTTTGTGGGGTTTGTTATTGATGCAGTCGAGGATATCCCGGCGCAGGATAAGCTCATAGGTAATGCGACATTTATTAGTGAAACGCAACTACAGATAGGTGACCATACATTATTAGAGGCGCAGCGCGTGGTTATCGCGACAGGCTCTCGAGCAAGTTATCCAGCAGTGTGGAATGAGCTTGGCGATCGCTTAATTATTAATGATGATCTCTTTAACTGGACCGACTTACCTGAATCGATAGCCGTATTTGGTCCGGGTGTGATTGGCCTTGAGCTCGGACAATCGTTGCACCGCTTGGGGGTTAAAGTGTGGATGTTTGGTATGGGAGGGCAAGTGGGACCCTTTACCGATCCACAAGTGATGGCTTACGCGCAGAAAACCTTTTCCGATGAATTTTATTTAGATGCCGATGCAAAGGTTAAAAACATGGTGCGCAAAGGTGCGGGTGTTGAAATCACTTATTTGGACAAGCAGCAAGTTGAGCAAGTTATTGAAGTGGAATATGTGCTTGCAGCGACTGGCCGTCGTCCTAATATCGATAACCTCGGCCTGGAAAACATTGAAATAGAAAACGATGACCGTGGTGTGCCAATTGCCGACCCCTTCACGATGCAGACCTCTGTGCCGTCGATATTTATAGCAGGCGATGCCAGCAATCAAATCCCGCTACTTCATGAGGCGGCAGATCAGGGCAAAATAGCGGGCAATAATGCCGCTGTTTACCCCAATATTCGTGTTGGTTTACGACGTTCGTCTATTGCCGCTGTGTTTACCGATCCCCAGCTAGCGATGGTGGGCTTAAGCCATAAGCAAGTGAGCGCTAAATATACCGGTTGTAACTGTTTTGAAACGGGGACGGTTTCTTTTGAAGGCCAGGGCCGCAGCCGCGTCATTTTGAAAAACAAAGGGATATTAAATGTTTATGGTGAGCATGGTACGGGACGATTTTTAGGTGCTGAGATGATTGGCCCGCAAGCGGAGCATCTTGCTCACCTGCTTGCATGGGCACATCAAAACAGAATGACGATTTCACAGATGCTTGACATGCCCTTTTATCATCCTGTAATCGAAGAGGGTGTACGTACGGCATTACGTGATCTTAACGCTAAATTGCGACTCGGTTCCGAGATGCTTAATGAGTGTCTGGAATGTGGGCCTGGTTGTTAGAGATAATTTAAAAATAGCGCGATAAAAATAACTAAGCCCACATAGTTATTATCTAAAAAGGCTTTAAAGCAGGCCTTTTTTTCGCGCTCCTTGATATCGATTTGTTGCTTAATAAATAAAGCTAACACAACCAATAACGCGCCAAAATAGATCCCAGCAAAGGCTTGCATCCATCCGAGTAAAACCAATAAAATCAAACAGCTTAACTGTAATAGAGCCACGATCAATTTATCATATTGTGCAAATAGTATTGCCGTTGATTTAACACCAATTTGCAAATCATCATCGCGATCAACCATCGCATAAAGGGTGTCGTAGGCGATGGTCCAAAGAATATTAATAACAAATAAAATCCATGCCACAAGGGGCAACTCATTTGCCTGTGCAGCAAAGGCCATGGGAATTGCCCAGCTAAAGGCTAACCCTAAAATAAATTGAGGGAACGGTATAAAACGTTTCATGAAGGGATAGAAAATGGCTAATAAAATACCTGCTAAAGAGAGCTCAATGGTTAAACTATTTTGCGTTAATACTAATAGGAAGGAGATAATGCCGAGGGCCAAAAAGAGTAACAGTGCTTCGCGAGTCGTCGCTCGCCCAGATGGCAACGGGCGCTGCTTTGTTCGTTCAACAAAACCATCAATTTTACGGTCTGCAAAATCATTAATAACACAACCCGCACTACGCATTAAAAAGACGCCGAGTGAAAACACCAGCAATACATTTAAGGATGGAAAACCTTGTGCGGCAATCCATAATGCCCACAACGTCGGCCACAATAATAACAGCGTACCGATTGGTTTATTGATGCGCATCAACTGCGCATAAGCGTGTAATTTTTGTTTACTGAAGTAGCTCATGATAAATAACTCATGTTGAGTATATAGTGGACGCAGGAAGAAACAGTTCACTGACTAACAGGGGTTTACTGTTCAGATAAAAAAGTGAACGCCTTGCCCACAGTGGGTGATCGTAATTGTCTTGGATTGGAGGAGATAACAGCGCGAGTGCTAATTTATCAGTAAATTTTGCAACTTCAATTTGCCCGCGTTTCATGGACGGATCGTTAAATAATATTTTACCCAGTGATTGTGTCCCAATTTCCGAAAGTTGTGCCTGTTGCTCTGTTAATGTGCTTATCGGAATTTCTGTTTGCGCAAAGACGAAGGGGCGATCATCACAATATAAAAAGACTTCACGTACGAGTCGTTTCCTATCCGGACTGAAATAGTTTGATAATGATGACTCGCCTGCAACTATTATTTGTTGTTTGACCTGAACATGAAAATTCTGACATAACCCCTCTAATTTTTTAGTTAAGGATTGCTGGTCATATAGCCACTCACTTATCTTGGGAGGGCACTGCTGCGCTTTGATTTCTGAAAGCCAAGGGCTAGAAGAGCTGAACGGAAACAGGAGATTGACCATAGATACCTTTGACTACTAAAGATTTTTCACTCTCAAAAGAGGTAAAAGTAAAAATATTTTGTTATTGTAGCATCCAACTATATGAACTGTTTATCTTTGTTACAAGGAAATAATCATGCTTAAAAAAGCGCTATTTTGTGTGCTTTGCTTGTCACTCTTCTCATCGACACTGTTTGCTGAAGAGGCTAGCAGCGAAGATAATCAAAATGGATATCAGTATTTCTTACTTGAGCCGGATATTATCACTAATTATATAAAACCAGGAAAGCGCATTGGTTTTATACGGGTTACTGTTGAATTAATGGTAAAAACAAAAGGTAACTATACGCTGCTCGAAAAGAATGAACCCCTCATACGTGATAAAATAATTACCGTATTTGGTGAGCAAAATGAAGAGATTGTAAAATCAGTTACCGAGCGAGATAGCATTCGTCAGCGCTGTTTAAAAGAGATAAACGATCTCCTATATGCACAAACAGGCAAAAATCCGGTTGAAGATCTGCTCTTTACCAAATATTTATATCAGTAATCTTTGAGCCGATAGCGATTAGCCGTTGGCTTTCAGTTTTGAACTTATGAGTGCTAAAAACAGGCCCGCTAACAAGCCCACCAGATGTGCATAATTAGCAATATTAACGGGTAATAGATCGACAAAGCCAAGCATTAGCCAAAACAGTAAAAATATAAAATAAGAGTTGGGTAAATTGACTTTACTGCCCTTATTAAGTAGACCAAATAACCAACAATACCCCACTAACGCATAAACAACGCCACTTAATCCGCCAAAATAGGGACTCACTAAATAATATTGGGCAAGGTTGGATGCAATGGCGCTGAACATAAAAAGTAACACTAAGCGTTGTTTGCCATGCGACTTTTCAACAATACCAGCCAATTGCCACCACCAAAGTAAATTAAAGACCAGATGTAACAAGCTAAAATGCAAAAAAACCGGGGTAATAAAGCGCCAGCTTTCAGTGTAATCAAAAGGTTGTTGGGTAAAAAAAGCGAGAAAAGATTGCATTGGCTGCAACCCACCTAAACTTGTGAATGCATAAATCACTATGCAGACAACCAGAATAGCATGGCTAATAAAACCGCCATGGCTAATGAAGTTACTTATTAAATCAGAGTTTGCATAAGCGAATTGCGTATGTTCTTGAGTTGTAGAGCCCGCTTGCCAGCTTGCTGCAAGATATTTGGGATCGTTGGGGTTTTGTAGAAATAAAGCGAGTTCTTTTTGCGCTAAAATCTGTTGTGTGTTTTGCTCAATCAACAATTGGTAATCAAATTCATCATGTCTAATTTGATTTTTAATATTGAGCGCGTTTAGATAATCCGAAAAAGCCTGTGCCGCGCGTAAATTCTGAAAATGATGCAATGTGAACATAAATTAACTTTCCAATTTTTTAATTTCTTTATTACTAAAAGATATTTTGCTTTCTTAGTTAAGAACGTTAAGCAATAACATTAAGCGTTGTATACCCATGTTACTTTAAGATGCAGAATCAGCAAACCAAATTGTACTTAGCTGTGATGCATAAAATTGCAATCTAGGGTGAATCGAAGAGTCTAAAAGGAAGCTGTTCTTTAGCAGATAAAGCATATTAACGTGATCCAGTTTGCAAATTATGACTGCCCATAAAAAGATTTCTCTTACATCGCCTTGATTAAGTCAAATTTTAATCTAATTTAAATGGTGTGTTTAATCATTTAAAAGGAAAAACTTATGTTTAATAAATTTATACATTCTTTATTTGTTGTTTTATCACTACTTCTATTATCAAGTAGCCTGCACGTTTTTGCTGCTGATAAAACCGTGCAGCCAATGACCACTTCTGTGGAAATGACAGAAAAAATAAATCTCAATCAGGCGACCAGTGAACAGCTTGCTACAATCAAAGGGCTCGGGCAGAAAAAAGCCCAAGCTATTGTCGATTACCGTCAAGAAAATGGTGCTTTTATTAGTTTTGAGCAACTAGTCGATGTTAAAGGGATTGGCCCCGGTACCTTAAAAAAAATACAACCATGGTTGACATTGTAATCGCCCATAAGTAGCCCCCTCGTATTGCAATAGAGGGGGCTTAACGCTGACTTCATTTATTATTTAACCTCAGTTCTGGATAATGGAAACGAAATTAGATTAAATATCAAAAAGTTAAAAAACATATTATACAGTGCTGTTAGTTTTGCGTAGTTCAAGGCGAATCATCGCAGCAATAACTGTTTATTGCTAGATGATTTAACGCAGAAATACGCGTAAATAACGGTACTGTATCGTTTAGCTTATCCAGAATTGAGGTTATTTATACCACTGATGTATTTAATGGCATCGAATTTTAACCATGACCAATAGTTGGAATACAGCTTGAATTTATTTTCCCATGGTGGAGCAAAAGGCGTGACGGGATCATGCCATGAGCTACAAATAAGCCCGGATAGCAGTCTCTTAATTGATTGTGGTATGTTTCAAGGTAACGAAAGCAAACAGATCAAGAATCAGTGGGACATTGAATTTGCTATAGATAAAATTCAAGCTGTTTTAATTACTCATTGTCATATTGATCATGTCGGGCGGATACCAGCACTACTTGCCGCTGGATTTACAGGCCCTATTTATTGTACTAGAGCCACAGCATTATTATTACCTTTAGTGATAGAAGATGCCATAAAAGTTGGTGTGACACGCAACCCGTCATTAATCAAAGCAGTCATAAATCGGTTGGATAAACAGTTAATCGGTATTGATTACGGAAAATGGCAAAATATAACCTTGTCCAAGGCTGAAAATAGTTTATTAGTAGCAAAAAAGCATAGCCTAAAAGTAAAATTCAAACAGGCTGGGCATATCATTGGATCTGCTTATATCGAAATAGTCTGGTCAGAAAAGGGTAAGAAAACCCGCATTGTGTTTTCTGGTGACTTAGGCGCTCCGTATACACCTTTATTACCCGCCCCTAAATCACCTTATCAATGTGACTGGTTGATCTTAGAGAGTACCTATGGTGACAGGCAGCATCAAGGAAGGGCTGTGCGATGCCAAGCTTTAAAAAATATTGTTGAGCGTAGTTTACAAGATGGTGGCGTGATTCTCATTCCTGCTTTTAGCATTGGGCGAACTCAAGAACTTTTATATGAATTAGAAGAGATCATCTATCAAGTTGGTCAGAATAAGTCGGCAGCTAAAAACAAGCAAAAATGTTGGCAAGATTTGCCCATTATTATTGATTCACCGCTAGCTGCACATTTCACCGCATTTTATCGCCAACTTAAACCTTTATGGGATAAAGAAGCCCAACAAAAATTAAAAGCGGGACGACATCCGCTTAATTTTGATAATTTGATTACTATTGATGAACACCGTGAACATCTGGCATTAGTGGCTCGCTTACAAAACAGCAATGAGCCCGCGATTATCATCGCGGCCAGTGGCATGTGCAGTGGTGGGCGCATTGTTAATTACCTGCAAGCATTATTATCTCATCCACAAACCGATGTTTTGTTTGTGGGTTATCAAGCACAAGGCACTCCTGGGCGCGAAATACAAACTTACGGGCCAACAGGTGGTTATGTTCTCTTGGATGGCAAGCGAATTGATATTAATGCACAAATTCATACACTAAGCGGTTATTCAGCTCATGCTGATCAGAGTGATCTGGTAAATTTTGTAAAGCGCATGCGTATTAAACCGAGTAAAATAAACCTAGTGCATGGAGAGCTCTCTGCCAAAGCAAGTTTAGCCAAGGTACTAAATAAAATAACAAAGGCGAAGATTGAGTGGCAATAAAGCCTTAGCCCGTCGTATTGTGATTTGTTTCACCTAGCCTCACATTGTGACGTTGTTGTGTTTTTACTTGGTGGACTAAAGTCCACGCCCCTTAGATAGTGTAATCTCGCATTGTGGTTTCGTTCTGGGGCGCGGACTTTAGTCCGCATGTTTTGCTTACTAGGAGGACTAAAAATAGGATGCGTAGAGCTTATCCGCTCATGACACTGAACTGTCTTGCATTCGTTCCACGCCCTTGGTTAGGATAACCTCGCAATGTTAAGTTGTTCTGTTTTTACTTGGTGGACTAAAGTCCACGCCCCTTGGTTAGGCTAACCTGGCATTGTGGTTTCGTTCTGGGGCGCGGACTTTAGTCCGCATGTTTTGCTTACTAGGAGGACTAAAAATAGGATGCGTAGAGCTT
>NZ_JAHNZV010000075.1 GCF_022267535.1 Psychromonas antarctica
CTATTCATTAGTCTCACATATAGTTGTAATTGTTATAGTTTGATTATGTAATGAACATTGACTACTGTTCGGTAACGGAGATAGTTCGCCGTAAGAATAGAAACCTGTATATGTCCAGTTATCGCCTAAAACATCTTTTACTATCTCTAGCTCATCTTCACTAAACTTATTTAATACAAGCCTCCTGCCAACACAACTGATTAGTAAAGCCAAGCCATTATCATGATCCTTTATTACTTTACTCTGAGTTTGTTCAGCGGCTATTTCAGCTCCATCAATTAATTTATTTACACTTGAATGCATTAATTGAACCGTTGAACCCTCTGGTAAATCGCCGGCAAATACCATCGAGTCATTATTATTATTAATATTCAAAATTGTGCGAAACACTCTTTGATCGCCTAATTTTATAGATAAAGGAAAAAATAAAGCGGAAGCGGGTAAGTTTTTGGCGTGTGGGCCAAGATATTTCTTATAGAGTGCTAATGCGGGTTTATTATCTAATTCATAGAGGATATTGCCATCTGATTTTGTAATCGTCCGATCGGGGCCAAATGCCTCTGAACCACAAATACAGCCGTGGCTAAATGATAACTTATCCCCATAAAATCCAACTAGCAATATTTTCCCCGTTTCTGCATTTTCATTATGCCAAACAAGCGTTTCATTAAAGATTGTACCATCTCCAGCTAGTCCTCCCGTTATTAATATATTTTCCGGTAGAGATGCTTGTAACCCATTAACTAATTCACTGCCATTAATTTGTTGTCCATCACATAACACCATGACATATCTAAGATCTTTGTTATAAATTTCGTCTGCAAGATTTTTGGCAACGTCGTAAGTTAATTTATTATTTATAGATGCACTGCGTACCGTAATGTAAGAATGTTTGAATTCAATAGCCGTTAAACACAAGCTGTCATCATATATTTTTGTACCTAAAATTTCACCTGATGTCGTGCAGCCAACTATTTGTGCATGCGGGTAATTTGTGCGGATATTCTCCATGACAGAATGATTTTTTATTTGCTGACGATCACCAAATAATAATACAAGATTGGCTTTTTCAAGGGGAACGAGGGTGTTTTCCCAAGCGCCGGCAATAAATACATTTTGATGTGTTTTCATAGTAAGCCTGTATTGTTTATAGCAAAGGCATTGACTAAGTGATCGAGTCTTGCGCAGGATAAATTGGCACTAACAAAGCATGAGTTGCAGGAGATCGTTGTTCTCACTTCAAAACTTATAACGAAGTTAGGGGCTATTTTAACAAGTAAGACTGCTCACCTTTTTCTTTCCTTTGTTATTAATCGGGTGTCGTGTATCTCCAGTATTGAGCTTTTAGTACAATCTAAGAATGGGTTGTTAATGTACTTATCCTTCACTGGTAATTATTCAAACATAAGGATTCTCGGTACTTCATTTTCAATATCTTATTTGACCGTTTGAATCTACCCTAACAGTAGCACATGTTAACAATAGATTCGGAGCTGAACCTTCATTTTCTCATTTTTATAACAGCTACAATATCTCTTCAACCATCAGAATTAAAGTACTAAGGAAAGCAGTAATTTCAACTTTTCCCAGCACCTATTTGATCACGTTTCAGTGTTTTTTACTGTTTGCGGTGCAACTCCGGCTGCGCTTATTGAACTCTTTAGCTATATATTTATTATTCCATGCTTAAAGTTACGTGTATGTTATAAATATAAATTTCCTAGGTTGTTTTTTTTAGTTTCACTTGTCGCAGATCCATATTCCCGAACACATTTATTAACGCACCTACAATAATCAGGATCCCGCCAGCTAAAGTCCATGCAGAGGGGAATTCACTAAACAACAGCCAACCAAGTATTATTGAAAAAACCACATGCACGTAAGAATATGCTGCTGCCTTGCTAGCAACTTCAGTTTGCATTGCTTTTGTAAGGCCTATTTGCCCCATTTGAGTGAAAATGCCGACGAAGAGCAATAAAAGTAGGGCCTCTTTATCTGGCATTACAAAATCACTGCCAAGTAGAAAAATAGAAAGCGGTAATGCAACAACTGGAAAGTAAAATATAATAACAGAGCTGTCTTCACTGGCGCTGAGTCGTTTCACAATCACGTAAGCAATCGCACTGCCTAAAGCTCCTAACAATGCCGCTACAACACTGAGAATCGGTAATTCAGTTGCATTTTCAAATGTCATTCCGGGAGCAACGATTAAAAGCGTTCCCATGAAGCAGCAAAAAACACAGATAATCGTTGAGATATGAATTTTTTCGTGTAGAAATAATAAAGCCAGAATGACAGTAAAAACAGGGTATAGGTACTGTAAAATGGTCGCTTCAGCTAGAGGTAAAGTCGCTACTGAGAAATAGACACATATCAACGCAAGGGAACCAGCAACACCTCTTGCAATCAGTAATTTTTTATTATTTCCCCAAACTGAAATTTTTTTCCTTTTTACATCCACATAGCTAATTATTAATGAAACAATTGCCCTAGCTGCAACGATTTCGAAAACAGGTATGCCATATGTACTTACTAATTTAACGCAACTAGACATAAGTGAAAAAGCAAATGCTGACATCAGCATATACCTGGCTCCGAGAGGAATATTATTTATAAAATGAGCAGACATAAATACTTATTAAGTTTAGGTGACGAGAAATGATTATAAATAAAACCACGACAATGGCAGTAATGGTGCTAGATGTCATGTAATTAAGATGCGATGGGTTCAGTCATTTAATGGTTCGATAAACATCACTTTGACATAAGCTGATTATTGTAGGCTCATAATACTTCAAGATGCAAAATCAGCAACCCAAATTGCGCTTAGCGAGAATACTTCCTTTACGTAGCAGCAAGAGAAAGGAGAATTATCTATTAACAAATGTTGTGGTTTATCAGAGATCAGTGCTAATGCCTGATAAGGCAGCGGGTCATTTCAATAATTACACCGATAGCGGCCATAAAATGGTACTGAGTTGTTTATCTCGCCTTTTTTATTTATGTTAGGTGTAAAAGTGTTTGCATGATAAATGTTATCATTTAAAATAAAACTTAGTTTCAAAAATTAACGGAATTATATTTAATGCCATACCTTTTTGCTGTGACCTTATTATGGGCTTTTTCATTTAGCTTGATCGGTGCTTATTTAGCCGGGCAGGTAGACCCCTGGTTTTCTGTTTTAATGCGCATCGGGTTAGCAACCTTGGTTTTCTTGCCGTTTTTACGTGTTCAACAAATTAATGTCAGTAGTGCGCTGAAGTTAATGGGGATAGGGGCAATTCAGCTTGGCTTGATGTATGTCTTTTATTATCACTCCTTTTTGTTTTTGTCTGTTCCTGAAGTGCTTTTATTTACTGTAATGACCCCCATTTACGTAACACTTATTAATGATGCACTACAGCGTCAATTTCATGCCCATTTTATGTTAACTGCAATGGTTGCAACAACCGGAGCGATTGCTATCCGTTACAACGGCATAGATACAAACTTCATGTGGGGATTTATGATGGTTCAAGGGGCCAATATTTGCTTTGCAACAGGGCAGGTCGCTTATAAACGCCTTTTAGAGGACAGTAAATTAGAGCAAAAAAATATTTTTGCTTGGTTTTTTATTGGCGCCTTACTGGTTGCAAGTGTTTGTTACCTCCTCTTTGGTAATGCTGAAAAGCTACCCACAACGAGTTTACAATGGGGAGTACTTATTTACCTCGGTACAATCGCTTCTGGTGTCGGCTATTTTGCTTGGAATAAAGGCGCAACTTTAGTCAATGTTGGCGCGCTGGCTGTGATGAATAATTTGCTGATTCCTGTCGGAATAATAGTCAATGTGTTGATATGGAATCATGAGGCTGATATTTTAAGGTTAGGGTTAGGGGGGGCTATTATTTTAAGCGCTTTAATCTTAAATCGAAAATTAGATAAAAAAAGTCAGATACTAGCTGTGAAGTAAAAAAGAAAAGCAAGGGGCAAGCATTCTTAGTCTTCAAAAATTTCGATGCGTTGTAGTAGAAAATTACGACACAAAGAGAAGTACGCCTCGATATTGGCTGGTTTATTAATACAAAATTCACATCTTTATGAATCGGTTTAACGCTCGATGATGCAATATCATAATGATATTGTTATGATTATAAAGTGCTTTTAATACAAAGAGATGGTTTTGAAAAAAACAAACGGAAAGGCAATAGAATTTGAACACGTCGATAAATGGTTTGGAGCGTTCCAAGCACTGAAAAAAATTAATCTTTCTGTTGAAGAAGGAGAAATTGTGGTTATTTGTGGACCGTCAGGCTCAGGGAAATCGACCTTAATTCGATGTATTAACGGATTAGAGCCCTATACGTCAGGGCAAGTTAAGGTTTTTGATAGCTTGGATTTAAATCAGCAAAAAGGTAAAGTAGGCATGGTTTTTCAGCACTTTTACCTGTTTCCTCACCTGAGTGTGCTTGAAAATTTAACGCTTGCACCACTGCGCAGTTTAAAATTGTCTAAGCAAGCGGCGAAGGATCTGGCGATGCATTTTTTAGAACGTGTCAAAATAGATGACCAAGCTGATAAATATCCGGCTCAGCTCTCTGGCGGGCAACAACAACGGGTTGCCATTGCACGTTCACTTTGTATGATGCCGCGCATTATGTTGTTTGATGAACCGACATCTGCGTTAGATCCGGAAATGATCAATGAAGTGCTGGATGTAATGGTTGAACTTGCTCAGGAAGGCATGACGATGATTTGTGTCACTCATGAGATGGGATTTGCTAAAAAGGTAGCTGACAGAGTGGTCTTTATGGATGAAGGCGAAGTTATCGAAATAGCCACGCCAGAAAACCTGTTTAACTCGCCAAAACATAAACGTACAAAAGCATTCCTAAATAAGATTTTAGCTCATTGATGACTTTTCAAGTTGTTAAACCCATCTTATCTGCCTTGCTGCAAATAATTATTTTGTTACTCGGGATCGCTTGGCTTCTTGATAGTGGTGCGCAGGCAATGGGCTATAGTTGGCAGTGGCAGCGAATTCCCGATTACATCTTCTTTTATGAGGAAGGTCAATGGTGGTCAGCAGAGCTGATTGATGGATTATTAGTCACGCTTAAGATATCGGCTTTAAGCTTGATTGCAACACTGCTTATTGGTTTGATTACCGCTTTATTACGGGTGTCCGATTCTATTATTGGGCGGATTCTGGCGCGTAGTTATATAGAACTAATCCGTAATACGCCGCTACTAGTGCAAATTTATCTGCTCTATTTTGTTTTTGGTCCGGTTATCGGATTGGACCGATTTTCAACGGCCATTTTAGCGTTGGCTATTTTTCAAGGTGCCTATACAGCTGAAATTTTTAGAGCTGGATTAAACAGTATCGATACCGGACAATTTGAGGCTGCAAAATCGCTTGGTTTATCGACCTATTTTACCTACAAAGATGTGATCTTGCCGCAGGTATTACAACGAACGTTGCCGCCATTAACTAACGAAGTGGTTTCTCTTATTAAAAATTCATCTATTGTTAGTGTGATGGCTATTTTTGATCTGACCACAGAAGGGCGAAATATTGTTGCTGAAACAGCAATGCCATTTGAGATATGGTTTACGGTTGCCGCTATTTATCTATTACTTACCCTTTCGCTTTCTGCGCTATCTGCCTGGCTTGAACATAAACTGGGCACGCAATGGCGAGCACACTAGAAAATATGGACAGGAGAAATCAAATGAAAAAAGTGAAAATACTTCTATTGGGATTACTGGCAATGGCACTGTCGCTTCCCGCCCTTGCCAACACAGAAAATTTAGATAAAATCACGGAAAGAGGCTCTCTGCGCGTCGGTATGTCAACCTTTGTGCCTTGGGCTATGCGTAGCAAGCAGGGGGAATTAATTGGTTTTGAAATTGATGTCGCCAAGCGCTTAGCAGCTGATTCTGGCTGGAAAGTGGAGTTTGTGCCTACTGCTTGGGATGGTATTATCCCGGCTCTTTTAGCCAATAAATTTGATGTTATTATCGGCGGCATGTCGATTACTGAATCGCGTGCCAAAAGCGTGCTATTTACTACTCCATATTCACACTCAGGTGTACAACTTGCGGCAAATAAAACCTTAGCTGAAGGGTTTACTGAATTTGCTGATTTTAACTCTCGACAGGTGAAAATATCCGCTCGACGTGGTGCATCTACAGTACAAGTTGCGCGTGAAACCTTTCCGAAAGCAAAAATCCTACAATTTGATGATGATGCACAAGCATTTCAGGAAGTATTAAACGGTAATGCCCATGCAGTTATCGCCTCCAGTCCAAAACCTGAGCAAGAAGTCATCAAGCATCAGGATCTCTTATTTCTGCCATTTACGGAAAGACTTTCAAAAGGTAATGAAGCCTTTGCCGTTCGCCTCGGCGAAGAAGATAAAAAAGCCTTTTTTGATAAATGGATCAAAGATAGAAGCGAAGATGGCTGGTTATCTGAGCGCTACGAATATTGGTTCGCTACGCTGGATTGGCAAAGCCAAGTAAGTCAAAACCAATAACAGTGATCAAATCCTTCTATATGGGCAGGGGGATGACTTTAATTAAGAAAAAAACGACTGGTGAGATGTGAGTGTAAATCAAGCAATAACGCGTAAACCACGCTATTCATTTAATCTATTAGATTATATGCTAATACTGGTCACAATGGTGGTGATTGGTTGGATTTACTATCGCTCCTCGATCGGTGTTAACTATCACTGGAATTGGAAAGCCGCCGTTGATCTGATTTTTACGCCAAGCGCGGATGGCAGCCTGCCGTATTTCTTTCAGGGTATTATATCCACACTGCGTCTTAGTCTGTGGGGAATGATCTTTGCATCGATAATAGGCATACTGTTAGGCGTTGCTCGGCACTCAAAAATAGCTTTGTTTCGTCTCCCTGCCACCGCCTATATTCAGCTCATCCGAAATATTCCACCGCTGGTCTTTGTTTTTATTTTTTACTTTTTCATCTCCAATCAGCTCATTCCGCTACTGGGTTTAGATAACCTATTAAGAAATCATAACGCTGAGCTCTCTCGCTTAACGTATTATCTTTTTGGCCGTTCAAGCCTATGGGAAAACCTACTGTCGGGTATTTTTTGTGTTAGTTTACTGTCTGCGGCTTATATTGCTGAAGTTGTTAGATCCGGGCTTGAAGGAATTGAAAAAGGGCAATGGGAAGCTGCATATTCGCTCGGACTGTCGCGCTGGTCTAAATACCGATATGTTATCGCCCCACAGGTAATAAGCAATATATCTCCCCCGCTAGCAGGACAAGCTATCTCATTGGTAAAAGATTCCTCGATAGTTGCGCTTATCTCTATTCAGGAACTCACTTTTGTGGGAACTGAAATAGCCAATTCATCTGGTTTAATATTCGAAATTTGGTTGTTTGTTGGGCTGGCTTATTTAATCATCTGCTTAGGATTGTCACTATTATTCAGCAAAATTGAAAAGACAACTAGAAAACATTTAGAAAAATAAACGTTAATAACGTTGCTCCTTAACGTTTCGATCTTCCTTATCCGATTACTCAATGCTGACTGAGTTGTATTGAATTTCCTAAAGTTTCAATTATCTGGAGAGTCTGTAGAACAGACTCTCCAGATAGATTAACTGACTGCTTGAATAAACTCAGGATCGGAGAACAAAGCTTTCACTAGGTTTTGCACAAGATCTACATAACTCATTTGGCCATTGGGTATTGCAATATTTCCCATAAATGAAGATTCGAACTGGTGAGTGGCTGTGATCTTTTTGTCAAAAATCAGAAGATCTCCTTTCTTTACCAAAAATCGCACTGAAATAATACCCGTGCCGATACTAAAACCCGAAATATCAATATCATTTTCTAAAAGCTCGCCACTCACGACAGTATCTGATACTCCCGACCAAACGTTGGCTAATTTTAATTCGTCGGTTATTGCTTTTGTTAAATAATCTCCAAAACTTTTACCCACTGAGGAACTTAAGTTCGAGGCTCTTAAGCCGATGCTATTAAGGTTTTTATCTGTCTTAAAATCGCCAACATTGAGTGCTTTAATATCACTTCTTTTTATGACTTGTACATTAGAAATGCTGGCTACATAAGGCGGTGTTGCAACGGAACAACCACTCAGGATTATGACGGTAAGTAATAAGAGGTATCTCATAATATTTTTGCTTCTCTATTTTGTAAATATAGGTTGATTGTCTAGCTCTTGAGCAAGCTTGATAAAAGCTTTTTCTGTCGCACGTCTTGCTGCTAATGAAAAATCACTCTTGAATTCATCAAATTCTGCATCGCCTTCAACATCAATACTTTTTTCCCAAACAACCTCTCCTTCGCTTTTAATTGCCTGACAAGTGAGACTGATCATAAATTTAGTAGGGGGCCAGGTGAATGCACTGCCTGAACTGGAATTTGTCACTAGTTTAGGGATAAAAATATAGCGGATATTATTCTTTTCAATAAAATTATTATCTTCGAGAGAATCTACCTTGTAAACATCTGAGAATTTATTCATCAAAACAGTATACAAAACGGTCTCTGTATCTTTATAGGGCTGATATGTAACGCTATCTCCGCCACCACCAGGTGTTGTTACACTTTTGCTGATGTCATCTTTAGCAATAAAGTAACCCACAGTCTTATCTATTTTTTGATCTGATGTTGTAAATTCTTTCATGTCAGGATTTATCTGAATTTGGTGAGAGCAGCCTGATAAAACGAAAGCAAAAACAATCGCTAAAAATTTTATATCCATAGTCTTGTTAATATCCATATAAATGAGTTGTATAAGTGAAGTGTAATTATTTTTTATGGTAATTAATAAACCAGCTAAAAAATAATTTTGCGATACTAGATATATTAATAAACAATTTCAAGTGGTTAATACCTTAAATGATAATCTGATCGTAACTAATTGCGCTTTTTAGATAATGAACGACAGCTTTAGTAAGATAAAATATGTATTGAATTTAAAAACGAAGTTATCATTTATTTAACCTCTGATTATTATGCGGATTGGTATTATTCGTCGTTATGAGCGCGCGTCATCAAGGAAATGGCTTTTATGTTATTTCTTTTGCTGCGTGCATACATGACATCTTCGGACTGCAAAATTGTGTTTAGGGTTATTTTTATCGACATGTCGTCAGAGAAGTATATCAGTAATGAAATTTCGCTATTGGCTCTTAAGCGAAAGCTTGCAAACAAAGTAAATAGGTTAAAAAAGTTTAAAAGGTAAAAGATCTAAAAGTGAATCAGGTAAAAATTTGAAAATGAGGACAGAATTTAAAATAAGCCGAAAGTTCACTTTTCGGCTTATTTTATAAAAGCGTCATTTACTCTTCTGGATAGGTACCCCAGCCGTCATAATCAATATCAAAAGATTGGGCTAAAGTAAGTAGTCTTTGTACATCTTCCATAATCGCTTCTTCATCGAGATTCATTTCGATAACGACATCAAAGCTTAAAATAATAGAGCCATCTTCAAGCTCTAACTCTTCCGGATCGGTAACTTCATAGCCTTTTTTAAAACAGGCTACTGCCGCTTTCTCTAGCACATCAAAATCACTACAGGAAAGGTGATGTTCAATCATATAGACCGCATCTGGATTGCTGCCATCTTCGAGAATCGCTTCAACAATCTCTTCTGTCTCTTCCTGAAATTCGGCGAGTAATTCTTTTAAATCAATTTTTTCCATTATAATTTCCTATTAACCACAACAATTATGACTACAATCGGGGCGTTTTGCTTCTTTATTAAGTTGCTCGTACTTTTCTAACATAATGGCATGAGCATCGTTCATTAAGCGTCGTATTTCACGTTTTTTATACTGACTGATATCAATCGGTTCAAGCATTTCAACAATCACTTCACCGTTATCCCAACGGTTTAATTTAACCTGCTTGTGGGTATTTGAAACCACAGTCGGGACGACATTCACCCCTGCTTGCAGAGCAGTATGAAATGCGCCCATCTTAAAGGGCATTAATCCACGGCCTCGACTGCGAGTGCCTTCAGGGAATATCCACACGGCCAGATCTTTGGCTCGCATCTGTTCAACCACATCGCTAATAGTATTTTTAGATTTGTTTTTATTATCTCTATCAATCAAAATATTACCGGTTAACCAGTAAATAAGGCCAAAAAAAGGAATCCAAACAAGGCTTTTTTTACCTATGGTGACCGAGCCGGGTTGTACTGCCCCTGTTGTAGTGAGCATATCGCAGTTATTTTGGTGATTGGCAATATACACAACCGAGCCATTACTTTTGGCGCTTTCCGGTATGCGCACCTGCACTTTTAAACCGACTAAGTGCGACATTTTGCTGAACAGCATGGCAAAATGATAGGTGTTTTTAGGATTTCGTGGGCTGAATAGGCAGTAAAAGATGGCGTAGATGCTCATCAGAAACAGACTCAGCATAATTAATATCAGACGAATAATAAATAACATGGCTTTAGTTCTCTTGTTCTTGTATTACTTCAATTTTATCAACACGTTGTAATCCGCGCGGTAGTTTGTTTCCACGACGTCCACGTTCACCTATGTAATGTTCTAAATCACTGGGCTTTAAGGTTAGTTTGCGTTTACCTGCATGCAGTGTTACTGCGCTTGATAGTGGAATAATTTGCAGCATAGTAACAAACTCCTCACGTTTAGTCGCTTTTGCTGTACTGATGTTGATCATTTTATTGCCTTTCCCCTTGCTTAGGTTGGGCAGGCTATTTACTGGAAATATTAACATGCGCCCTTCATTGCTGATGGTCAGGCATAGATCGTCCTGTGCATGAGTGAGTTTTTGCGGTGTCATTAATAATGCATTTTCGGTCAGATTGATCAGCGCCTTACCATTCTTATTGCGGCTATTAATATCACTGAATTTAGCAACAAATCCGTAACCATGATCGCTGCTGATAATATAGCGATCCTCATCATCGCCCATCAATACAGAAACAAAGGGAACATTTGTATTTTGGTTAAATCGGCCCGTAAGTGGCTCGCCTTGGCTCCGCGCAGAGGGGAGTGAGTGCGCATCCAAGGAATAAGCACGGCCACTGCTATCGATAAAGATACAGCTTTCATTGCTTCGGCCCTGCGTACTGGTCAAAAACTCGTCGCTGGCTTTATAACTTAATGCATGTGCATCGATGTCATGTCCTTTGGCTGCACGTACCCAACCTTGGCTTGATAATACAATGGTTACGGCTTCACTGGGGGTTAGCTCTTTTTCAGTTAATGCTTTGGCTTCTAAACGTTCAATAAGTGGTGAGCGCCTATCATCACCATATTTAAGGGCATCAGCTTGTATCTCTTTTTTAACTAAAGTATTTAAACGCCTTTCTGAGCCGAGCAGTAGTTCAAGTTTTTTCTGCTCTTCCGTTAATTCACTTATCTCGCCACGGATTTGAATCTCTTCCAGCTTAGCGAGTTGGCGAAGCTTAATTTCTAAAATGGCATGGGCTTGTTTTTCTGAGAGAGAAAAACGGGTCATCAATTCTGCTTTTGCATCATCAAATGTGCGGATAATTTCGATCACTTCATCAATATTCAGATAAGCAACTAATAATCCTTCCAACAGATGCAGACGCGATAAAATTTTATCGAGACGGAACTGCAGACGGCGGCGAACTGTTATAAAGCGAAAAACTAACCACTCAGTTAAAATTTTGAGCAGTCCTTTAACCTGTGGGCGTTTATCCAAACCAAGCATATTGAGGTTAACTTTATGATTAACTTCAAGATCGGTTGAGGCAAAAAGATGGTTCATTAATGCTTCAGTATCAATGCGATTAGATCGTGGGATTATCACTAATCGGGTCGGATTTTCATGATCCGACTCATCGCGTAAATCCGCAACCATCGGCAGTTTTTTATCCTGCATCTGTTTAGCGATATCTTTTAGAATTTTACCACCCGATACGCGATGTGGTAGCGCGGTAATAATAATATCCCCATTATCAACCTGATACACAGCTCGGCTTTTAAAGCTGCCTCGGCCAGTTTCATAAATCTTTTTGATATCACTATTAGGGGTAATGATTTCAGCTTCAGTCGGGTAATCGGGGCCTTGTACAAATCCCATCAGATCATCAAGTGTCGCTTTTGGGTGATCAATTAAATGGCAACATGCTAAGGCTATTTCTCGTACATTATGTGGCGGAATGTCGGTTGCCATGCCCACTGCAATGCCGCTAATACCATTAAGCAAAATATGCGGTAGGCGCGCGGGTAATAATATTGGCTCTTTCATTGTGCCGTCAAAATTGGGCTTCCAGTCGGTCGTCCCTTGAGATATCTCGGTAAGTAATATTTCTGAAAAGGCAGACAAACGCGATTCGGTATAACGCATTGCGGCAAATGACTTCGGGTCGTCAGGCGCCCCCCAGTTACCTTGACCATCAATTAACGGATAGCGGTATGAAAAAGGCTGCGCCATTAATACCATTGCTTCATAACACGCACTATCACCATGTGGGTGATATTTACCGAGCACATCACCGACGGTACGGGCAGATTTTTTATGCTTAGAAAGTGCAGATAGACCGAGCTCTGACATCGCATAAACGATGCGGCGTTGCACTGGTTTTAAGCCGTCGCCGATATGAGGCAGTGCGCGATCCATGATCACGTACATGGCATAGTTTAGATAGGCATCTTCGGCAAATTTAGCCAGTGGGAGTTTTTCGACACCTTCTAAGCTTAAATCCAATACTTGACTCATGTTTAAGGATCCTATTTATCTGATGGTAGTAAAAAGGGGATAGTATACCGTAATAGGGGGCTTACAAAAAATTATCTGCTTAACTTTAGTGGGAATTTGTGAGTGAAAATGCACAGCCATTAAGCAGTGCATTTTTTACGCTACAGCGCAGTTTTCATACAGTTGAAAGTCGCTTAGAGCTTTGAAAATGCTTTTTTAGCTGCCATTAACGTATCCTCAATATCTTTATCTGTATGTGCTAAGGATAAAAAGCCAGCTTCAAAGGAAGAGGGCGCAAGATAGATGCCTTGTTGTAACATCAAGTGGAAGAATTTTTTGAATTTTTCTACATCACAAGCACAAACCTGTGCAAAGTTACTGATGGTTTTTTCTTCGCTAAAGAAGAAACCAAACATTCCGCCGACAAAGTTAACCGCTAACGCGACATTTTCCTCTGCTGCTACTCTTTGCAGGCCGAGAGCTAACTTTTTAGTTTTTTCTGCTAGTTGTGCATATTCGGGGCTATCCAGTGCTGTTAAAGCAGCTAATCCTGCGTGCATGGCGATCGGATTGCCAGACAGTGTGCCGGCCTGATAAACAGGGCCAGTTGGCGCGATATGCTGCATCACTTTGGTTGAACCACCAAATGCACCGACAGGCATGCCGCCGCCGATCACTTTACCTAATGTGGTTAAATCCGGTTTGACATTGTAATAAGCTTGCGCACCACCGAGTGCAACACGGAAACCTGTCATTACTTCATCTAAAATAAGCAGCGCATTATGGTCATCACAAATCTGTCGTAATCCCTGTAAAAAACCATCTATAGGCGGGATACAGTTCATATTGCCAGCGACAGGTTCGACAATGATGCAGGCTATCTCTTCGGGGTGTTGTTTAAAAAGCTGTTGTACCGACTGCAGATCGTTATAAGTCGCTGTCAGTGTATGTTTTGCAAAATCAGCAGGCACGCCCGGTGAACTTGGCTGTCCTAGTGTTAATGCGCCAGAGCCAGCTTTTACCAATAAGCAGTCAGCATGACCGTGGTAACAGCCTTCAAATTTGAGGATTTTATCGCGCCCGGTAAAACCGCGTGCTAAACGAATTGCACTCATGGTCGCTTCGGTGCCCGAGCTTACCATGCGCAGTTGCTCCATCGAGGGCACCAAGCTGCGCACTTTTTCAGCCATGATTATCTCAATTTCAGTTGGTGCACCAAAACTTAAACCGTTTTCAGCGGCAGTAATGACCGCCGCTTTAATGTCTGGGTGGTTATGCCCTAAAATCATGGGCCCCCAAGAACCTACATAATCTATGTATTTGTTGCCATCTACATCAAAAATATAAGCATCTTGTGCTCGCTCAATAAAAAGTGGCTCTCCACCGACACCATTAAATGCGCGAACGGGGGAGTTTACTCCACCGGGTATAATTGCTTGCGCTCGATTGAAAAGCTGCTTAGAACGGCTCATAAAAGTCCTATTAATTAAGAGGTTAATAAAGGATAATATAGCAGATTGTAGTGTATGATAAAAATTGCTATTGCAATTTTTAATACTTTTTTAGCCTATCATGTTGATTTGAAATATAGATTTTATATACTCAAGTTTCGGGGTTCATTTTTAGCCAATAAAAGTGAACCATCCCTCATTCTAGGGCTTCTTGCCGCAAAGTAAAGTTATCCATTTGCATGACTTGCGTAAAAAAATCGACAACCGTCTGTTCA
>NZ_JAHNZV010000076.1 GCF_022267535.1 Psychromonas antarctica
AGCGCTTTATTGATTATTTTAACGAGAATTTAGCAAAACCATTTAAATGGACGTATAAAGGTAAGGCTTTGTCGGCTTGAACCAATTATGAACATTATCACACGGACTTATGAATCGAGGTACTAGTGATTGCAGAACAAGCTGAGTAACCGATGAAAAAAAAGATCACAAAAATTAATATGTAACCCTTTTAAACTTAACTGTGCTGATAATTTTAATTAGTAGTAACTGAGCGGTCTTTATTCAGCAGGCTCAGTAATCGCATTCTGTTGTAAAGTAACCGCTGTTTGAGCGAGTAATCTACCGGTAACAGAAGTGCCTGTATTCACGGCGATCAATGTTTTACCTAGGACGATACCTTCAAAATGCGCATTCGTTCCAAGCGTAGTTGAGCCTGCTACTTGCCAAAAGATGTTTTTGGCTAGCGCGCCGCCAGCGAGAGTGACTCTCTTCGCATTAGCCTGCGTCAAATCACCTGATACCTGCATGATCCAAACATCAGTTGGGCTGCCAGAAAGAGTGACATCGGTGCTGATATTAACATCTGTAGACCATTTATAAAGGCCAGGTTGCAAAGTTAGACCGCCAATTTCGCCTGCACCAAGTTCATTGAAATCCGCTGAAACGCGTCCTGCCGCATCATCATAAGCAAATCCCATATCGCCAATAGCTAATTCTAAATAGCTCGCTGAATTAATCGCGCAAGGCAATGGACCCGCAGTGTCAACAGTGTAAATATCGCCCGTCACTTCACTGCAGCTAAGTAGCATCGCTGCACCCGTAATTGGGCTAGTACCGACATCGCCTACAATTGCAGAGCGATAAACATCGGTAATGCCAGTTTGACTCAAAATAGTAAAAGAACCTGCGCTTTTAAGATCAACTGCAGTTGGTCCTGCGGCCATTACATTACCAACAAACAAGCCGCCAATAATTAATGGCAACAGTAATTTTTTAGAATTGTTTTTTAGGATGTTCAAAGTATTTCCTCCAGATGGAATTTTGAATTTGGCAGCAACCGCATTGTTACTACCTTCATTCTTGTATGGGTATTGCAACGAACATGCCGAACTGCATTTTTACTTGAGAGTTTTTAACTTATTGATAATAAAGATTAAAATTAATGGCGATGTCACAGGGCCAGCTAAATCTGTATTGGCGACCAGAATATTTAAAAGAACTTCTATATATGACAGTTTTTGAGTTGGCGAATCATGATTTTTTCAGTTGATTACCAGCAAAAACTATTCTCTCAATAACTTAAGGATAAATTTGATGGCTACCGCGGTAAGGAATTTACCGAGCAGAGAAGCTCGGCTTTTATCACTGTACTAACTTGCCACATGTGGCGTACTTTCATTTTGCTTTTGACAAGTTAAGCGCAAGGATTTAGGTGGTCACAATGAGTGGAGATCACTATTAACAGCTTTGTAATAGTGATCTTTACAGCGCTTTGCTTAGCGGATCCCGAGTAAGCTGAGCGCACCGTAAGCAATCAGAAATAAAGCAATTGCATAATTGAGGTGGCGCGGCTTGATCCAAATAACGATACCGGCTGCAATCGCGAGGATTGGAATTAAATCAAAATGGATTGTCATCAGAGATCTCCTTGGGGGCAAAATTTTAAGTGAAATGGATAAAGGTTAATTTTTTTGATTATAAAGTACAGTAAAAAAATGGCCATACCGCAAACAAAAAAGAAAAGGATCGTGAGATCCTTTTGATGGTTATTTAACTTCACATTAAATGACTATTACAGTGCGGGCTCAGTCACTGCATTATGATCTAAAGTGACTGCAGTTTGCGATAACAATCTGCCAGTTACGGCTGTATCAGTATTGACGGTTATCCCTTTTTCAGCGAGAACTATGCCTTCAAAATGCGCATTTGTACCAATAGCAACGCCGCTACCGCCTCCAACCTGCCAAAATATATTTTTGGCAGTTGCGCCGCCAGCTAATACAATGCTGCTTGCATCAGCTTGCGTAATATCACCGGCAACCTGAAAAATCCAGACATCATTAGCACCACCAGAAAGCGTCACATCAGTTGAGATCAAAAGACCTGAACTCCACTTATAAAGGCCAGGTACTAACGTTTTGCCACTGATATCTCCCGCGTGCAGTTCGGTAAAGTCGGGCAAGGTTCGGCCTGCCGCATCTTGATAGGCGAGGCCCATATCAAGTACTGCGTTGGCAACTAACGTATTATCCGCTGCAGCACCTTTAAAGCAGTTAATTGCACCACTACCTGTGTATGCTGCATCCGAACCATAAATTGTGCCGCCTTTCATTTCCGAACAAAATACATTGTCCATCGCCGCAGCTGTGATAGGGCTTGCACCAATGTCTCCGATGATAGCGGAAGCTGGGATATTAGTGATCCCAGTTTTACTTAAAATAGCGAAATCACCAGCTGTTCGCAAGTTGACCGGAGCAGGTCCGGCTGCAACCGCTGTGCCGGTCATAAAGTGCCAAACAACATTTTCTGCCATTGCATTAGCAGGCTCCGCTAAATCAATTATTGCAGTAGTTAAGGTAACGGTATAAAGGGTATCGGCTAGTAAATTATTAGCTGGATTGAAAGTGGCCGTCGTCTCTTGAAAGCTAATATCACCTGCAACATTGTTTGTACCATCACTTAAGGTAAAGCTGCTTTCGTTTAAGCTAGCGAGATCGAGCACTTTATTAAACTTAACAGTGATACTTCTATTAAGTACAACATCACCAGCTGAATCTGCAGGGTACTTTGACTCGACCATCGGTGCTGTGGTGTCGTCCACTGGTGGCGTCGAATTTATATTATTACAACCCGTGAGAGAGGTAAGTAGCACTAAAGCACTTGCCCATATTGTTGGATTAAAATAGTTAGATTTCTTATTCATATGTATATCCTTTCAAAACTAGAAGATCGCAGTCAAAAATAGCGGCGATCACAACCGGAAAAAACTCAACCGGTGAAGAAGACTTTCTTATATTTTCTGCTAATGGTACCCGATGACAAAGCTATCTAAATTAATTACCAAAGGTTTGCAGAGTAATGCGAATGAACTCTGATTATTCTTACCAACCTAAAACCAGGTAGGGGAGATATAAACGTGGCACTTGAAGAGGCAGTATTCGTTGCCTGCCTCTTCTTTTGCTATCTAAAATTCGATACACGTTTAGGGTGCTGTTAGGTTATTGGAATCAAGTGTAACCTGATTAGTGACTGCAAATAGGCGTCCGGTGACGATGGCGTTAGTCAATACATTAACCTCTGACCAAGCAAATACGTTTCCAAAGAAGGTTGTGTCAGTTCCAATAACGGTCTTTCCGGCTGTTCTCCAGTATACATTCTTTGCTTGTGCGCCATTAATTAGGACGATGTCGCCGCCTGGCGCGCCAGTGGTGAGGTTACCGCCAATGGTAAAGATAAATATCGCATCTGGATTACCTTCAGCATCAAGTGTGAGACTACCTGTCTGGATAGTGACATCTGATGCTGTTTTATAAACGCCACGAGTCATCGTCAGATCGCCCAGTTCAATAGGACAAACTTGAGTTGCAGCGTTTGGATTAGGATCTGCCGCAAGAAAGTTATAGGCGATCCCAAGGTCAGTTCTTGACTGATTGATAAATGCGACCATTGATGCATAAGGTGCGGGAACAACATAAGGCGGAGTGCTATCGTCGCCCGCATAAGACAAGCCATTCGTTAGTTCAACAAATTTCCCCGCATCGACGCCTGTAGTGAAGCCCGCGTAGTAAGAGCGTGCCTGATCAAGAATCCCTAAATCGCCACCGACAAGCACTGAACCGCTAGTCGTGGTGATGGCCTGTGAGGCAAGAATAACAAAACGCTCTACTTCACCCAACTCAGGTGCCAATGGGTTGTCGAGCAGCGCAGCTTCAACAGTTAATGTTGTATCAGCCGATATCGCACCAATAGTTGCTGCAATCAGCGTCGATCCTACTTTGATTGCACTAGCGCGTCCGCTACTTACCTGTCCATTGGGAGTCATTGTGGCAATCAGCACATCACCTGAAGACCAAGTGACCGTTGCGGTGATGTTACTCGAACTACCGTCTGAATAATTACCGGTAGCAACAAAATTCTGTTTGCTGTCTTTAACAATACTCGGATTGATAGGCGTTATAGCAATAGAGTCTAATGTCGCAGCGGTGACTTCTAGGTCAGTATAGTCTGATAGGGCGCCTAACGTTGCGGTAATACTTGTCGTACCTGCAACAAGACTAGAAGCCAGTCCATTATTGCTGACAGTAGCAACCGAAGGCTTGTTTGAAGACCAAGTGACCGATCCTGTAATATCAGCAACAGAGCTGTCCGAGTAAGTTCCCGTGGCGGCAAGCTGTTTATTCACGCCGCTTGGAATCGTTGGATTAATTGGTGACACCACAATGGAGCTCAACGTTGCTGTGGTGATAGTGAGCATACTATTGCCCGATTGAGCGCCTGAAGTTGCTGTAATAAGCGATTGTCCTGCAGCCACTCCACTTGCAAGCCCCCCTGGATTCACTGTGGCAACTAGCGTATCAGCGGATGACCAGACGCTAGAATCGGTGATATTAACCGAGGTACTGTCGGAATAAATACCCGTGGCGGTGAATTGCTGGGTCAATCCTTTGGCAATGGTCGGATCAGCCGGTGTTACCGCAATTGCACTCAAGACAGCATCCGTCACCGTCAATGTCGACGTGACGGACTGTGTTTCAAAAGTTGCCGTTATAAGCGATGAACCGATGGCAACCCCGTTGGCAAGACCACTATCATTGATAGTAGCAAACACAATATCTGCAGATGACCAGCTGGCCGATGCCGTAATATCGGCAGAGGTACCATCTGAATATATGCCTGTAGCCGCAAATTGCTGGTTTAAACCGAGAGCAATGCTTGGGTTAACAGGTGTTAGCGTTATTGAAGTCAATATCGCATCCGTGATAATTAGCTCGGTAGTTGCTTCCTGCTCACCTAATGATGCGCTAATAAGCGATGATCCGATAGCTATTCCGCTAACAAGGCCACTCTCATCAATAGTAGCAATTGATTCATTACCTGATGACCAAGTGACAGATGTTGTTACGTCAGGGGACGTTCCATCGGAATAAGTACCGGTGGCAATAAACTGTTCAGTCAAGCCATTAGCAATACTGGAATTGGCTGGTGTGATTGTAAGAGCACTTAAGGTTGCATCTGTAACAGTTAGGGTGGACGTTGCTGATTGGGTGACAGAAGGAGTGCTAACGGATGCTGTGATAAGCGATGAGCCTGTTGCAACCCCTGTGGCGAGACCACTGGCATTTATTGTGGCAATATTTAAGTTAGCAGATACCCAGATTACTGATCCGCTGATATCAGAGGAAGTACCGTCGGAATAGGTGCCCATGGCAATGAACTGTTTGTGCAAACCATTGGCCACATTTGCATTAGCAGGCGTAACCGCAATAGCGGTAAGCGTCGCGCCTGTATCGTTAGTACCGCCATCTCCATTACAGCCCGCTAATAGGAAAGCCCCCACTAGCATAGTAAATAGAAGGTAAACCTTTGTTGTAAATATATTCATATAATTGTGCCTTATAAATCCTGATAAATTACGTTTATTTATTCTCTGCTACATCCGCGCAACCTGTTTTTCTGATTATGATTGCGGATCACGCTGTTTAGTTATCTGTAGGTTTATCGTTGCATGCAAAAAACAACAAGCAATGAGATAACGAGAATATCGATAGGTATATTTGCAACTAGCTTGCCAATATTAGGAGATATCAAAAAACAGCTTATTAATCCCTTAATAACAATCGCTTATAATTTATTTTATGATTTTCACCGAGGTTGAGATAGCTCATTAGCCCTCAATATATGACAGAACCTCAGCATGTTGAGGCTTATCTTTTTTTGATGGGTAAATAATACAGATTTCGAGGGATAAGTTTAGTTGCTCTTAGTAAAGAAATGTTATATTCGCCGTACTAAAAATTAATTCAAGACGCTTGAGGCTGCATCAAAATTGTTGCCCTTTGTCGTCCCTGCATATCTGTTTCGCTTGTGGAGCCCATATAGGCCACCTCGACTGGAATTGACAGATGGTTATAGAGATTAGCAATGAAAAGTGATAATAAAATAAGTACGCCTGTTTCAGCCAGTAAAGTGAATCGTGATATGCAAGAGAGATTGCGGACTAAAGCGGTTAAAACGCACTCCATTAAAAGCCAACAAGGGCCCAAGGATGGAAACGATGTCGATATGATTGAAGCTGCACTGGAAGAGATCACCGAGCTCAGGCAAGCTGAGGAAGCGCTGCTCAATGCCGGGGCATTGCAGCAGGCGATTTTCAATAGTGCTAACTTCTCGTGCATTGCTACAGATGCCAAAGGGGTCATCCAGATTTTTAACGTTGGCGCCGAGCGGATGTTGGGTTACTCGGCCGATGACGTGGTGGACAATATTACCCCTGCCGATATTTCTGATCCCCAGGAAGTGATCGCGCGTGCGGAGGCGCTTTCTGCTGAACTTAGCACGTTGATAGAGCCTGGTTTCGATGCGCTGGTATTCAAGGCGACACGCGGGATTGAAGATATTTATGAATTGACCTACATCCGTAAGGATGGCAGCCGCCTTCCTGCCGTGGTGTCGGTCACGGCACTACGCGACGAGCAGGAGGCTATTATCGGTTATCTGTTAATAGGCACCGATAATAGCGTTGGTAAACAGGCAGAAGAAGCGTTGCTCAAGGCGGGAGAGCTGCAGAACGCCATTTTCAACAGTGCCAATTTTTCCAGTATTGCCACGGATGCGCAAGGCGTTATCCAAATATTTAATGTCGGCGCCGAGCGTATGCTCGGTTACACAGCGGAAGAGGTAATGAATAAGATCACCCCCGCTGATATTTCCGATCCGCAGGAAGTGATTGCGCGTGCAGAAGCGCTTTCAGCTGAACTTAACACGCTCATAGAGCCGGGTTTCGACGCGCTGGTATTTAAGGCGACACGTGGGATTGAAGATATCTACGAATTGACCTACATCCGTAAGGATGGCAGCCGTTTCCCTGCGGTGGTCTCGGTCACCGCGCTACGCGATGATCAAAACAGTATTATAGGTTATCTATTAATAGGTACCGATAACAGTATCGGCAAGGCAGCAGAAGAGGCTCTTATCAAAGAAGGTGCTCTGCAAAGTGCCATTTTTAATAGCGCCAACTTTTCCAGTATTGCCACGGATGCCCTAGGCGTTATCCAAATATTTAATGTCGGTGCCGAACGAATGCTTGGTTACACCGCGGATGAGGTGATGAACAAGATCACGCCCGCGGATATTTCTGATCCGCAGGAAGTTATCGAGCGAGCCAAGGTACTCAGTATTGAACTTGATACTGCGATTACACCGGGGTTTGATGCGTTGGTGTTCAAAGCCCGGCGCGGCATTGAGGATATCTACGAACTGACCTATATCCGCAAGGACGGCAGCCGCTTCCCAGCCGTCGTCTCGGTCACTGCGTTACGCGATGAGCAGGAGACGATTATCGGCTATCTATTGATCGGTACCGACAACACCGCGCGTAAACGCATCGAGGAAGAACAGAAAGAACTCGGTCGGCGCCTGCAGGATCAACATTTTTATACCCGTAACTTGATTGAATCCAATGTTGATGCGATAACCACTACAGACCCGTCAGGTACCATTCTCGATGTCAATAAGCAGATGGAGCTGCTCACGAATAGTAATCGTGATTCATTGATCGGTACGCCATTTAAAGACTATTTCACGGATCCGGCGCTTGCAGCGGCCGAAGTAAAAAGGGTACTAAATGAAAAAAAAGTCTCCGACTGTGAACTCACCGTTAACGCCAAAAATGGTAAAAAAACGGTGGTCTCTATTAATGCGACTACCTTTTATGATCGCGAGAATAAACTGCAGGGGGTGTTTTATGGCGCGCGCGATGTGACAGAACGCAATAGATTGAATCAGAAATTATTAGACAAAAACGTTGAACTGGAAAGTGCTACAACTGCCGCAGAGAAAGCCAACCTTGCTAAATCCGATTTCCTTTCTAGCATGAGTCATGAGCTGCGTACACCACTTGGTGCGATCCTTGGTTTTGCTCAACTAATGGAATCGAGCACTCCACCACCAGAACCCGCTCAGAAACGCAGTATTGCTCAGATTCTTAAGGCGGGTTGGTATTTGTTGGAGTTAATCAATGAAATCCTTGACTTGGCGTTGATCGAATCGGGTAAACTGCCGATGTCAATGGAAACTATCTCGCTGGACGAAGTGATGCAAGAATGTATGTTGATGAGCGAGCCGCAAGCGAAGAGGCATGGCATTAAGATGATTTTTAACCGATCGGACACGACGAACTTTGTTAACGTCGATCGGATCCGCCTCAAGCAGGTGATTATTAATCTGCTTTCTAATGCGATTAAATACAACCGCGCTGGTGGCAGCGTAATACTGGAAAGTAGCCAAAGCACAAAAGAGATGATGCGGATCAGTGTCCGCGATACTGGCGAAGGGCTGTCTGCTGAACAACTTGGCCAACTTTTCCAACCGTTTAACCGTCTTGGACAGGAAGCCAATAATCAAGAGGGAACCGGTATCGGACTGGTGGTCAGTAAACGTTTGGTAGAGTCTATGGAAGGCATTATTGGCGCACAAAGCAGTGTCGGCGTTGGCAGCGTGTTCTGGTTCGAGCTAAAACGGACAGATGAACCCGCATCTGGCCTGGACGCTAACGCTTCGATGGCCTCGCTACCACTACAATGTGAGGATCCAGAACAACAACAAACATTACTCTATGTTGAGGATAATCCGGCCAATTTGATGCTCGTCGAGGATATTATTTCGCGTCGGCCCAATCTGCGCTTCCTCAGTGCAGCGAACGCTATCAACGGCATCGAGATGGCACATACCTATCAGCCGGATGTTATCCTAATGGATATCAACCTGCCGGGGATTAGCGGCTTGACCGCATTGAATATTCTCAGGGAAAATCCGACCACGGCGTCGATTCCGGTGGTGGCGCTCAGCGCGAATGCTATTCCCCGCGATATTGAGAAAGGTCTGGACGCTGGCTTCTTCCGCTATCTCACTAAACCGCTGCGTATTAATGAATTTTTGAAGACATTGGACATCGCACTTGAATATGCCAATCAGTCAACGGAAATCCCACATAAAGAGGTGAAATGATGCCGATCGCTGCAACTAAAATTCTCAAAGCCAAGATTCTTATTGTCGATGATCAAGAGCCGAATGTTATTTTGCTTGAACAATTACTCCTTGAAAGCGGTTATACAAGGGTGACTACAACTATGGATCCTGAGGCTGTTTGTGCGCTAAATAACGAGAACCATTATGATCTTATTCTGCTTGATCTACAGATGCCTAAGATGGATGGATTTGAAGTAATGGCTGCGCTTAAAGCTGAGGATACAAGCGACTATCTTCCGGTGCTTGTTCTCACAGCCCAACCAGGTCATAAACTGCAGGCGTTACAATCCGGTGCTAAGGATTTTATCAGTAAGCCCTTTGATCTAGTTGAAGTCAAAACGCGCATTCATAATATGTTGGAAGTACGGTTACTGTATAAGCAACTGGAGAACAATAACAATACTCTGGAAGAAACGGTGCAAAAGCGCACGGCTGAGCTGAGCCGCACCAATCTGCAACTCACGGAGGAAATCGATGAACGTAAAAAGGCTGAAGCTTCACTGCAAGGGGCTTATACACAGATCAAACAATTGAAGGACAAATTTCAAGCTGAAAACGTTTATCTGCAGCAGGAAGTTGCACGGCAGTTTAATTTTGATGAAATAATTGGTAATAGCAAACTTCTCTCACAGGTGTTTCTGAAAGTTGAGCAAGTCGCACCAATGGATGCCACTGTACTGCTGCTTGGCGAGACGGGCACAGGGAAGGGCGTTGTCGCCCGTGCTATCCACAGTCGCAGCTCACGGAAAAAAAGACCTTTGATAACGGTCGATTGTACCACTTTGCCGGCAACGCTTATTGAAAGTGAACTCTTTGGCCGAGAGCGCGGCGCTTTCACGGGTTCGGATAGCAAACAGATAGGCCGTTTTGAACTCGCTGATGGCGGTACTCTGTTTCTTGATGAAATTGGAGAGATGCCGCTGGAGATGCAGGCCAAACTGCTCAGAGTCATTCAAGATGGTGAATTTGAACGTTTGGGGAGTTCCCGTACTATTAAGGTTGATGTGAGAATTATCGCTGCGACCAACCGCAATCTGATTGATGAAGTTCGTAATGGTAAGTTTCGTGAAGACCTTTTCTATCGCCTCAATGTATTTCCTATCATTCTGCCACCACTACGACAGCGTAAGGAAGATATCTCGCTGTTGGTCAACCATTTTGTTGCTAAGTTCAATAAGAAGATTGGTAAGCAGATTGAGACGGTCAGCAAAGAAGCCCTTAGCGTCCTGCAGGAACATCACTGGCCTGGCAATGTACGCGAGTTGGAGGGGGCACTCGAACGAGCGGTGATCCTCAGTGAAGGAAGTTCACTGCAGATACTCGATCGCTTCGATACCTTTAAAAAACTGTCTCCTAGCGAAGACTCTTCGGTCAAAGCGCTGGTTGAGCTAGAGCATGATCATATCGTTAAAGTCTTGCAGCAAACAGGCTGGCGGATAGAAGGGCTGAAAGGAGCCGCGCTGATCCTCGGCCTTAATCCCAGCACTTTGCGTGCCAGAATGCGTAAATATGGCATAGTGCGCCAATAACACTAAATCCACTCATTTTTGTTTAATATCAGTTGTCGATAATGACAACGCATTGCAATCTATTATCATTAGGTTGCAATTTTATATCACAAAGTGTTGTCGCAGTTTCATTTATTAAATGTTCTCTTTAGGCGCTGGATAAATAGTGGTTAGCGTTAAAAATAGTAAGTGACGGATAGTGAGCCAAAGCGCGAGCGCTCATTTTGTCCTTGATACTGTTCCGATAGTCGCAATACAGTGAACAGAAAATTCCAGTTATATATATTAGCCATCAGGCCCACTGATGCCCCATATTGGTGACGAATGATGTCGACACTGTGGCTGTCTTGAAAGGTATTACCATCCATAAAAATATCATTAGCGACATATAATGCGGACGCATTAGCAAATAAATACCAGCCATCGGGACTATTCTGAGGCCGGTTTAATTTTTGCATCGGAAATGCAGACGCTGAGGAAAAATTACTATGCAGATCTTGTCCCCAACGAAAGCCGATTCCGACACCTAGATCAGAACGAAGTGTGCCAAATCCGCCATTGATGCCTGTTAGCGTATCAAATTCTGTATTTCCCAACGTTTTGTCATAAATACGCCATAAACGTTCTGCCTGTAATCGAAAAATAAATTCATTAGATAGTTGATTCTCCCACCCTTTTGTATCGCTTGCTCCACGTAGGTGATGGACGACGGCTTGTGTGAACTTTGTACCGGTAACGGGGCCCACCATACCTAAAATTAAACTTAAGCGGTCAATGGTTATTGTATCATAGGCGCTTAATTGCCCTTGCCAAGCAAGCATGCCGACATACGGTGCATCTTCTGTTACAAGTTCGGCAACTGAATCATCAATTGCTGTTTGCATTAACTGGGCAACACGGTAAGTAATGGCGTAACGTTTATCTTGTTGTGCATTTAAATAACTTTTCTGAGCAACATAAGCCAACCAGTCCGGCAAGGCTTGCTCATCCAAACGTTGGATATCATCGTATCCCCAAGTCGCAATCAAACCGTTGCTATAAAGTCCGTCTTCGTTAAAAAAGAAATCATTTTCGAGTGTTACACCGAAAAAATCCAGATTGTTATCGGCATAGTTAAGTGGCGTAAATAAAATTATTATAAGCAGTGTTAGTGTTTTCATCACTGACTCCATCGACTGACTATTTTATCTGCTAGTGCGTTGTTTGTTAATAATGCCTCTTATCAATTTAGATTCCGGTGAACAGAGCTGTAATTAAGCTATTGATAGCTACCTGATGCTGACTTTCCGCTTTAATAATAGACCTAAAATACATTTCCATGGGCCGCCTTTACTGCTAGGGCAGAAAACGATCTCGTGAAAATACCTTTGCAGAATAAAAGCTTAGGCGATGAGATAAGGGCTAATAAACGATCGCTGTAGGAGAATGGTATATTGTTCTTTTCTATAAAACGACAGTACGATTTTTACCTTCGTGCTTCGCTATGTATAAAGCTGCGTCTGCACGGCCTATAAATTTTTCGTGTGTTTCATTTTCTCGGTACTCCGTTACGCCCATGCTACATGTTATTTTTTGTTCAATGCAAAATTGCTTATTGAAAACGACTTGTAGCAATTTATTAGCGATCTCGTCGGCCGTTAATAAATCTGTTTCAGGCAATATAATAATAAACTCTTCTCCGCCCCAACGGCCTATAATATCTGTGCGCCTTGAGTGCTCGGTCAGTATATTAGAAAAATCTTTAAGTATATGATCGCCTATATTATGACCAAAGGTATCATTCACTTCTTTAAAATCGTCAATATCGATGAAAATACATGATAGTTTCCATTTGTAACGTATTGATAGGTCTATATATTCTTCGAGACTCGCAATGACCTTATGACGATTAAATAGCTTGGTAAGCTGGTCATGTTCAGCAATTACAAGCAACTGAGTATTACGTTTAGATGCGATTAAATTTCTATATATTAGGTATCCAATAACAATCACCATAAAGACAGCTATTTGCCACAGCCAATAGTGATTAGTTTTTTTGTCGGTGCCCGAATTACCTGAATAGATAAAATCTGAGATATCATACTGCTTGTTTAAATGCCCGCTAATCAAGTAAACATTAGCCATTGCTGCAAAACGGCTCTGAGTCATGCTGCCAAAAGGAATCTCATCTACCAGGGCGAGCTTCTTTAACGCTTTACCTTCATAAATAAGCGCATTCAAAGTGTGATTTTGGGGGGTGTAGTTGTCGAAAATAAGTTTTGCTGTCTCTTCAATATGATTAAATGCATAGCGCCAACCTTTAACGGAAGCGTCAATGAATTTTTGAGTTAATACAGGATTGTCGGTGATCGTCTGGTTGTGGGTGAATAATATGTCACTGTACATATCGAAACCATAATCTTCTGGGTGGATAATAGAATAAGGTTGCTTTAAACGGCGCATTTGAAACGGTTCGTTAGCGACATATGCCCCCATCACATCGGTGTTATTATTAATCAGATCTAGAATGTTGAAGGTATGATCTTGATGAATATAGTCAGTCGTAGAAATACCCGCTTTAAGTAGCATGGCCTGAAGTTCGGCGACATCCAGAGCATCATTGGTCAGCATGATACGTTTGCCTTTGAGTTCGGCTGGACTGCTAATATCGCCACGCGTAATTAACATCAATGGAGATTTTTGAAATGTGGCGTAGAGCGCTGTGATAGGGGAACCGTTGCCTTTGTTGACGAGAATGGAAGAGCGACCGACTGCAAAATCGGCTTCTTTATCGATAATGGTTTTAACAATACTCATACCATATTGATATTCACGAATCTCGACCTCTAAATTTTCTCTTTCATAAAACCCTTTTTCTTTGGCAATATAATATCCAGCAAACTGAAACTGATGCTTCCAGAGGAGTTGCAGCGATACGGAATCGCGAATTTCGGTTGCTTGGCTATGATCTGTCAATAGCACGATAAAAAGTGCTATCAAATAATGAATAATACGATTCACAAACACCCCTTATTGAGGATCCTAGGTTAAATATATACAAGTTACAGACTTAACTTTAAATAAATGATTAATTTGAGTGATTATGCTTATTGCCGCTTTTTCATTAAACTAAATATAGATGATATTTACTGATCTCGCTTAAATGCGATAGGCGTTAAGCTTGCTGATAAAGGCTCTTTCCATAGCATTATCTGGCGTTTAAATGTCAAAAATAAAGAGGTAAAACCAGTTTATCCTTCTATTTATTAATATAACCTGAATTCTGGATAACAGAATAAAAAATTGAACTAAATGCCCACCAAGCGATCAGATCTTTCGACCAAGAAACGATTTGAAAGCAAACAAGGTGGGCATATGAATAACTTAGTGGAATTATTT
>NZ_JAHNZV010000077.1 GCF_022267535.1 Psychromonas antarctica
CTCAAATGCAGTAATAACGCTACTAAGTTGCTCTGGATTTGACATAATTAAGTCCTGATGGATGAGTTACCCGTATTAAATCAGAACAAAAAATGGAAGTTGAGCTACGCTGCCGTAAGCTCACGATTTTTCTGGCGGGTATAATGGCGGGCTTAGTTCCAATATCATGCGTTCAAATATGGAAATTACTTCACTATTATCCATGAGTGTCTCCTATTTCAGTTCATCAAATATAGGAGGAAAGCTGCTTGTGCTCTTTTTCTGCTCATCATTTTTAGTCTCAATATTGCTCCATTTTTCTTTTAGTGTTGTCTTTTGCTTGCTGGTAGTTGAGCGGTGAAAATTAAAAATTCGTGATAACTCGCTATCTGAAAACTTAAATGGGATGGGCTTATTGTCAGCGATTAATTCTGACGAGAGAAGTTGAATTTCAGATAAAGCTTTGGGGGAATCAACAGAAGAAAATATAGATCTGAAAACACCTGCCCAAGCTATTTCTTCAATTTCCTTTGGGGTCATGTCAGAATACAAAATAATATTGGCACTTGTGGTGGCTATTAAATGCGGTGTAAATTGCAAAAATTCGAAGCCTGAAAATATGTAGATTTCATTTATTGAGGCAATTCTTGTCGCGTAATAAGTTCTGTTTTGCTGGAAAAATTGATCAATATTATGCGAGGGAAGTTTTTCTAAAGCACACTTTTTAGATAATTTTTGATAGAAATTTGCCGCCTCAAGAGCTTTAGGGTGGAGCTGATATTTACATTTCTGCTTGTCTGTATTGCTTAATAATTTCATCACTAGCTCGCTAAACGCTCATTATGTGTTGATATATTATGCAATTCTGGTGTCCAGATCCGTGATGTATGGTTTAAAATGATGTTAATTGTTGTTGGTATTTAGATTTTTTATTCCGGAAGATGTTGTTATTTATTCTTTTAATAACATGTTGTTACGGTTTATGCCGTTTAAGGCCTATTATATCTATTTGGGTGGGTGTAGCCTTCCAAGCTGATAATTTTAGGATAATCTTCATCTGCGGCTGATTCATAATCAGATGAATAAACAGCAACTGAACCTGGAGCATAGCCGAGGAGTGTGCCGAATGATTGTTGTTCAGATTTTTTCAAGAATGCGCTCCGTATGTTCTATGGGATATAAAACTAATAGACCTTATAATACCATTGTGATTTATTAAAAGATTGAAAATTGTGTAGGTAAATCAATAAGAAAAAGTCATTTTATTTAGCAATAACTGTCTATTGAAAATAACAAAGTTGTCATTAATTTGAACCAGCAATATTAAGCAGATGTTTTTAGGAAAATAACCTATCTAATGACTGACATTACTAACAGTTCCCCTCCAAGAATCAGGAACCTGCGCCTTAAGAAGGAGAATTTAAGTAATAGAGGGAATTAATAATTGCAGACCTTTGCCGCATGGAAGCGATGATCCCACCTAGACAGTGGGAATAAAAGAGTCTCTTAGTTCGATTGATTAGCTTTTATGTAAGCCCTCCAGCCACTGAATTGACTTATATCTTGCGCTGTTGCAATGGCGTAACCTTCACAGATAAAACTAATACACCAACTACGGTCATCTAGTTGCACTTTACCAAGTCCAAGTGGCTGCCCTATTCCGTATAAAAAGCTACCTAATGTATTCTCTTGAATACGCCAAATTTCAACTTCAATCGCGACCCCCTGTTCACTCACACGGATTAATCCAGGACGGAAAGGAGGTCCGCCAGCAAGCGCATAGAAACGATAATCAGCGGAGGTTTTACACGTTTTAACTAAATAACCTCCCCGTTCAATAAGTTGATGGTTAAGGGGGAAACCGGACAGATGTGCGCCACAAACGGCAATATCAATATATCCTGCAGTAGGTTTTGTTGCGATGCTACTGCTCAGTTTTGGTAAAACAGCTTTAGTCGCCCCCAAAGCGAAGTTATTCATTGCTTGAATCTGCGCGCCAGTACTAAGTAATAAACGATCACTAAAAGCCGCGCCAAAGAGTGTTATACCAAAGGGCAAACCCGTATCTAAGAAACCAGCCGGTACGGCGATCGCCGCATAATCGAGTAAATTCATAAAATTAGTGTAATAACCTAAATTAGAATTTAATTTGATTGGTTCGGCTTCAAGCTCTTCAATCGTATATGTTGTACCTGTTGTTGGCGTGAGTATGCAATCTACTTGTGCCAAAATGGCATCACATTCGACTTTATAGTCTTGTAAACGGTACATCGCTTTAAAGGTACTTACTGCAGAGTGTGCTGTGGCACCACCAATAATTTTTTCAATAACAGGTAAACACTGTTTTGGATCGCGACAAAAGAAGTCTTCTATTGCGGCATAACGCTCAGCCACCCAGGGGCCTTCATAAAGCAGTTTTGCAGCCTCCAAAAAAGGTTGGAAATTAATTGTTATGATTTCAGCACCCAATTCTTTTAAACGCAGCACATTTTCTTCAAATAAAACTTGTGCACTACTATCTCCAAAGAAAGCCAACTGATCTTTCGCCGGCAGACCTATTTTTAAACCAGAAAAACTTTCTTTAGGTTGAAAAGATGCATTGCTATTGGTAATAGGATTGGCCCGTGAATAGCAATCTGATCTATCTAATTTTGCGCTAATGTCGAGAAGGTAATTAAGGTCAGTAACAGTATTAGCAAGCAGTGTAACGCAATCTAAACTTTTACAAGCGGGAACAACACCCGTGCAACTCAATAATCCTTTAGTGGCTTTTAAACCTACAATATTATTTAACGCTGCCGGTACTCGTCCTGAACCCGCTGTATCTGTGCCTAAAGCAAAGCTTACTTGCCCTTTCGCGACAGCAACAGCACTGCCAGAGCTAGAACCACCAGAGATATACTTTGGATTAAAACTATTTTTGACGGCCCCCCATGGACTGCGTACGCCAACCAACCCGGTTGCAAATTGATCTAAATTTGTTTTCCCTAGCGGGATTGCACCTGCCGCCATAAGTTGCTGCACGACCAGTGCTGATTCAAGAGGCTGATAGATATAAGCTTCACAGGCTGCAGTGGTCGGCAGTAATGACAAGTCGATATTATCTTTAATCGCAAAAGGAATACCATAGAGTGGTAAATCATCAATCGACTTTGTAGCCAATGCCGCTAACATTTCATCTAACTGCGCTTCGGAGATCGTACTGATCCAAACATTATTATCGTCGTTCTTAGCTTGTTTTAATTTATCCAATAAAAAGCGGCGCACATTTAATTCGTCACAACGAAAAGCTTGCTGTAGGGATTCAATAGTCATTAATTGTTGCATCATTATAATTTCTCCAAAATCATCAAACGTTGACCCGCGTGGACTTGTGAACCTTCTTTTTGTACCACACTAACAATTTTGCCGGCCGCTGGAGCAACTACTTCAATCTCCATTTTCATGGCTTCTAACACAAGTAAGGGTTGACCCGCGACCACTTGCTCACCCGGCGAAACTAAGACCTTCCAAATATTACCTGCAACGTGACTATCAACACTACGTTGCTCAGCCGTTATTGTGGCAATATCGGTTTCCACTTGGGTCATCTCCTCTGCTACAAAGTTCGCTTGCCCCGTTTCTTGCCAGCGTAGACGCTCTGCTTCAAAAGATTTTTGTTGAACCTCTTTAAAGGCGACAATTGACTCTTGATCTTCACATAATTGCTGTTGATATTCAGCCAAGCTAAAGGTCGTTTGTTCAATTTTCAATGGATAATTACCACGAGGAAAATCATGGCGAATTTGTGTGAGCTCTTCACTGCTAACTGGGTAAAAACGAATTTGATCAAAGAATCGTAGTAACCAAGGTTTAGTGAATTGCTCCGTTTGACGGTAGCGATTCCACATTTGCAGTGTTCTACCCACAAATTGATAGCCACCGGGGCCTTCCATACCGTAGACACATAAATATGCGCCGCCAATACCAACGGCATTCTCGGGTGTCCAAGTTCTTGCTGGATTATATTTCGTTGTCACTAGACGATGACGCGGGTCAAGCGGCGTAGCAACAGGGGCGCCTAAATAGACATCACCTAGTCCCATCACCAGATAACTAGCATTAAATACAATTTTCTTAACGTCTTCGACAGATTCAAGACCATTAATGCGACGGATAAATTCAATATTATCTGGACACCACGGTGCATCTTTACGCACTAATTCATCATATTTTTTAATAGCAAGACGTGTCGCATAATCATCCCAAGATAACGGGATATGTACGATACGAGAAGGAACGGTGAGTTTGCTGATATCACCTAACGCATCTTCAGCCTGTTCCAGTAATTGCAATAAACTTGCTAAAGGTAATTGCAGATTGTCGTAATGAACCTGTAATGAGCGGATCCCCGGAGTCAGTTCTTGCACGCCGGCTATGTTCATGCTTTTAAGCTGTAACATCAGAGCGTGTACACGGAAACGTAGCGCCACATCTAAAACTTGTTGACCATATTCCACCAACAGATAGTCTTCACCACTAGCGCGATATACCACCTGCTCATTATAATCAGTTTTATCTATCTGTTTAATAATGGCTTGTTCTGGTAACTGAGTTGCAATCTCTTGTAGACAATATTGTCCGATATTTAACTGCTTGATTTGATCTATTTCAAGTTGTTGTGCATCGGCAATAGAGACCGCTAGAAAATGAATTTTAGCCCCCGCTTTTAACTGTCCAACTTTCCAAAGATCGGCTTTAATAATTGTGACCGGGCATACAAAGCCACCTAAACTGGGACCATCAGGACCAAGAATAACGGGCATATCACCAGTAAAATCGATGGTACCAACTGCATAAGCATTATCGTGAATATTAGAAGGATGTAATCCCGCTTCGCCGCCATCTTGACGCGCCCATTTGGGTTTGGGGCCCATTAAGCGCACACCAGTGCGGCTGGAGTTAAAATGTACTTGCCAAGTGGCAGCAAAAAAAGCGTCAATATCTTCTGGGCAGAAGAAATCTGGTGCACCATGCGGCCCATAAATAACTCGAATCGTCCAATCATCTGTGATTTTAGGCAATTGTGCGATTAATTCAGGGGGTGTTTGTTGCTCAGCACATTGCTCAATATGCAAAACATCGCCAGTGCGAATTGCGCGTCCCGCATGTCCGCCAAATTGTCCTAATGTGAAAGTTGATTTACTACCCAAATAATCGGGACATTGTATTCCGCCTTGTACCGCTAAATAACAACGGGCACCGGCACCTTGAATATTGCCCAATGTTAATGTTTGACCAGCATCAACGTTGATTACGGTTCCTGTTTCAATACTTAAATCATCTAAACTTGCCTCTATTTGTGCGCCAGTAATAATAAATCGAGTGTCACTATTAAAGCGAAGAGTTGGTCCACTGACAGTTATTTCTAGAGCGGCCATTTGCTCATTATTACCTAATAAGGTATTGCCTAGACGAAAGCTTACACTATCCATCGGACCAGAAGGTGGCACACCGATATCCCAATAACCTTTACGTCCAGGATAATCCTGAATGGTGGTTTGCGTGCCGCCACTGAGTACATCAATAGAATTAGGTTGATAAACAAATTGATTAAGCGATTGTGTTAGCAGTAAACCGGCTTCGACAACTTCGCTGCCAAGTAGTTGTTGTAGATAATCTTTATTTGTTTCAATACCATAAATTTGGCTGTTACCCAGCGCTTGTTTTAAACCGCTAAGCGCTTGTTGCCGTGTTTCACTATGACAGATAACTTTAGCAAGCATGGGATCAAAGAAAGGTGACACTTCACAGCCACTTTCTAACCAATGGTCAATACGTAATTTGCCTTGATCCACTTGCATTGGCCATTTGACATGGCTTATTAAGCCAGCACTAGGTTGAAATGCTTTATTAGCATCTTCAGCGTATAACCGCACTTGAATAGCATGACCATTAGCAACTAACCCTTTTTCAAGCTCAGTTAATGGAGCAAGTGTTTGAGCCGCTAAGCTAATCATCCAATTAACTAAATCAACGTTATAAACCAGTTCTGTCACGCCATGCTCAACCTGTAGGCGCGTATTAACTTCAAGAAAATAGAACTGTTGAGCTTGCTGGTCGAACACAAATTCAACTGTACCAGCACTACGGTAATTAACCATCGCAGCTAGTCGTGTTGCGGTGCTATGCAGCTCTGTACGTAATTCTTCACTCAAGTTAGGTGCTGGACTTTCTTCAATTACTTTTTGGTTACGACGTTGTGCAGAGCAATCCCGTTCTCCTAATGCAATTGCATGGCCTTTACCATCACCGAAAATTTGTACTTCAATATGCCGCGCTTGTACAATAAATTTTTCTAAAAAAAGCGCACTATTACTAAAGTTATTTTCACTTAATCTTTTAACTGAGTCATAAGCCTGATTCAGTTCTAAAGCACTATTACAGCGTTGCATGCCTATACCACCACCACCCGCGGTACTTTTCAACATCACCGGGTAACCAATTTTATCCGCACATCGCAAGGCATCTTGTAAATCTGCTAATAAGTCACTACCGGGTAATAAAGGCACATTGGCTTGTTCGGCTAATTCACGCGCACGGTGTTTTAAACCGAACTGCAACATTTGATCAACTGTCGGCCCTAAAAAAACCAATCCGTTTTTTTCACAAGCGGCAACAAATTCGACATTTTCACTTAGAAAACCATATCCAGGATGAATAGCTTGTGCGCCACATTGTTTGGCAATTGCGATTACTTTATCAATATCAAGGTAGGTTTGTTTGGCCCCGCCTTCACCAAGAGAAAAGGCTTGATCGGCTTGTGTTACATGTAAACTGTCTGCATCGGCAAGGCTATAAATCGATACGCTTTGAATACCCATCGCCGATAATGTGCGAATGATCCGGCAAGCAATAGCGCCACGATTGGCAATTAATATTTTAGTAAACATAAGGTTAACCTTAGAAGGTTGGGTCGTCCCGAAATATTGATCGTGAACAACAGGGTCGTCCCTGCTATCTCATTAAGCGTTTATTGTTGTTACTATTACACTAGTGGTTCTGTTTCATCCCAGACAAGCATTTCTACAGCCGTAGGATTATAAGCATTACATGGATTATTTAGTTGCGGGCAATTTGACAGTAAAACAATCACATCCATCACGGCAGTGAGTTCAACATATTTACCTGCTCCACTAATCCCATCTGCAAAACTCAAGCCACCGTCAGCACTGATCGGAACATTCATAAAGAAATTGATATTGTGAGTAATATCGCGCTTACTTAAAGCAAATTGGGGATTTTCGGAAACAGCAAGCAACCAGCTATCACGGCAGGCGTGCATACATTTTTTTTCTATCGCGTAGCGCACTGTATTACTCTCAGTAGCACAAGCGCCGCCTAACGTATCATGACGACCACAAGTATCAGCAACTATCTCTAACATTACGTTACAATCATTTGATAATAACTTGGTGCCAGTGGTCAGATAAACATTGCCCTGTTCGCGAATCGTATCGATTGCGCTATAGCGCTCACTCGGATAATTAGCATTATAAAAAAGTGTATCGGCGGCTTGATTCCCTTCGAGATCCAGAATGCGTAAGGTCTGCCCCGCTTTAACTAACTTCATATAATAATCCCCGGCAAAGACGGTATCGCGGCGAACGGCTTGCTGAGGTTGTAAAAGACTTTTAGTGATCATTATCAGGCTCCTATTTTTGTACTTGAGCTATGGTTATGCTGTGTATGTTGGCAAAGATAACGACGGTTGTTTTCAAATCCACGGCCATTTTCTTCACTTGAATTTAAACATTGGTCATCGGCGCTAATCGCAGGCGCTTCACTAACAGTAAACTGTACCGGTAAATGTGGGTATTCAACATTGGGATTCATTGGATGAGGACACGTTGTTAATACCACTAAGGTGTCCATTTCAAAACGCAGTGAAACCGTATCACCAGCTTTGCTATGCTCAGGAATAAAGCTTAAATCACCATCATCATCGCTTTGGACTTTACTGAATAGATTTATATTGGCGGCGAGATCACGTTTGCCTAATCCATATTTAGCCACTTCAACCAATAAACTATCAAAACCATTTTGTAGCCAAACGTTACGATCGCGTTGATAATTGCGATTGCCCCACTTATCTTGTACTTTTTGTTTGTTAGCAACACCGCCCACACTATCTATCCAGTGTGTATCGTCACGGACAATTGAGCAAAAAATACGGCCCATATCTGAATACAAACAATGCCCTTGAGTTAATTTAAAGGTATGTTGGCATTTTAACGTGTCAGGTGCGTTATAACGTTCTAACAAATTCCTCGGGTTATAAAATAACATCGACACATTGGCTCCACCTTGTATATCAGTGATCGATAACAGTTGTCCTGCAGGGATCACCATTGACCAATGGCTTGCACCTGGAATTTCATCTTGATATATATCTGCTTGCATTATTTTCTCCTAAACAGCTTAATCTTGTGCTGTTTTATTAATTATACTCTGTAAAGATTTAGGAATTACTTGATCAGTATTAAGGGCGATATCGTACACAATTTGCGCGCCATAACGTTCGGGCTGTTGCGGATCTATACGCGGTTTATCCAATACCCAAACACGCGACCCTAAACTGAAGCCTTCTGACAAATCATGCGTTATCATAAATACAGTCAAACCGCGTTTCTTCCACAACTCCCGGATTAACTGATGCATATCTTTACGAATACCGGGGTCTAATGCGCCAAAGGGTTCATCCAGCAGTAATATTCGCGGTTCTTTAATCAGGGCCTGAGCAATCGCTAAACGTTGCTGCATACCACCAGAAAGTTCATTCGGAAAACGTGTCGCTGCATCGCCTAAACCTACGGCAACAAGCATCTCTAAAGCCTTTTCTTGCAATTTTTTACGTTGCTTAAAAAACACTTTGCCAAGAAATGGCGAAGCAGCAAATTCACCTCCCAACATGACATTTTCTAAGGCATTGAGATGAGGAAATGCAGAATATTTTTGAAAAACAATACCGCGCGTTGCATTTGGCTCTGTCGGCATCGGCTCACCATCGAGTAATATACTGCCTCTGCTAGGTGATTCCGTTCCTAAGAGCATATTTAACAAAGTAGTTTTGCCACAACCCGATGCGCCAACGATGCTAACAAATTCACCAGTTTGGACAGATAAATTGAGTTTCTCAAGTACGACCTGATTCCCATATTCTTTCCATACTTGCTTAATATTGATAATGGTATCTGCCATTATTCGCTCCCTCTTTTACCGTGATACCAAGGAAAAGCATGTTTAGAAAGCAATCGTAATAATGTATCCATTACAAAGGCTAAAATAGCTATCCAAATAACATAAGGTAAAATCACATCCATTGCTAAGTAACGACGAATTAAGAAGATGCGGTAACCTAGCCCTTCCGTTGCAGCAATCGCTTCGCCTGCAATTAAAAATAGCCATGCACTACCTAATGTTAAACGCACTGCACTTAGTAAAGGCGGTAATACTTGCGGAAGAACAACACGGATCATTATCTGCCAACTATTGGCTCCGAGCGTTTGCGCCTTCAGTAGTTGCTCGCTAGGTAATGTTTGCGTACGTAATTGTAAATCACGGATTAATATCGGACAGATACCGATAATAATAAGCATCACTTTAGATAACTCACCTAAACCAAAAACGATAAAAAGAATCGGTAATATAGCCATCGGTGGTATTAAAGATATTGCCGTAATTAAAGGTGAAAAAGTGGCACGTATAAGCGGTAGCATACCGTTAACTACGCCAACGACGAGGCCGATTAGGGCGCTAATGCCCACACCAAGTAATAAGCGTTGCAAACTCGCAGCACTATCTGCCCATAATAAATATTCACCTGTTCGTTTGCTGGGTTCAAATGCCATACGCTGCATGGCATCATAAAAACTAGACCAAGCAGGTAATAACTTATCACTTGGGTTTTCAAGTAAACGCGCATCAGATGCGAGCGTATAGATAACCAATAAAATGACAAAGGGCAAAAGGTTTAAAGCGAGTCGCATTGAGCGACTCGGCTTGCTATTCATCAAACGCATAATTATTAGACCTTATAATTTATCGTCGATGGCCATTTGCATATAGGCAGGGTTAAAGCGTAATTTGATATTGTCTTTATTGCCGTAAACACCTGCGGGTGTTTCAATTCCGATGAATTTTGCATCCCCAGCACCTTGACCTAACAATCCATGTTCAAATGAGAATTCAGCCACTTTACTCATGGTGTTAATAAGATCTTTACTGTTATTAAAATCAACGGCATCTTTTGCTTTAAAGAACATTTTTGTTGAAGCTAATTGTGCATCATAACCAGCGAGATCCGTACCTGATGCTTCTGCCATCATGGTACGGGCTTTAAGTGCTTTCACATCATTTCCTTGCATGGTTTGCATAATTTCATACCATGCGCCAGTCAATGCTTTACCTAAGTTCGGATTATCTGCAAGTGTTTCAGTATTGACCACTAACAGGTCAATAATTTCACCGGGGATCATTGATGAGTCAAATACTTTTTTGGTATTAGGCATTGCCATAATTTCACTTACAAGAGGATTCCAAGTGGTGACGGCGGTAACATCTTCTGTGGTAAATGCAGCCACTAAATCAGCATCAGAGGTATTCACAACGCGGACATCTCGTTCTTTTAAAGAGACAGTATCTAATGCGCGGGCCAATAGATAATGAGAAACACTTAATTCAACCAGATTAACATTTTGGCCTTTAATATCGGCTAAGCTTCCAGCGCCTTTAAGAATAACAGCGTCGTTACCATTAGAGAAATCACCAATAATAACCGCAGTAGAATCAACACCACTGGCAGCCGGAATGGTGAGTGCATCCATATTGGTCATTACAGTGGCATCAAATCCACCGGCAGTATATTGGTTGATAGACTCAACGTAATCATTAATCTGCACAATTTCAATATCAATGTCGTATTTGTCTGCCCATTTTTTAATAATACCAGAAGCCTCACCATAGTCCCAAGGCATCCAGCCTGCATAGATAGTCCAAGCTAAACGAAAATGTGATTTTGTTTCTGCAAATGCAGTTGAGGGTGCAATAATTAAGGCACTGCACAGTGTGGTGATAGAAAGAAGTTTAGTGATTGAGTTCTGCAGGGGTTTAATGAATTTCATGGTATTCTCCTTGGTTACACTTTAAAAGTACGAGAGACATTGTGCTTGTCGTCTCCCGGGCTTTTATCCCTCCGTGTAACCTTAGAAAAGGTTGACAACTCTCGGACCAGTCACTGCGAACAGTCGGAACCCTAGATGTCTATTATCAATTGTAATATTGGTAATAGTCAGCACCAATATCTCTCATACGAGTTATTTATATTTAGCAATAACTATGCCAGCCTCTGCTTTCCCCTATTCTAGTGGCTTTACTATATCAATTTCGTTTTAACAAACAGATTGACGCACCAGCACGGCACTTCATGCGCACCAATATAAAGCAGTTGACTATCTAAAATGCCTATTATGTTACTGGTCCATTTTCAAATTGTTTTAGATTGTCTTGTATTTCAAGCAATGAGGCTATTGAAGCTACATGTATATGAAAGCTTGGCTTGTGCATCGGTATACTGCCCAATATGCCTAAACGTATATTATGAAAAGTTATTGACTATAAAAATGCTTATACAGATTAAGTTTTACAAGGTACCCAAACTATATAATAGAAATTCGATGTTAAGGAATAACACAAGTCATCACTACAATTAATCCGAGATTTCTGCTATGAAGTTATAATAAAGTGGATTTATTGTGGGGCATTAAATAATAATAAATTGAAATAACAGCTTCCCTTAGCAAGTTGCTAAACACACTAGAAATGCAGTGATAATAAAGTGTTTCGACACACGAAATTAACGAAAATCGTGATTGTGCCTTTATTTACTTGTGAAAATCTGTTTTTATTTCACGGCTCTACTATATCGTTCACTATATTGACTCGTTGCTAGACCGAAGATGGCAACGAGTCAGTAGGAGTGAAAATTACTTTTTGCTATCGACTAAGTGATGCACTTCCCCGTCTCGATTAAGACAAACCATCTGCTCTTTATTTACCGCAATATCTATGGCTTTTTTACCGCCTTCACAATATTTAACGGCAACCGGCTTATTGTTGGGCAATGAATATATATTAACAGCTTCACCTATGGTTATTAGCCTATTGTTATCACATTTGAAGTCATTAACAAAAGGATGCTCAGTTCTAATAATTTCAGAGACCACTGTGCCGGTATTGATATCTCTAATGATCAATTTCCGATTTTTACGAACATTGCTAGGTCTGTGATAATTATTTTCAACAAGGTAATCACCACAAAGCTTAGGCGACTCATTCCAATATCCCTCATCAGTAATCCAAGCTTTACTGCCTGTGCGATGACAACTTCCTAATTTATAGTCCTGCATTGACAGTATCATGCCACTACAGATGATACTATCATCCACATTTCCATCCAATATTGGCATTATTGTTGTGTTATTACCGTAGAGGATTCCTGTACTAACAAACTGATTATTATCATCTAACTGAAATTGTTCATCCGAGAAACCGAAATAAGATAACGGAGTTTGCTGCGCATTAATCGACCAAATAGAATCAGGCAGATCACGCCATTCATGCAGCACTTTTCCCGAAAAGGAGAGATAGCTTAATTGATACAGTGAATGTTCACTGTTTTTTTTCAATTCAGACTTAATTAACAACCCCTTGTTAAAAACAATTATTTCACCAGGTATTGCATAATCATAATGTTTCCGCCTGATTTCGGCTAGATTCTGATCAAACCAGACTAAATTCCCGTCCCAACCATAAGCAAGATAACTAGCCCCCGCATCTTCCGGAAGTGCTATAATTTCACTTAAATCAGGCGGCTCAAGTGGCTGAGTTGCAGAACTACTGAGGCTGCAGCTTAATAAAAGTAACTGCATGAAAGTTATAACTATTTTCATTTTACGTAACCGATCTACGAACCCACCTAGCTAAACTTATCCCAAGCTGTTAGCGCTTCATTTTTAATATTCCATGGCAATAAAGCTTCTATTTGATCGACACTTTCTGCAAGTGGTAATTGTTCAATAATGAATTTCAGATAACCATACGGCTCAAGCCCATTGGCCTTTGCGGTTTATACCGAAAGAAAAACTATGCCGAATCGCTTGGCTAGAACCCTATAATACAAAGATACTTGCATATAATTGCTTCGGCATAGTTTGATCTGACTTCCAATAATTAATTTACGGAGAAGGATTATGAGTGTTTCGGCATTCTTCAAGTGTAAAAAAACAATAGCGCGACTTCATACGGGCCCTTTGGGCGTTTATATGAAGGCTTATGCAGAGCATCTAATTTCTGAAGGTCACTGCTACCAGAGTGGCGCTCGTAACATTAGAGTTGCTGCTGATTATAGCGCATGGTTAGCCAGTAAAAAGTATAAGGTGACTGATGTTAACGAAGCCTCAATATTAAAGTATGAGCAATTTAGGCAAAAACATCGACATCCTTTTTTGTCCGATCACGCAGCTCTTATTAGACTTCTTAAAGTGCTGAGAACGCTCAATGCAACCGCAGCAGCAACGATTGTGTTGGATCCACTGTCGCAGATCATTCAGGACTTTGAACAGCATTTGATGCAAAATCATGGACTTTGTGAGACTTCAGTCATCAGACATCGAATATCTCTGAGGAAGTTTCTTTGGCAGTATTGCCCTGATGGTGTTTCATGCTTTTCAAGTTTAAGAGGACAAGACGTAAGG
>NZ_JAHNZV010000078.1 GCF_022267535.1 Psychromonas antarctica
GTTCTATATTTATAGTCGTTCTTAGTGAAATAAACTCAATAAGTAACAGGAGATCACTGCCATGAATTACAGCAAAGGAATACTCAGCGAAGTAATAAAAAGCACACTATTGACCTTCGCTTCATTCACACTTTTCGATCTGTTTATCCAAGGCTACAGTAACTATCATAGCTTTATTTTATCTGTTTTTTTAGCTCTTTTTAGTGCCTATTATTTCTTCTTTAAAGACAACGCGACAACGGTTAACTAAAGACCATCTCACAATCTGGTTAATTAAAAACCACCTTTTCATTTGATTGTTTAAAAATAGTGGCAGATAAAAAAACTAAAAAATCATCCCCATTGCGATCATCTATCCACGCGCCCGTTACATAATTATAATGGTGACCACTTTTCGGGGTGGCTAACCAGATTTGATGTAGTGGCTGCTGACGATTAATAATGAGCTTAGTGCGGTTTTCGAATTCTAGAGTTAATAACCCACCATTTTGGTCATAATCTATGTCGACACCTGATTCTTCTATCTTATCTTCAATTTTTTGGTAAAGCATATCTGCTAATTGTTGAAATTCACTATCATTCATATTAGTTGCCCTTTGCTTTTGAACAATGAAATGCGATTATATACGCAAAATACGAAAACTATTTGGAAAAGTACTATTGGGCATCTCCAACTAGCTTGGGTAACACGTGCTAAAAAGTATTAAGCTAGGATAAAACATGAAAAAGATTAAATTATTAACTATATCTCTCCTTTTTTTAAGTTTATTGGTCGGGTGTGGCATGAAAGGGCCTCTTTATCGCGCCCCAGCAACGGCAAACGCAGACGTCAAAAAAGAGATGCCTTCACAACAAGAAAAGTTAAAGACAATTTCTGCACAGGCAACAGAAAGCGAGTGATAGAAAGCACAATGTTTAACTGTTCCCCTAGCTATTAAGCTTATCTATCGCTAGGTTAACAACCCTATTCATGTTTAAGCAAATAAAAAGGATTTAAAATTGGATCATTTTAACTATCAAAATGATGGTCGTCTTTTTGTTGAGGGACTACCTGTCGAGCAAGTCATAGAAAAAGCAGGTACGCCCGCTTACATTTATTCTCGCGCAACCATTGAGCGCCACTGGAACGCTTTTGATCAAGCAGCAGGCGACCATCCTCATCTTATCTGTTATGCCGTAAAAGCAAATTCTAACCTGGGTGTATTAAACCTGATGGCACGTTTAGGATCCGGCTTTGACATCGTTTCCGTCGGCGAGTTATTGCGCGTTATTCAAGCTGGTGGCGACCCCAAGAAAGTGGTTTTCTCTGGTGTAGCTAAAACAGAAGTTGAAATTGCCACTGCTCTGCAAGCTGATATTCACTGTTTTAATATTGAATCTATTTCTGAGTTGTACAGAATAAATTCTGTCGCACAGAGTTTGAATAAAAAAGCGCCAATCTCTATTCGTATTAACCCAAATATTGATGCAGGTACGCATCCTTATATATCCACTGGACTAAAAGAGAATAAATTCGGTATTGAAATAGAGCAAGCATCGACCGTTTACCACCTTGCTAATGAACTTGAGTTTCTTGAAATAAAAGGTGTTGATTGTCATATAGGCTCACAATTAACTGAAATTGCACCTTTCCTAGAAGCGTTAGATAAATTATTAGCGTTAATAGATCAACTCGAAGAGCAGGGTATTACTATCTCCCACCTTGATCTTGGCGGCGGTCTAGGTGTGCCTTACAATAAGGAAACACCACCAGAACCTGCTCAATATATGGCTGCTATTATCAATAAAATGGGATCACGGAAACTGAAACTAATTTTTGAACCCGGCCGAGCAATTATGGCCAATGCGGGGGTATTAGTGACACGAGTTGAATTCTTAAAGCTTAACGACCATAAAAACTTTGCCATTGTCGATGCGGCGATGAACGATTTAATTCGTCCAGCACTGTACAGTGCTTGGCAAAATATTATTCCACTAAATAATACCTTTACCGATTCAGAGACGCGTCCACTGCGTACCTATGATATTGTCGGCCCGGTTTGTGAGACGGGTGATTTTTTAGGTAAAGATCGTCAACTCGCTTTGGCTGAGGGTGATTATCTGATGGTACGTAGTGCCGGTGCCTATGGTTCGTCAATGAGCTCAAACTATAACTCTCGTTGTCGTCCAGTCGAAGTGATGGTTGATGGTGAAAAAGCTTTCGTTGTTCGAGAGCGAGAAGAGCATCGAGATCTGTGGCGTGGTGAACATATTTTACCTTAAAGCGACGGTTATTTGTGCCCACAAGCATTTGCTCGGCGATCAATCAACAACGAGAAATCATGAATATTCAATTTTCAAAAATGCACGGTTTAGGCAATGACTTTATGGTCATTGATAACGTCACGCAAAATGTTTTCCTTTCTAAAGATGCAATTAGCCGTTTAGCCGATCGTAACTTTGGTATCGGATTTGATCAGTTATTAATGATTGAACCGCCTTATGATCCTGAGTTGGATTTCCATTATCGTATTTTTAATGCCGATGGCAGTGAAGTTGAACAATGTGGTAATGGTGCGCGTTGCTTTGCACTTTTTGTAAAAATGAAAGGGTTAACCCAAAAACGCGTTATTAACGTCAGCACCGCGAAAGGTAAAATCCAACTTAAAATAGAGTCAGATGGTAATATTACTGTGGATATGGGTAAACCTATTCTCGAACCCTCCAAAATTCCTTTTACTGCTAAAAAAGAAGAAAAGACCTATATTTTACGAGTCAATGATCACACGGTAATGTGTGGTGCCGTTTCCATGGGCAATCCACATTGTGTGGTACTGGTTGATGATATTGATACCGCGCCAGTCGAAACATTGGGACCTTTATTGGAAAACCACGAACGTTTTCCTAATAAAGTCAATGTCGGATTCTTAGAGGTTAAACGGCGCGATTACGCTCGTTTACGTGTCTGGGAGCGTGGTGTTGGAGAAACCCTTGCTTGTGGTACAGGGGCTTGTGCTGCTGCAGTTATTGGTCAGTTACAAGATAAACTTGATACCCATTGCACTATCGCTTTGCCCGGTGGCGAGTTACGCTTTTTCTGGCAACCAGGACAAAGTGTTCGAATGACAGGCCCTGCGAAATTTGTTTTTGATGGGCAAATTCAGATTTAATAATTAGGTTATCAGTAAAAACATCATTGCCCATTATTTGTTAGGTGAAATGATGTTTTTTATTATTAGCTGAGTAACCGTTGAGTAAAATAATGAGTTTTTTACAACCTGCTATTGATAGTTACTTAAGCCATATAGCGAGCCAACGCGGTTTAAGCCCTGTTACCATTAAAAATTACCAACGCAATTTGGCTGAATTTATAGTCCTGTTAAGACAACATCAGATAAATAACTGGTGTGATCTCGACAGCCATACAGTGCGCTTAATGGTTAAGCAGCTTCATCAAAAAGGGATCAAAGCACGCTCGATTGCGACTAAACTTTCGGCATTACGCTCTTTTTTAAGCCACTTAGTACAATTTGAACAGTTAACTCATAACCCCGCCAAAGGCATTTCAGCTCCCAAATTAGATAAACCACTTCCCAAAAATATCTCTGTAGATGAAATGTTTCAGCTACTTGATATTAAGGAAAAGGATCCATTGAGTGTACGCGATCAATGTATGATGGAGTTAATGTATTCATCTGGGTTAAGGGTTAGTGAGTTAGTGGGCATTAACTTACCTGATCTAAAACTATCTCAACAAGAGGTGATGGTGACAGGCAAAGGCAGTAAACAGCGGTTGTTACCTATCACGCTTAGAGCAGCAAATACTATTAAGCTATGGATAAAAATACGCGATGATTTTTGTTTACCCGGTGAACAGGCACTCTTTTTATCAAAACAAAAACATCGAATATCGGTACGCAGTGTGCAAGATCGTATGGAAAAATGGGGGTTAAAACAGGCCTTACCAAGCCATATTAATCCACATAAATTACGCCACTCATTTGCCACACACATGTTAGAGTCGAGCGGTAACTTACGCGCGGTACAAACTTTATTAGGACATGCAGATTTAGCCACAACACAGATTTACACACATCTTGATTTTCAGCATTTAGCTGAAGTTTATGATCAAGCTCATCCGCGAGCTAAGCGGAAAAAATAAGACTTACGTTTCGGAATTTTATTATGAAATATTACCGCCCCATTAAACCTTTTAAAGCGATCAGTTTTGATCTTGATGATACCTTGTATGATAACCACCCTATTATTAAAAAAGCAGAAGATAACATTCTGATACACCTTAATAATACCTATCCTGAACTTGCTGAGTTAACACAAAAGCAATGGTTGTTATACCGAGATCTTATTGTAAAAGAGTTTCCAGAAGTGAGACACGATGTGTCTTTATGGCGCATTAAAACACTAACTCGTATTATGACAATTTACGGTATTCCACAATTTAAAGCGATCGCCTATGCTAATGCTGCCTTTGATCAATTTATAGCACTACGCAGTGATTTTGTGGTCCCACAACAAAGTATTGATCTGCTCGAAAAACTGGCACACTCCTACCCGGTTATCGCTATTACCAATGGCAATGTGGATGAATTTAAAATCCAGCTGCAAGATAAATTCCAATTTATTTTAAAAGCGGGCAATGGTTTTAAATCCAAACCACAAGGCGATCTCTTTATCGAAGCCGCCCAACGCTTAAATATTGAGGTAAGTGATATTTTGCACGTTGGAGATCACTTGCTAAGTGATGTTTATGGTGCACAAAATAACGGTGCACAAGCGGTGTGGTTTAATCCCAATCAACAATCTTTAAGCGGCGCGCGGTTATTACCCTCAGTTGAAATTAGCTCATTAGAGCAGCTCTATAATATTGTCTAGTTTGTGGAAATTGAGATTTCCGAATTATTTCGCTACAGACGAAAAAAAAGGGCTATATTGCAATACTTAAAAAGGGAATGACCCTTTCCTTTACGCCTGCCAATAAAGGATTAACGCAGTTAATCTCGCGAAATATCCTCATGTTGCGTATTGCTCTAACATCCGAGCAAAACTGTGAATTTGCATCTTCAAGTAGTTTGGGTATAGTTATCAATTACTGACTAAATAAACAGGTGCTTTAGGATGGATGTTTCTTACTTAATCGATGGTTTAAATGACCACCAACGCGCAGCCGTTTCAGCTCCAGAGCAGAATATGCTTGTTTTAGCGGGTGCTGGAAGCGGTAAAACCCGTGTTTTAACCCATCGTATCGCTTGGTTAATGCAAGTTGAACATATTCCTACCTACGGCATTTTAGCGGTTACTTTTACCAACAAAGCAGCCAAAGAGATGCGTGGCCGTATCGCTGATATATGCCCTCAACATATTGGTGGCATGTGGATAGGTACATTCCACGGTATCGCCCATCGTTTATTACGCCTACATCACCAAGACGCCAATCTGCCAGAGCAGTTTCAAATTATTGACAGCGATGATCAGCAGAAAATGGTTAAACGTATTATCAAAAGCCTTAATCTGGATGAAAAATACTATCCGGCAAAAGAACTGCAGTGGTATATCAACGATAAAAAAGATGAAGGCCTACGCGCTAAACACATCGATCCAGGTTACAGCCTGCAAGAAAAACAACGCCTACAAGTTTATCAAGCTTACGAAGCCGCCTGCCAGCTTGCAGGTTTGGTTGATTTTGCTGAATTATTACTACGCGCTCATGAGTTGTTATTAGAACACCCCGCGTTACTACTGCATTATCAAGAGCGTTTCCGTCATGTGTTAGTGGATGAATTTCAAGATACTAATAAACTGCAATATGCTTGGTTAAACCTACTGACTGATAATAGTAATTATCTAACCATTGTCGGTGATGACGACCAATCAATTTATGGCTGGCGAGGCGCTGATATTGAAAATATTCAACGCTTTTTAAAAGAAAAAATAAATCCTGTTACAGTACGCTTAGAGCAAAACTATCGTTCAACCGGTCATATTCTCAATGCCTCTAACCAGTTAATTAAAAATAACAGCGACCGACTGGGTAAAGAGTTATGGACCAGTGGTGAAGATGGAACGCCGATTGCGATTTATAGTGCCTTTAATGATTATGATGAAGTTCGTTATGTCACTACGCAACTGCAAGCATGGAAAAATAACGCTAAAAAACTTTCGGAATGTGCGATTTTATACCGCAGTAATGCACAATCACGTCTGTTTGAAGAACAGTTAATGGCACAGCAGATCCCGTACCATATTTATGGCGGCCAGCGCTTCTTTGATCGTTTAGAGATAAAAGACAGCGTCGCTTACCTACGTTTAATGAATAATCATCAGGATGATGCGGCTTTTGAGCGCGTTATCAATAAACCCAAACGTAAAATAGGCAATACCACTCTCGATAAAATTCGCCTTTGCGCGCGCGAGCAAGGTTATACCATGTGGCAAGCAAGTTTGTTTTTAATTGAAAATAAACAACTTAGCGCAGGCGCCAAAAGCTCATTAGCAGGATTTATTGAACTCATTAACCGCTTTAAAAGTGAAACATCGGAACTGCCTCTCTTTCAAATCGTCGACCATATTATTGCTCACTCCGGACTGCACGCGATGTTTGAAAGTGAAAAAGGTGAAAAATCAAGGAGCCGCATAGAGAATTTACAAGAGCTGGTTTCTGCCACTAAATCATTTGTTATTCCTGAGGAGGAGGTGGAGATGGATGAGCTGACCGCATTTCTCGCTTATGCAGCCTTAGAATCGGGCGATAATCAAGCCGATGAATTTGAAGATGCGGTACAACTAATGACCATGCATGCAGCAAAAGGACTAGAGTTTCCGCAAGTGTTTATTGTTGGTGTTGAAGAGGGCATGTTTCCTGGGCAACAATCGGCAGATGATCCAACACGTTTGTCGGAGGAACGCCGACTTTGCTACGTTGGAATGACACGCGCAATGCAAAAGCTCACCCTTTGCCATGCCGAAAGCCGTCGCTTATACGGGCAGGAAAAGCATCATAGCCCATCACGCTTTATCGGCGAACTGCCTGAGCAGGATATCGAATATATTCGCCTTAAAACGCAAGTGAGCAGAGTTCAATCCCCCTCTATTAAACAGCCAAGTTTTAAAGGCGAAAGCCAAGACGTGTTAGGGTTTAGACTTGGACAACAGGTCAAACATCCAAAATTTGGAGAAGGCACGATCACGGCGCAGGAAGGTAGTGGCGAAAACAGTCGCTTACAAGTGCATTTTATGGAGGTTGGCAGCAAGTGGTTAATGACCGCTTATGCAAGGTTAGAAAAAGCATAAATCGATGCTGTTTCTCCCACACTTGGGCTGCCAATAGCCCGGCCAATAATGATACAAATGGAATGATATTGAAGGTAGACAAAATAATCACTCAGACCTCCAAATCGTTCCATCATACTGTGCAGGGTCACATCACCTTATTGAGTAGCGACCACTAAATAGGAAGTCCTTCTTCGATGCTGCAGCGGAGCGATAAAAACATAACTGATTTAATTCGTTTTACCCCAATAAAATTTCTTTTTAGGCACTACGTAGATGAAATCGAACGCTATGTTAAATGACTTATTGAGCACAAGCCTCTAATTGGCAGCGTTCATTAAGTACGTCATCCCATGATCTCGGTTTACTAAAATAATAGCCCTGAACCATATTGCAACCCAAGGCTTGCACATGATCAAAGTTATTTTTCGTTTCGATTCCCTCCACAATAACATTCAACTGATAAATTCTAGCAAGTTCATAGATAATATCTAATGCTGGTTTTTCGCCTTCGGGAGTACTTTCTAAATTACAGACAAAAGATCTATCTGATTTTCAAATTTAATAGATTGGAAGACTGTCATGTCATTTATAGAGTACTTTAGAAAACTTGAAGATAAACGTTCACATATTAATAAAAAGCATGAGCTGTTAGACGGCATTTGCAGCTGGCATTCCGGTAGATGATACGATCGCCCGAATAATTAGTTCATTAGAGCCAGAGGCTTTGCTTCAGTGTTTTTTAATTTGGGTAAATGAAATACGGGTGCATACAGAGCTACCCGTTATCGCCTTTAATGGAAAAACGTTACGGCACTCATTTAATGGGGACAGAAAAACAACGTGCCAGCCGATACCGTTGAACAAGGCTTGGTATTGGCTCAAAAAAATCAACAGGGAAGAAAAATGAAAAGGCTTAATGCATTGCCCCCTAGTCTTAACCAGTGATAAACGGTAGAATCTCAGCTTATTTTATACTCAAGTCGTATTTATCTCTGTTTGGGTTATATTGGCTGGTCTCAATTGGTGATTTATCTATGAAAGCGCACATTCAACAACTTCTTGAACAAGCGATTGTTTCTTTACAAACACAAAATATTATTCCCGAAGATATTCAACTTCGTATTGCTATTGATCGTACTAAAGATAAGTCTCATGGTGACTTTGCCAATAACTTAGCGCTGATGTTAGCAAAACCTGCAAAAAAAAATCCTCGCGCGTTAGCTGAGCTGATTGTGGCAAATATCCCGCAATCAGATTTAGTCACTAAAATGGAAATTGCAGGACCTGGATTTATTAACTTTTTTATTAATCCAAACTACCTTGAAAAACAGATTGATAGCGCGTTTTCTGATCCTAAATTAAATATTGAAAACAGCAAAAACCCACAAATAATTGTCGTTGATTATTCTTCACCTAATCTAGCCAAAGAGATGCATGTTGGTCATCTGCGCTCATCTGTTATCGGTGATGCGGTTGCGCGTACCTTAGAATTCCAAGGACACCATCTTATTCGTCAAAATCACGTTGGCGATTGGGGTACACAATTTGGCATGTTGCTCGCCTATATGGAAGAGTTACGCGCTAAAAATGAACCTATTGAAAACAATTTATCTAATCTAGAGATTTTCTATCGTGCTGCTAAAGGGCGTTTTGATGAATCGGAAGACTTTGCCACACGTGCACGTAATTTGGTCGTTGAACTGCAAGGCGGAAATAAAGCCTGTCTAAAACTTTGGGCTGAGTTTAATGAAATCAGCCTGTCACACTGTCAAAAAACATATGACCGATTAGGTGTCAGTCTGACACGTGAAGATGTGCGTGGTGAAAGTACATACAACAAAGATTTAGCCGTTGTGGTGGCAGACTTAGATAAAAAAGGGTTACTACGAGAGAGCCAAGGTGCTAAATGCGTATTTTTAGATAATTTCAAAAATAAAGATGGCCAGCCGTTACCGGTTATTATCCAGAAAAAAGATGGCGGTTTTCTTTATGCCACATCTGACTTAGCAGCGATGCGTTACCGTCAGAATAAACTAAATGCCGATCGTGTTCTTTATTTTGTTGATGCGCGTCAGGGATTACACTTTCAACAAGTATTTGAAGTAGCTCGTTTAGCTGGCTTTGTAAAAGAAACCACCTCCCTTGAACATATGCCCTTTGGCACTGTTATGGGTGAAGATGGACGTCCCTTTAAAACACGCTCAGGTACGGTTGCAAAACTCGCCGATCTATTAACAGAAGCAGAGCTGCGTGCTTATGAGTTAGTAAAAGATAAAAATAAAGAGATGGATGAGCAAACACTTCGGCAAATAGCCTCTGTTGTCGGCATAGCATCGGTTAAATATGCAGATCTTTCAAAAAATCGTACCAGTGATTATACCTTCAGTTTCGATAGTATGTTGAGTTTTGAAGGCAATACTGCACCTTACCTATTATATGCTTATACCCGTGTAGCCAGTATTTTTAATAAAGGCGATATAACAATGGACAGTGTAACCGCTGATATATCATTAACAGAAGAGAAAGAGATAGATCTAGCCAGTAAACTGATACAGTTTAGTGAAGTCATTAATAGTGTCGCAAAACAAGGAATGCCACATTTTTTATGCGCCTACCTATTTGAATTAGCCGGTCTATTTTCAAGTTTTTACGAGGCCTGCCCCATTTTAAACGCTGCAACTGAAAGACAGAAACAGAGTAGACTAAAGCTCTCGGCACTGACAGCTAAAACACTAAAACAAGGTCTTTCTCTACTAGGAATAAACACCTTGGAACGGATGTAATAATGGCAACCACTAACAAACGAAAATCTGTAAAACAGGGTAAAACGAACAAAGGCGCGTCGCGTAACAGGCCTGTTAGCAAACACCAAAAAACAGAAAAAGGATTTCCTTTTTTAGCTCTTTTCGTAGCGCTGTTATTACTCGGTTTTATCGTCTACTTTATTTATTCAGGTGAACCTGCACCAGCCGTTGCAGTGAAAAAAGAGCAACAAAGAAACGAAGAAGTACTTCCTGAAAAACCACAATCACAGTGGGAATATGAAGGATTACTTAAAGACAAAGAGGTATTCGTTGATATCCCTGAAGAGAAAAAGGCAGGCACGCCATATCAAATGCAATGCGGATCTTTCCGTAAGCAAACAGATGCTGAATCATTAAAAGCACAGATAGCATTCCAAGGTTTAAGCAGCCAAGTAAAAAAAACAGGCAATTGGTTTCGTGTTATTTTAGGCCCCTATGACCGTAAACGTGTCGCTGAGAAAGAACGGCATAAATTACAACGGGCTAGAATTAATGGCTGCCAGATCTGGCTATGGCGTTAATTATATTAAAATCAAAAAAGGTAAATTATTTTACCCTTTTTGATTTTAAGTTTAAGGCCCCTTGAAAAGAGAATAATCCCCCCATATATATATTCTACAAACATCTAAAATATTCCGTTCGTTAATTCAACTTCTAAGTTCAAAGGTAATAATATGACTACTATTGTTTCAGTACGTCGCGGTAACCAAGTGGTTGTCGGTGGTGATGGTCAAGTTTCTCTCGGTAATACAGTCATGAAAAGTAACGCTCGCAAAGTGCACCGTTTATATAACGACAAAGTTATCGCTGGTTTTGCCGGTGGAACAGCCGATGCATTTACCTTACTAGAGCGCTTTGAAGCTAAATTACAAGCTCATCAAGGTAACTTAGAGCGTGCGGCAGTTGAACTGGCTAAAGATTGGCGAACCGATAAAATGCTACGTAAACTCGAGGCATTACTTGCCGTTGCTGATGCCAAGCACTCTTATATCATCACCGGAAACGGCGATGTTGTGCAACCTGAAAATGACTTAATCGCAATCGGCTCTGGCGGTAACTTCGCGCAGTCAGCGGCTCTTGCACTATTAGAAAATACAGATTTAGACGCTAAAACCATTGTTGAAAAAGCGCTTACCATTGCTGGTAATATATGTGTATTTACCAATACAAATCAAACAATCGAAACTATTGAATTTGATTTAGATGAATTGAATAGTGATAAATAGGAAATAAATCTATGTCAGATATGACTCCAAAACAGATTGCACATGAACTAGATCGCCATATTATTGGTCAGAACAAAGCAAAACGAGCCGTTGCTATTGCACTTAGAAACCGCTGGCGTCGTATGCAACTTGATGAAGAAATGCGTCAAGAAGTCACCCCTAAAAACATATTAATGATCGGACCAACAGGTGTAGGTAAGACAGAGATAGCGCGACGTTTAGCGCGATTAGCTAATGCGCCTTTTATTAAAGTTGAAGCGACTAAATTTACTGAAGTCGGGTATGTTGGCAAGGAAGTTGAATCAATAGTGCGCGATTTAGTCGACGTGGCAATTAAAATGACCCGAGAACAGGAGATGGAAAAAGTAACACATCTTGCTGAAGATTTAGCAGAAGATAAAATTCTGGATATCCTCATCCCACCGGCTAAAAAAAGTGGAGAATGGGAAACAGAAGAGCCGCAAGAAGGGGTGGCGCGTCAATCGTTTCGTAAAAAACTGCGCGAAGGTAAGCTCGATGATAAAGAAATTGAGCTCGAAGTTGCTGCAGCACAAATCGGTGTTGAGATAATGGCTCCACCGGGAATGGAAGATCTGACTAATCAACTTCAAGGGATGTTCCAAAATTTATCAGGTAAAGGCGAAACCAAAAAACGCAAAATGAAAATTAAGGATGCGTTGAAAGCGTTAGTCGAAACTGAAGCGGCTAAGTTAATTAACCAAGAAGAGCTAAAAGACAAGGCTATTTTTGCCGCTGAAAATAACGGCATAATATTTATCGATGAAATAGATAAAATTTGTAAACGCGGAGACACTTCTGGCCCAGATGTCTCACGTGAAGGTGTACAACGCGATTTACTTCCTTTGATTGAAGGGTCAACAGTTAGCACTAAGCACGGCATGGTGAAAACAGATCATATGTTATTTATCGCATCCGGTGCTTTCCAAGTAGCTAAACCCTCTGATCTTATTCCTGAATTACAAGGCCGCTTGCCGATTCGAGTAGAGTTGGAAGCACTGACCGAGGGAGATCTAGCTCGCATACTTACTGAACCTAAAGCTTCTCTTAGTGAACAATACCAGGCATTACTAGCAACAGAAGGGGTAACCATAGAGTTCACTAAAGACGGGATTGATAAAATAGCCAAATCTGCTTGGCATGTAAATGAAAGAACGGAAAACATTGGAGCTCGCCGTTTACATACACTAATGGAGCGTATTATGGATGAACTTTCTTATGAAGCTTCAGATCGACAAGGTGATAGTATCATTATTGATAAAGCTTATGTTGCAAACGCACTTGATGAGCTTATTGAAAATGAAGATCTAAGTCGTTATATTTTATAATTTCTACAAAAACCAATATAAAATCCGCTACTAATTTAATTGCTAGCGGATTTTTTTTAGCTGCAATAAATAACAAGACTCAGCGAACACATTGCTAAAGCTATACTAGCCCTGCGGCCGACATGCTTTTGTTATCCCCATGTTCGAGTCGGTCTTCGACACAAAGCGCAATAACGAAAAAATCCCCACCCTTCTTTCGAAGGATGGGGATTTATGGTGTTATTTATAAGAAAAAGGGCCGCTTGGCGATGGTCAGGGCTCGCAGAGCTTGTCCGCTCGTGACACTTGCCTACCGGCAAACTCGTCCTACTATCACATGTTTTGCATGCTACTCCTCGGCTGATCTTTATTTCCCATGTTCGAGTAGTCATCGCGTTAAGCGCTTAAACGATAAAACCCCCACCCATCTTTCGAAGGATGGGGGGTTATCGTGTTCTTTATAATAAAGAGGGGCGATTGGCGATGGTCAGGACTCGCAGAGCTCATCCGCTCGTGACACTTGCCTAGCGGCAAACTCGCCCTACTATCACAGGTTTTGCATGCCACTGCGTGGCTGCTCTTTATTTCCCATGTTCGAGTAGTCATCGCGTTAAGCGCTTAAACGAAAAAATCCCTGCTGACATAGTCAACAGGGATTTTCCGTTTATTAGGCGCTTGGCGATGACCTACTCTCACATGGGGAGACCCCACACTACCATCGGCGCGGCTGCGTTTCACTTCTGAGTTCGGAAAGGGATCAGGTGGTACCACAGTGCTATGTTCGCCAAGCAAAAAAGTTAATTAGAAAAGCTGTTTGTTGTTCTTGTTTTATCAGGCAATAATAATTTTTTGTAAAATATGTTTCGCAAGCATATTTTTGTTTTGTCTTGGTTACGTGTAGCGCTACTTAGGTGCCTCTCACAAAATCAAAAAAAAAAACACTTTGATTTGTTGCCGGACACCTAAATGTCGTTGCTACGCAACACCATTTAGGTGTTGTATGGTTAAGCCTCACGGGTAATTAGTACAAGTTAGCTCAATACATTACTGCACTTACACACCTTGCCTATCAA
>NZ_JAHNZV010000079.1 GCF_022267535.1 Psychromonas antarctica
GCGTCTAAAAAGTGGACTATGCCAATAAGGAATTGGAAACCCGCCTTAAATCGCTTTATAATCGAATTTGAGGAGCAACTAGCTCCCCATATCTAACGGGCATTTACACAGTTTGTTTTACACCCTCACTTTTACCAACCAACTTCATATCAATTAAAACGGGAATTGCTTCTTCAAATATTTCAAAGTTAGCTTTCACATCAAAAACAGGTAGTGCTTTTTTCATAACAGAGCGTAAATAAGCAATATCATGGTAAATTGTTTGTGGCTTTGTTCCTCCTGCTTTCCGGTTTTTACAATGCTCGATAAGATCACTTGTTTTTAATTGTTCACTTTGAACACTCGCAATATCACAATCTCGAAGCATCTTGATTACATATTGTTTGGTACGCCCGGTGTTATCCCACAGATTGCGATCATCTATAAATTTATCAAGTAACTCACCTATTGAGCATGTTTTATGTTTATTTATACCGAATTCTTCCAACTCATTTTGAATGTTTTTACCCCACGCACGCGCCAATTCTTTCCTTTTGAAAGTTTTAGACTCGCGGTGTATGATGGCGCCTTTCTTTTTAACGATTATGACAGCCTTAAATCGTTTCTCTTTATTTGCTAATGTGCGTGTTTCTATTGAGAGTGATGCCATAAATCCTACTTTTTAAGGGGTGCATGAGGGGTACTGTATATCGAAATTGGCGATAATTCAACGTAATTCAAGGCAGTTTTAGCCGATAATAAAGTGAACAAAAACAATGATAAATGCAGATGTATCAAACGGTTACCCAACAAATCGCTTTTCTATCGCTCCCATGCTTGATTGGACGGATAGACATTGCCGCCACTTCCATCGGGTGATGAGCAAAAATACGTTATTATATAGTGAGATGGTAACCACTGGGGCCATTTTATATGGCAAAGGTGATTACCTGCAAAAAGGAGAGGCTGAGCATCCTGTTTGTTTACAATTGGGCGGTAGTGCGCCGGTTGATTTAGCACAAGCGGCATTGGCTGGAAAAGCGCGCGGCTATGATGAGATCAATTTGAATGTCGGCTGTCCATCAGATCGAGTGCAAAATGGCCGCTTTGGTGCTTGTTTGATGGCTGAAGGTGCCTTGGTTGGGGATGCTGTCAATGCAATGCGTGATGCAACTGGCTTGCCTGTTTCAGTAAAAACGCGGATTGGTATTGATGATCTTGACTCCTACGAATTTTTATGTGATTTTATTGGCCAAGTGGCTGCCAAAGGCTGTGATACTTTTATAGTGCATGCACGCAAGGCGTGGTTGAGTGGCTTAAGTCCAAAACAGAACCGTGACGTACCTCCACTTGATTACGAGCGTGTTTATCAATTGAAAAAAGATTTTCCGCAGCTGACTATTGCCATCAATGGTGGCATTAAAACCCTCGATGAATGCGAAACACATTTACAACATCTAGATGGGGTCATGCTTGGTCGGGAAGTGTATGCTAATCCATATCTCTTAAGCTCTGTTGATCAACGCTTATTTTCCGGGCAACAAAAAGTATTGACCCGTTTTGAAGTGTTAGAAAAAATGTACCCTTATATTGAGCAGCAGCTTAGCAGTGGATCTTATTTAAATCATATTGCTCGCCATATGTTAGGGTTATTTCAGGGGGAACCAGGCGCTCGGGCTTGGCGTCGTCATTTAAGCGAAAATGGGCACATTCCCGGTGCCGGTATTGAGGTGATGGAAAAAGCTGCCGCGTTTGTTATTGAAGGCTGATTGTATTGGAGAGAAACATGAAAAAAATAACGTTAACCCTTTGTTTGTTTATTTCAGTTTTACTGCTGACTGCCTGTAGTAGTAGAATATCCTCTCCAACTGCGCAGCTTAAGCCTGCAGAAGAGCAAAAGAAAGTACTGCCGATGAGGGTGGTCAGTAGTGCAAAACCTGCTGATGTCTTGCCTGCTTTTACAACGTTTACTTGGAATGAGAAATACAGTAGGGTGTTAGCTGCTGTAGATAGTGACAATGAGAATATGCTTAGAACATATATTCGTAGTGAATTAATCTCTTATCTCGCAACCAAAGGTTACCAGTATCAGCCTGATCCAGCACGGGCAGATGTTGTCATCGGTTTTTTATTTGCATCACAAGATGCTCTCGCAGATAAGAACATTCAAGAAAGATTTGGTTTGCTACCAGCACGCAATAAAAGTCTAGTGACTGCTCCACATTATATAAAAGGCACACTATTACTCAGCGTTTTAGATCGCGACTTAAAAACTGTCTATTGGCGCTCAGCAGTGCAAGGTTTTGTTGATTTAGAAAAAGATAAAAGCGCGGGTAGTGATCATCGTCTACGGCAAGTATTGGCACTTGTGATGGCAGGATTCCCTAAAGCGGGTCGCTAAATAAGCGCGTATGCAAGCCACTAATGACTTGCTAATTTGCTCACTACAGTACTTTTTTGAAAATATTATTAATAAGTTGATAACCTGATGCTTGCATAAATAAAATCAAACCCGCTTTCTCTTTCTCTTGTATCTCATTTAAGTCCATTTCCACTTCTAAGACACCTTCGTTTTTAAGCTTTTTTTCAACCTCTCGGATCAGATTTTTAGCAACACCACGGCGACGAGTAACATCGCGGACTGATAATAAGCTTAATTTTGCTTGTTTGTCTTTTGCCTTTACTTGTAATGCGCCAAGATGACGTTCATTAAACATAGTGACATAAACTTGTGCCTGCTCATTTCCAATTAAATTGTGTAATGCAGTTGGGGTTAGCTGTTCGGCAGCAAAGTGATACTGATAAATCTTAGCTAGATCGATCAGCAGTTGTGGTGAGCTTTCAGGTGTAAAAACAGATAAACGCATAATTAAGGTTCTTTATTGTATGTGTGATAAGGGGCGCGTGGTTACTCGGTTATTCGCTTGTTGCAATGCGGATCGCTTTTGTAATAGGGCTAATCGTTGTGTTTCAGGAATAAGCTGATTAAGTGCAATAAGTTTAACCTTCGCGGTTGGCTTTGCAAATTTTTTTTGTAGGAAACGAATAGTTTCTGGATAAGGATGAGCAATGATCACGACGGTTTTATTATGTTGGCTTAATTTTATTGCCTGTTGCAACTGCATATCCATCGCTTCTTCCGTTCTCGTATTATCTAAGAAGAAATGCCGCCTTAAAGTGGGAATGCCTGATGTTTTCGCGGAGCTTTGGGCAACTGTGTTTGCCGTGGTACGGCTATCGAGAAAATACAGCCCTTGCTTCCCTAACACATCCATTATCCAACGCATTGGCTTGATCTGCTCGGTCAAAGCGCTACCCATATGGTTATTGATACCTTGTGCATAAGGTAAAGAATAAAGTGATTTCTTGAGAGCTGCTTTAAATGTTTTCTCTTGCATATTGATCATTAATGCACCTTTACCCAGCTTATCATTATCTTTTTTTGCTTGCATAGGTATGTGTACTAAGATTTCTCTTCCTTGCTGGTGGGCTTGTTCCGCTATGCGTTGTGCATATGGCGTATAAGGAAGAATGGAGAATGTTATTTCTTTGGGCAGGGTGAATGCTTGAAGGTCATTTAAGTGGTAACCCATATCATCAAGCACTATCGCTATCTCGCCTGTTTTTTCTGCAAAGCTAGTTTGGCTTTGCAGTAAGGCGAGCAATAATACGATTAAGCGTGGTAGGTTCATTTGTTTGTTATCTAATGCCGCTTAGCGATCGCGTTTTTTTAGCCAGCGCATAGGATCTTGTGCTTTGCCTTTGTAACTTAGTTCAAAGTACAAGCTGTTTTTGTCTTGGCCGCCACTGTGTCCAGCGAGTGCAATGGCATCTCCTTCGAAGACGGTATCACCGGTTTTTTGCAGTAATGTTTGATTGTAGCCGTAAAGGGTAATGTAATTATCACTGTGATCTAAGGCTATTACCATGCCATAACCTTTAAAGTACCCAGCAAATAAAACTCTACCAGTTGCAACTGCACGTACTTTTTCTCCTTCATTGGCCGCTATAGCAATACCTTTCCATTTTACTTGGCTGCTACGTTGGCTACCAAAGGTCGATAACACATCTCCTAGAATAGGCCATTTCAATGCCCCTTGTCGCGATGCGATGCGAGAGTGGCTTTGGCTCTCATCTTTGGTCACTATTTTTTTTCTGGCGTTTTCTTTTGCAGCGGCTAATTCCTGTTCTTGACGCACTTCTGCTGCTTTTGTTAACACTTTTTTTAAGCGTGCTTCGGCATTACTAAGCTGAGCAAGGCGAGCATTTTGATAATTTAAATCTTGTTTTAATTCCTGCAATGCTTTGGTTCGCTGTGCACGTTGTTCAACTAATGTTTTTTCTGCCGCTTTTTGCTTTTGATGCATTGCCTCTAAAGAAACCAGTGAATCAGCTTGTTCTTTTTTATTTTTATCTAGCTGAATCTGCGTTGCTTGTAATCTTTCAATGCTTTCTAAGCGCGCTTTATTGATATAAAAGTAGTAACTTTTTGCGCGTATTATTTTACTGAGGTCTTCCTGATTAAGTAATAATTTGATGAGATCATTTTGCCCCGTCATATAGGCGCTGATTAGTTGCTGCTGAAGCAGTTTTTGCTGTTTTATCTTGTTTTTTTCAAGGCTAACAGTTTGCTCTTTTAACTTTTTTAAACGCTTACGTTCTGCAATCAACTCATCTTCAGTTTGCTGTGCTTGAAATATTGCAGCCGATGTTTCCTGCTCTGAAGAAGCAATTTGTTCTTCCAGAGTAGCCTGCTTTTTGGTCATTTTGGCTTGGCTGCCTTGGCTTTTTTTTATTTTTTGTTGAAGTGCTGACAGATCATTGCCTGCAACACTGCTTTGCAGTGTTAGGGCCAACAGAGAGAGCGACAATAAGCTGTTAAGTAATATAGTCTTTAGACTGCTATTTTTGTAAAGGTTTATGCTTTTCATCAATTTTCCACACTTATTCTATAACAATTCAGTATTTAGAAATTTTACCCACTTAGTGAAGATAAGTTGAGAGAAATAACTAAATACTGAGCTATGAATACTATTTTAATGAGATAAGTGGGGTACCTGACATCTCCGCAGGGATTTCCATATCCATTAATTTCAGCATTGTAGGTGCAATATCACATAAACGTCCATCTTTTACCATCTCAGCGTTACGACCAACATAGATTAGCGGTACGGGTAAGTTGGTATGGGCTGTATGAATACCACCTGTTTTAGGATCAATCATCTGCTCTGCATTTCCGTGGTCGGCGGTGATTAAACACTCTCCCCCCACTTCTTTAAGAGCGGCAACAACTTCACCAACACAATGGTCAACGGCTTCACAGGCTTTAACTGCCGCTTCATAAACACCCGTATGGCCGACCATATCACCATTCGGGTAGTTACAAATAATCACATCATATTTGCTACTCTTAATCGCAGTAACTAATTTTTCAGTGAGTTCTGCAGAGCTCATTTCTGGCTGCAGATCATAGGTGGCAACTGCAGGTGAGCTGACTAATATACGATCTTCACCGGAAAACTCATCTTCAATACCGCCGTTAAAGAAGAACGTAACATGCGCGTATTTTTCAGTTTCTGAAATGCGTAGTTGTGTTTTACCCTTTTTCGCTAGCCATTCACCGAGTGTATTGGTGAGTTCTTCGCTGATATAAGCTGCTGGGGCTTTAATATCTGCTGCATATTCAGTTAATGTAACAAAGTTTATCTTGGGTGTTACAGCGCGTTCAAAACCTGTAAAATTCGCATCTGTGAGCGTGTAAGTTAACTCACGCGCACGGTCGGCGCGGAAATTTAAGAATAAAACGGCATCACCATCTTGGATGGGCGCTTTGTCACCAATCACCGTTGCTTTAACAAATTCATCATTTTCATCACGTGCGTAGGCATTTTCTAAACCAGTCAGAGCAGAGTCAACAGTGTATTCTGATTTCGCTTGTGTTAATAAGTTATAAGCTTGTTCAACACGATCCCAGCGGTTGTCTCGATCCATTGCATAGTAACGGCCCACTAGTGTTGCTGTACGTCCAGCACCACATTGAACATATTTTGCTTCATATTTTGCCAGCGTGGCTGCTGCGCTACGTGGCGGTGTATCTCGCCCGTCTAGAAAGGCATGTACTAAAATATCTTTTGCGCCACGTTTCGCAGCGAGTTCAATTGCCGCTAAAATGTGATCTTCATGGCTGTGCACGCCACCCGGTGATGCAAGGCCCATAATATGAACCGCTTTACCAGCGGCAACCGCTTTATCGATAGCAGTAACAAAAGCAACATTTTCAAAAAAATCACCGTCACGGATAGATTTAGTGACTTTAGTTAGATTTTGGTAAACCGTTCGACCGGCACCAATATTGGTATGGCCTACTTCGGAGTTGCCCATTTGACCATCTGGTAAACCAACATCCATACCGGATGCTGAGATAAGACCGTTGGCATAATCTTTACAGAGTTGATCAAGTACCGGCGTGTTTGCATTTGCTACGGCGTTGTCAGGCATATCTGGGCGGTATCCCCAGCCATCCATAATTAATAAGACGAGTGGTTTTTTAGTATCAGTCATTCGGATCTCCTTGGGTATTAATGTTTAAAATTTAATACGGTTGATTTTACAACATTCATTGCCATTGTCACTGAAAAAGCCAGCATACGGGTCAATAGTGAATAAAATCAGTTAAATTTGCATTTTTTATTACTCAGGATAAAAGGCTTTTGTTTTTCTTCTGGATTTCACAAGGTATACTCATTGCAAAATTTTATTAACCTATTAGAGATGAATACAAATGATGCAAGAATATATAGATTTTTTTTCCAACAATTTAATGTTATCAGTTGCATGGGTTGCGGTTGCCGTTATGTTAGTGCATAGCCTTGTAAAAGATAAAATTTCAGGCGTTAAAGGGGTTTCTGCGCAACAGGCTACCCTGATGATTAATAAACAAAATGCTATTATTGTCGATGTCAGAGCGACTGAAGAATACAAGAAAGGGCATATTGTGAATGCAAAAAATATAACTCTGTCACAAATTGAGCAAGGAAATTTCGCAGAGATTGAAAATCACAAACAGAACCCCATTATACTTGTCTGTGAATCAGGTGCTCGTTCTTCGAGCGCGGCCAGTAAATTGGTAAAAGCAGGTTTTACAGAAGTGAGTAATCTGATCTCTGGTATGAGTGGCTGGACATCTGCAAATTTACCAACAACGAAGAAATAAATATGGTTAGTGTAATTATTTATACAACTGCTTGGTGCCCATACTGTGTCCGAGCCAAAAGGCTATTGGACGCTAAAGATGTCAAATACACTGAGATCGATGTCTCCAAACCTGCTGTTCGTGCTGAAATGGTTGCATTGACTGGGGGGACAACTGTTCCGCAAATTTTGATTGATAATCAAGCTTTTGGTGGTTGTGATGAGATCCATGCTTTAGAGCGCAGCGGTAAGCTTAATAAATTACTTAAAAAATAACTATTCAATAGAAATCATAAACTGTTTAATCATAACAATAATCTATAAGGGACTAATATGTCTGAGCAACAAGAGCAAGCGCAACAAGTAGAATTTAATATCCAACGTGTATATGTAAAAGATGTTTCTTTTGAGTGTCCAAACTCGCCAACTGTCTTTAAAAAAGAGTGGGCACCTGAAGTATCAATGGATATAGATACAAAAAGCACAAAATTAGAAGATGGCGTATTTGAAGTTGTTTTATCTTTAACGACTACGGCCAAAATTGGTGACGACATTGCATTTTTATGCGAAGTTCAACAAGCAGGTATTTTCTCTGTTGGTCAGTTAGAAGGTGCACAAATGGCGCACTGTTTAAACGCCTTTTGTCCAAACATTTTATTCCCATATGCGCGTGAAGCAGTTTCCAATCTAGTTACTCGTGGTACTTTCCCGCAATTAAATCTTGCGCCAGTTAACTTTGATGCGCTTTTCCAACAAGCGATTTTGAGTAAACAAGCAGAAGCAAGTAAGCAAGCAGAAACGGCTAAATTAGACTCATAGTCTATCCCCCCAAAGCCACAGTTTTAATGTACTTTGGGTTTAAAAAAATAGGTAGTTAAATGGCAGATAAAGTAGCCATTACAGTCTTGGGAGCAGGGTCATATGGCACTGCTCTTGCTGTATCTTTGGCACGAAATGGTCACCCAACACTGATCTGGGGACATGAATCCGATCATATTGAACGTCTGCAAAATGATCGTGAAAATAAAGAGTTTTTACCCCATATCGCTTTTCCTGAATTATTAACAGCGGAAGCCTCTCTTGCAACCTGCTTAGCATCAACTTGTAATGTTTTATTAGTTGTACCAAGCCATGTTTTTGCAATCGTATTACAACAAATTAAACCGTTTTTACGCCCTGAACATAGAATTGCTTGGGCGACGAAAGGGCTAGAAGCGCAAACGGGACGACTGTTACAAGAGGTCGCTGTTGATGTACTTGGCGAAAATTACCCATTAGCGGTTATTTCCGGGCCAACCTTTGCGATGGAAGTGGCCAAGGGGTTACCTACAGCGGTTGCTGTTGCTGGAACTGATAAGCAGTTTACCCAAGATATAGCGGATCTTTTCCATAATAAACGTAACTTTAGAGCTTATATCTCCGATGATTTTTGCGCAGTACAATTAGGTGGCGCAGTTAAAAATGTGATTGCTATTGGTGCGGGGCTCGCTGATGGTTTGGGGTTTGGTGCGAATGCCCGTACCGCTCTTATTACGCGAGGGTTGGTTGAGCTCACTCGATTAGGTGTCGCGCTGGGCGCGAAGGAAGGCTCATTTATGGGAATGGCGGGGTTAGGGGATCTAGTCTTAACCTGTACCGATAATCAATCGCGTAATCGCCGTTTCGGACTTGCCTTGGGGCAGGGAAAAGGGATTGAAGAGGCGCAGGTTGAAATTGGCCAGGTAGTGGAAGGCTATCGTAATACGGAAGAAGTTTATAATTTAGCGCATCGTGTTGGTATTGAAATGCCTATTTGCGAGCAGATCTATTATGTGCTTTACCAAGGCAAGGCGGTAAAAGAAGCCGCGATAGCACTTTTATCTCGTAGTAAAAAAGAGGAATAGATTGCTTTAGTTGCTGATTTTTACAACATCATTAAATACCCTTTTCCCCTGGGTATTTTTTTTGCCCGTAAATCTAAGAATTGGCACAATAATCATAATCAGCCTAATTGAATGACTAGAAAGTGAATTTGTATTTTAATATCTGACTGGTGTAAGGGCTATCAGGGTGTTGGGCTAATGCGCTGATGCTCATTGAACGACGATTACGCTTGGCATTATTTTGTAAGTTAGATTTATATCCCAATTCCTTGATGGCATTTTTTATTTTTGTTGCCTTGTCATCTGATACAAATGAAGTGTGATTAAGGTATCTAGAAATGGTGCTGGGGGAAACGCCTGCTAATTTAGCGGCATCATAGGACGTAGACGTTGTTTTTTTTCTTATTTATAGTGATAGCCAACGCGTAAGGAAATGCATGATAGCAAGGTGATTTATACGGCAAGTAATTGTGCGAATTGTAAAACGAATAACCAAGTTAGCATTTTTTGAACCAGTAAACATGAATAGAAAATGGGTGGATTTACTCTGATTACCAGTATGGGGATGGTCAGCCTCGTTATTATCAGCTCAACATCTTATTAAAATAGGTTGTTGAACTGATAATTTATAGGTATGCACTAGGTGAATGGCGTAGTAACTCACTAAGCCTTTCATGTGAGCTAGTTACACTACGCTTGTAAAATATTGAGCATACGGCGAAGTGGTTCTGCAGCACCCCATAATAGTTGGTCACCGACAGTAAAGGCGCTAACATATTCTGGACCCATTGCCAGTTTACGAATACGGCCAATCGGCACATTCAAGGTGCCTGTTACTTTTGCTGGCGATAATTCACGTATAGTGATATCTCGCTCATTTGGGATAACTTTAACCCATTCATTATGAGCGCTTAAAATAGCTTCAATTTCAGTTACTGAAATATCTTTTTTAAGTTTCATGGTAATAGCTTGACTATGGCAACGCATTGCACCAATGCGTACACATAAACCATCAATGGGCACTTGTTTTTCACTTCTGCCCAATATTTTGTTCGCTTCAACTTGTGCTTTCCATTCTTCTTTACTTTGACCAGAAGGCATTGGCACATCAATCCAAGGGATCAAACTACCTGCGAGTGCTGCGCCGAACTGTGCCGTGGGTAGGGCGTCACTGCGTAGATGCTCGGCAACTTGTTGATCAATTTCTAAAATAGCAGAAGCGGGATCTGTCAGTTTGTCTGCAACGACATTATGAATAGATCCCATCTGGTTAATCAATTCACGCATATTACGTGCACCAGCACCTGAAGCTGCTTGATAAGTATGCGGGGTCACCCACTCAATAAGATCTTGCTCAAACAGACCGCCAAGCGCGATTAATAATAATGAGACAGTACAGTTTCCACCAACATAGGTTTTAATGCCATCTGTTAATCCTTGTTTGATAACATCTTTGTTTACTGGATCCAATATAATGATACTGTCATCTTTCATGCGCAGGGAAGATGCTGCATCAATCCAATAACCATCCCAGCCCGCTGCGCGTAGTTTTGGATAAATTTCATTGGTATAATCACCACCTTGGCAGGTCATTATAATATCCATTCTAGCCAGCTCTTCAATAGCGAAAGCATCTTTTAATGTATCAGTTGGTTTGCCAATCTCAGGTGATGCGAGGCCCACTTGTGAGGTGGTGAAAAACACCGGCTCAATCGTAGCAAAATCATTTTCGTCACGCATTCTTTGCATAAGCACAGAGCCAACCATGCCGCGCCAACCAACCATCCCAACTTTTTTCATTGTCCAACATTCCTTAACGTTTAAAAAGAGTATTCTGCTAATTATTAAGCGAATAGATAATTTACCATTACAAGCTTTGCTATGGCTAGTTTTTTGACTGTTCCAAGTGAATAAATAGGTATAAAAAGAGGATAATTATTTAAATTACCCTCGTACAATTTATTTTCTCATGATTTTTAGAAATCAAAATCGTAAATCGTTGGCGTCGATAAACGCTTATGCTGCGTGCGCAAATAGGTGGCGATCAGTTTTTCTTCAATCTCTTGCGCAACGGGTTTGCCTTCTAAAAAGTCATCAATTTGATTGTAAGTCATGCCCAAGGCGACTTCATCTGCAAGTTGTGGTTGATTTTCTTCCAGATCTGCCGTCGGTGCTTTTTCTACTAATAATGCCGGGGCACCAAGATGTTTGGCTAATGCGCGTACTTGACGTTTATTCAGACCAAATAAAGGCGCTAAATCGCATGCACCATCACCATGTTTAGTGTAAAAACCGGTTATGTTCTCTGCACTATGGTCAGTGCCAACGACCAAACCACCTATTAGACCGGCAATCTCATATTGGGCAATCATGCGCATACGTGCTTTAACATTACCTTTAACAAAATCCAGATTAGTGTTTTTAGTGATATCGACTTGGCTATTTTTTAATGCACTAATCGTACTTTCATGGATGCCATCAGCACCGGTTTGTATATTGACCGAGACACAATGTGTTGGTTGAATAAAGTGCAGGGCTAATTGCGCTTCATCTTCATCTTTTTGCACAGCATAAGGTAAACGTACTGCAATAAACTGATACCTATCAGTTTGTTCAGACTGATTCAGTTGTTCAATGGCTAATTGGCATAAACGTCCTGCTGTGCTGGAATCTACGCCACCACTGATTCCTAAGACTAAACTATGGCAGAAAGCTTGCTGTAGTTTGATTTTAATAAAGTCGATGCGGCGTTTAATTTCGCTATCGATATTAATTTCTGGTAAAACACGCATCTCTTGTAATATTTTTTGTTTCATTAAAGTGCCTATTATTTACTCGTTAATCTCTCAGATTGAGTGATTATGCAAAAGATCAGCCGTTATTTATAGTATAAATACGCATTAATTTTAGTATTTTATATTTTTGTTATTCGTTCTGTTCGGAAAGTTAGTTAAAATAGTTGCTTCATTCTTTTATTTATTTAAGGTCCCAATTATGTCTTTAAGTGTTGTTATTCTTGCTGCTGGTAAAGGCACGCGTATGTGCTCTACTCTTCCCAAAGTGCTTCATAAGATTGCAGATAAACCCATGGTACAGCACGTTATTGACACGGTAAAAAAAGTAGGTGCTGAAAATATTCATCTGATTTATGGTCATGGCGGTAAGCAGATGCAAGATAGTATTTTGGAGTCGCGCCTAAATTGGATAGAACAGACCGAGCAGTTGGGCACTGGACATGCAATGCAGATTGCGCAACCTCATTTTAAAGAAGATGAAAAAATATTAATGGTCTACGGTGATGTACCACTTCTTTCGGCCGTCACGTTACAGCGCTTAATTGCCGCACAACCAGAAAATGGTATCGCTTTATTAACCGTGGTCTTAGACAACCCGAAAGGCTATGGGCGAATTGAACGTGTTAATAGCGAAGTGGTGGGGATTGTGGAGCAGAAAGATGCTACGCCAACACAGCTCATAATTAACGAGGTGAATACTGGGATTATGGTTGTCAATGCCGCTGATTTAAAGCGTTGGTTACCCGCATTAAGTAATAATAATGCGGCAGGCGAATATTACATTACCGATATTATAAAGATGGCGCATTTAGAAGGACAGGTAATCCACGCGGTTCATCCTGATAACGTCGTTGAAGTGGAAGGTGTGAATACACGGTTACAACTCTCCAAATTAGAGCGCGCATACCAGTTGCAGAAGGCTGAGCAACTTTTATTAAGTGGGGTAATGTTGCGCGATCCTGCGCGTTTTGATCTGCGTGGTGAACTGACCTGTGGGCAAGACGTTGATATTGATATCAATGTAATTATTCAAGGCAAGGTTAATTTGGGTAATGGCGTAGTGATTGGTGCTAATTGTATTTTGATTGATTGTGATATCGAAACTAATGCACAAATTAAGGCGAATTCAATTATTGAAAGCAGCCGAATTGGCGAATCTGCAGTAATCGGTCCCTTTGCGCGTATTCGTCCTGAAAGCGTGATTGCAAGCGATGTACATATCGGAAACTTTGTTGAAATAAAGAAATCAACACTCGGACAGGGCACCAAATGTGGACACTTAAGCTACATTGGTGATAGCACTTTAGGTCAAAGAGTTAATGTTGGTGCCGGTACTATCACTTGTAATTACGATGGGGTGAATAAACACCATACAAATATTGGTGACGATGCTTTTATTGGATCTGATTGCCAATTGATAGCGCCAGTTACTGTCGGTAAAGGAGCAACCACGGGCGCGGGTACAACCGTTGTAAATAATGTCCCTGATAATGGATTGGCTATCTCACGTCCCAAGCAGCGCAATATTGAAGGGTGGAAGCGGCCAATAAAAAAAGGATAGAAAGTCTTGACCCTGTAAATAATTCTGTGTAATTACCATTTTTACAGATGCTTTTTCAAGCGGTCTTCAAATTCTATTATAAACCGATTCATCGCAGCTCTCCAACTGTGGATCGGTTTTGACCATTTTTTCGAT
>NZ_JAHNZV010000008.1 GCF_022267535.1 Psychromonas antarctica
GTTGTGTACTTCTAACTTCCTATGGCTTCCTTCAGACCCCACCGTTAGCCAGTGACGCCCTTGCCATTCGGATTATCTTCCCCTCAATCAGGGTGATCTCACTCTCTTGCAAGTGAGCGGGTTTGCCAGCTTTGCTGGGCAAACAAAAAAACCAGCATTCAGCTGGTCTTTTATAATCGATAATGCGACTAGCCGTTATCTTTTTACAAACTGCTTAATCACCACAAGCACTAAAACAAATGCCATAGAGCAAGCAAGTAAGGCGGCAGTCAGTGATGCAGTAAAACCTAAAATAGTAAAACCGACAGCAGAAATTGCTGCCACTAATAATGCATAGGGTAGCTGGGTGGCAACATGATCTATATGTCTGCAGCGCGCACCCGTCGATGACAATATAGTGGTATCAGAAATAGGTGAGCAGTGATCGCCAAATACAGATCCCGCTAATACCGCACTTAACATAGGTAACATAAGGCTTATTTCTACCGCGGCCGCCATGTCCCCTGCAATAGGTAACATAATACCAAATGTCCCCCATGATGTACCTGTCGCGAATGCCATTGCACCCGATAAGACAAATAGAATCACCGGTAACCAGTGTAAACTAATATTCCCCTGCACCAGTGATGAGAGGTAAGCGCCGGTTTTCATATCGCCAATTACACTACCTATTGACCAAGCAAAAAATAGAATAATGATTGCACCAAACATAGATTTAGCACCTATCCAAAGCGCCTGAGCAATCACTACCAAGGCCAATCTTTGCTTGATAACAGTGACCAGAGAGAAGAGCAATCCAACCGCTCCACCGTAACATAAGGATTTACCTACATCGGTGTTTTCAAAGGCACCAAGCACTGAAAAAGGTAATGAACTCGTAGTTAGCGCTTGATTACCTGTATAGAGCATAAAAAATAGTGTCGCAATAATCAGAGTGATAATCGGAAAAACCAGATCCGATACCTTGCCTTTTTCACTCTCATCAATGCCATATTCATCGTGTAAATTAACCGCGTTATGGTCACTACCTTTTAATGAACCATTTTTTTCAGCATTAATTTCATGTTCTTTCATCAAACCAATATCGAGTTTGAACCAGATCATTGCAAATACCATTAACAGTGTAAAAATGGCATAAAAATTCATCGGGATTAAGCGCATATAAGCACTTAAAGGTGAGTAGTCAGTAATCCCATGGCTAAGTAAAATACCACCAATAATGGTCATAATATACGCGCCCCAACTGGAGACGGGCATCAATATACACATCGGTGCTGCCGTTGAATCAAGAATATAAGCAAGTTTTGCACGTGACACATTAAATCGGTCGGTGACGGGACGAGAGATTGAACCGACCGCTAAGCTATTAAAATAATCATCGATAAAGATAAATACGCCTAAAAAGGCCGCTAAAAAGGCTGCCCCTCGCTTATCTTTAATGTGTACTAATGCCCAATTAGCAAAAGCACGCGTGCCACCTGACAACGTTAATAAAGCGGTCATCATACCCAGTAGCAATAAAAATGCGATAATACTCATATTCCAACTGTTAATCTCCCCCTCGGTTATGACGACACCTTTGACGGTATTAAAGATATAGAGTGCACTCTGGGTAAAAGAGAAGTCGAGTAATAGTAAGCTGCCTAATACGATGCCGACACCGAGAGAGAGCAATACACGACGGGTAATAATTGCTAAACCGAGTGCAATAATCGCAGGCAAAATCGACAACGGAGACGCTGCAAAATCGATTAATGTCATTTTGTTTTTTACCTTTTTTATTTATTCAATGAAAAACCCCCACCCCTTAAAAAGGGAGGGGGTTTGTTTTTAACAAATTGTACTAATAACGCTTAGTTAGATAACATCAAAGAGCTATTGATAGCCTCTAAATTTGAGTTGCCCATTAAGAAGGTGTCAACGGCGCGGGACGCTTCTCGACCTTCATTAATACAGCGAACAATTAATGACTGACCGGTACGCATATCACCTGCGGCAAAAACACCTTTCTGGTTAGTTTGAAAATCAGTCGTCTGTACGTTACCACGCTCATCTAATGCGATCTTAAGCTGGGCTAATGCACCTGTTGGTTCTGGATGTAAAAAGCCCATCGCAAGAAACGCTTTAGTACAAGGGATGGCGCGCACACTGCCTGCAATCTCCTTAAAACCAGGACGCTCACCAGGTTTCGCTTCTTCCCATTCGATATCTGCAACGACTAACTCTTTAACATGACCGTTTTCATCACCAATAAATTCTTTAGTCAGAATAGACCAATGACGTTGCACTCCTTCTTCATGTGAAGTCGTTGTTTTTAATATCATCGGGTAAGAAGGCCACGGCATATTCACGGTGCGTTTTTCAGGTGGAATAGGCATTATCTCCACTTGTGTAACGCTCGCTGCACCATGACGGTTTGATGTGCCGACACAGTCTGAACCAGTATCACCTCCACCAATAACGACAACGTGATCATCTTTGGCATGAATCTCTTCTGCTTTAAGATCCATATTATTTGCACGACGATTATTTTGCCCTAGGAATTCCATTGCAAAATGCACACCTTTCAATTCACGTCCTGGAATCGGCAGATCTCGAGGAACAGTTGATCCCCCCGTTAGCAGCACTGCATCAAACTGCTTACGCAATTCGCTTGCATCGAAATCAACACCAATATGTGCATTGACGACCATTTTTATTCCCGCGGCTTCCATAACGGAAATTTTACGATCGATAACATCCATACTGAGTTTAAAATCAGGAATGCCGAAACGCACGAGTCCACCCACTTTTTCGTCACGTTCATAAACAGTAACGGTGTGACCCGCGCTGTTTAACTGTTCTGCGGCCGCTAAGCCAGCAGGGCCAGATCCAACAATAGCAATTGTTTTACCGGTACGAGACGTCGGGATCTTAGGCTTAACATAACCGTTAGCGTAAGCTTTTTCGACAATCGTTTTCTCGATATTACAAATAGTGATGGGATCTTGGTTGATCCCAAGCACACAAGATGTTTCACAAGGCGCCGGACATACACGACCAGTAAATTCTGGAAAGTTATTAGTCGAGCTGAGGATGTCCCATGCTTCCAACCAACTTTCACGATAAACCGCATCATTAAATTCAGGAATAATATTGCCAATCGGACAACCACTGTGGCAGAAAGGCACTCCACAGTCCATACAACGCGAAGCTTGGTCACTGATTTTTTGCCCAAATTCTTCGTTCTGCACAAACTCTTTATTATTTTTAAGTCGTTCGCCAACAGGTAACTTACCTGGCAGTTCACGACCCAATTCTAAAAATCCAGTAGGCTTACCCATTATGCTTCTCCTTTAGAACGAGCCGCTAGTGCCGCTTTGTAATCACGCGGCATCACTTTAACTATTTGCCCCAGGCTAGTTTGTAAATCAGCTAGGAATGCTTTAGCTACTTTAGAGCCTGTTAACTCATGATGTTTTGTGACCTTAGCGAAGAGCAAATCTTGATCGCTCTGCTCAAGCGGATCAAAATCAACCAGTTCCATATTACATTTACTGGCAAAACTATCATCTTGATCCCACACGTAAGCAATACCGCCACTCATGCCCGCGGCAAAGTTACGACCCGTTGACCCTAAGACAATAGTGATACCGCCGGTCATATATTCACAACCATGATCGCCGACACCTTCAACAACGACTTCTGCACCCGAGTTACGAACACAGAAACGCTCACCAGCGACACCATTAATATATGACTCACCGGATGTTGCACCATAAAAACAAACGTTACCGATTAAGATATTATCTTTAGCAACAATATCGGATTTTTTGTAAGGGTAAATAACAATTCGGCCACCCGATAATCCTTTACCCCAGTAGTCATTCGCATCACCTTCAACGGTAAACTCAACGCCTTTGGCAAGGAAACAACCAAAGCTTTGTCCTGCACTACCGGTGAATTTAACTTTCATCGGTTTAGGCAGTCCTTCACCAAAATACACCTTCGAAATTTCATTGGAAAGCATTGTGCCACAACTACGATCTGTATTATGGATAGCAAACTCACCCGAAACTGCTTCCCCATTCTCCAAAGCAGGTTTAGCTAGCTCAATCAATTTTCTATCTAACACCGCTTCAAGATGATGATTTTGAACTGTTTGATTAAACAGGCCATCTTCTGCTTTCGGCGCTTCTTTATATAAGATAGTACTTAGATCTAAGTTTTTATATTTCCAATGCTTAATGTCACTACGCACTTTTAAGCTCTGCGTCTGCCCAATCATTTCATTAATAGTTGCGTAACCCAGTTCAGCCATGCGCTCACGCATCCCTTGCACCATATACTGGAAGAAAGTGACTACATCTTCAACGCGCCCATCAAAACGTTCACGTAATGTTTTATTTTGTGTTGCGATCCCAACAGGACAAGTATTGAGATGACACTTACGCATCATAATACAACCTTCAACGACTAACGCGGCAGTAGCAACACCCCATTCTTCGGCTCCTAATAAAGCAGCCACCGTTAAATCACGCGGGGTTTTCATCTGTCCATCGGCTTGCACAACAATACGATTACGTAGACCATTTTTCAGCAAGGTCTGATGTGTTTCAGCCAGACCGAGTTCCCATGGTAGTCCGGTATGACGAATAGAAGAAACTGGCGATGCGCCTGTTCCGCCATCAAAACCAGCAATCAACACAACATCCGCTTTCGCTTTACATACACCCGTTGCAATTGTGCCAACGCCCGCTTCCGATACTAATTTAACATTAACACGTGCTTTGCGATTGGCATTTTTGAGATCGAAAATAAGCTGAGCTAAATCTTCGATTGAGTAGATATCGTGGTGTGGAGGTGGTGATATCAGACCAACTCCTGGTGTTGAATGACGTGTACGACCAATCCAATCATCTACTTTATGGCCAGGTAGTTGCCCCCCTTCTCCCGGTTTAGCACCCTGTGCCATTTTAATCTGAAGTTCGACTGCATTCGTCAGATAATAAGATGTCACACCGAAACGTCCCGATGCTACCTGTTTAATTGCAGAGCGTTCCCAATCACCATTTGCTTTTGGTAAGAAACGCATTGGATCTTCGCCGCCTTCACCCGAGTTAGATTTTGCGCCGATTCGGTTCATGGCGATAGCTAATGTTGAGTGCGCTTCATGTGATATAGAACCAAAACTCATCGCACCTGTTGCAAAACGTTTTAGAATATTTTCAGACGACTCAACTTTATCAATTGAAATTGGGCCGGTTTTATTGGCGACGAAAACAAACTGGCTACGTAGTGTTGCGGCATTATCACCTTGCAAGTCAACCGCTGCAGCGTACTCTTTAAACTGTTCGTAGTTTTTATTACGTGTTGATTGTTGCAATAACGAAATAGTTGTTGGATTAAATAGATGTTTTTCACCATGTTGTTTCCACTGGTAAACACCACCAACATCTAAACGAGTTACTGGCACTTCACGTAATGGATAAGCAAAGCGATGGCGTATTAGAATTTCAGTCGCAATATCATCAATTGATAACCCCTGAATACGCGTTACCGTACCTTTGAAATAGTTATCGACAACATTTTTACTGATACCTAAGGCTTCAAATATTTGCGCCCCTTGATATGACTGAATAGTTGAAATACCCATTTTAGAGAATATTTTAAGCAGTCCAGCATCAATGGCATCTTTATATGATTCAAAAATCTCCGCTACTTTTTTATCTTTAGGAAGACGGTTTTTAGCTTGCAAATCAACAATCATCTCTTCAACCAAGTAAGGGTTTACAGCAGATGCGCCGTAACCAATTACCGTTGCGAAATGATGAGTTTCTCGCACATCGCCTGTCTCTACCACTATATCGCAAAGCGCACGTAGCCCTCTTCTAATTAAGAAATGGTGCACTGCAGCGGTCACTAACATCGCAGGAATAGCAGCATGATCTGAAGTGGCATTACGATCTGAAAGAATAATGATTGAATAACCATCATGAACCGCGTCTTCTGCATAACGACAGATACGATCTAATGCTTTCTTCAATTTGCCTGATTCACCTGTTGCAAGAAACAAGGTATCTAAGGTTTTAGCCTGCAGATGCTTATCATCAAGCGCATTGATCTTTTGTAGTTTTGCATTACTTAGCACTGGCGATTGTAATTCAACTTTATGACAATGTTCTGGCGTTTCAGTTAATAAGTTACGATCTTTACCTAAGTAGGTTTTTAACGACATCACCATACGCTCTCGAATCGGATCGATAGGCGGATTCGTTACTTGCGCAAAAAGCTGTTTAAAGTAATGAGAAAGATGTTGCGATTGATGCGATAACACAGCAAGCGGCCAATCGACCCCCATCGCACCCAATGGCTCTTTACCATCAACTAACATAGGTAAAACAATGTCGTTAACTTCTTCAGAGGTAACACCAAAAGCTTGTAATCGTCTTAGTAACTGACCATCATTAGGTTGCAAGTTACGCTCTAAAGCATCAGGTTGCTCTCTTAATTTAACTAAGTTATCTGCAAGCCAAGTTTCATATGGTTGACGAGTTGCAATACTATTTTTAACTTCATCATCAGAAATGATACGACCTTGTTCAAGATCGGCAACAAAAATACGCCCAGGTTGGAGTCGACCACGAAACTTAATATTTTCAGGCGCGATTTCAACCACACCACTTTCTGATGCCATAATCAGAAAATCATCTTTTGTGACGCAGTAACGAGAAGGACGAAGACCATTACGATCCAGTGTCGCGCCTACTTGCACTCCATCAGTGAAACAGACAGAAGCAGGACCATCCCAAGGTTCCATAATATTGGCATGGTATTGGTAGAATGCACGACGTGCTGGGTCCATTTCTTTATTTTCTTGCCATGCTTCAGGGATCATCATCATTAATGCATGCGGCAAGCTACGGCCAGAGAGCACAAGTAACTCTAATGCCATATCAAAGCTAGCAGAATCAGACATACCATCGGTACAGATAGGCATCAACATATCTAATTCTTCACGGCTAAAGAATTTTGCTTCAAACAAGGCTTCACGTGCCTTCATCCAGTTAATATTACCGCGAACAGTATTTATTTCACCGTTATGTGCAATATAGCGGAAAGGCTGCGCTAAACGCCAGCGTGGAAATGTATTGGTAGAAAAGCGCGAATGCACAAGAGCCAATGCAGTTACCATAGACGGATTTTGTAAATCCAAGAAATACAGAGGTACTTGTTCAGTGGTTAACTGACCTTTATAAACAATTGTTTTGTATGAGAAAGTATTGATGTAGAAGTTATCTTCAATACCCGCAACAGACTGCAAACAGATGCGCACGGCGTAATTACGTAAGATAAACAGCTTACGCTCTAATACAGCGGGCTCCATATCAATACCGCCAGTGACGAACATATGTTCGAACTGCGGCTCACTACTAAGAGGATCGCCACCGAGCATTGAATTGTCCGTAGGAAGAACACGATAACCAATAAGTTCAAGACCTAAACGCTCAACATTACGCTCTAAAATATCACGACATTCTTTACGTTGATTTGCATCTTTGGGAAAAAGCACTGTGCCTACCCCGTATTGATCAAACTTAGGTAAAGTTATTCCCTTTTTAAGTGCTTCTGTTACCAAAAACTCATGCGGTTTTTGTAACAAAATACCAGCACCATCACCACTGCATGGATCGCAACCTTGACCACCACGGTGTTCCATTCGCGCAAGCATATCTAATGCTTGAGTCACAATTTTGTGTGACTTACTATTTTTTAAATGTGCAACGAAGCCGATACCACAAGCATCATGTTCCATCTCTGGCACATAAAGGCCTTGAGCGCTTTGCTCTATCTTAGTCATAAACATGTCCTTCAAGATTAAACGGCAAAGTTATCTCTATGCTTTGCGTTTTAATGTTTTCAAAATGCTATACATAACCTGTTTATTTGTAGAAACAAAAAAAACAAGCAATTCAATTTTACTTTTTTAGTAAAGGAAACCACCTTTTAAAGAAAAATATGCTTAATTAGAAAACTTCCATAACAAGAAATAACGCGCAGAGTATCCCTAACAAGTACAGGGGTCATACACTACTTCTTCTAAATCACCCCATATAACAGGCATAATATTGCGCACATTCTACCGCTTCAAACGCATAAAATCCAATTTTCTTGTTTTTCCTAAAGAGCAGCCATTGTTATTGGTTTGCAACAGGTTTTTAACAAAAGAATATTTTACTTTAACATTACATTTACGTTCAAAAAACCATCATTTATTGATGGGTAATTGGATGGCAGCTTATTATGAAGATATATAATTGATAACAAAAAGCGCAAGCGGCAAGGAGGTTGATCATAAATAAGCAGGATCAACTGCCCGCAGACAAAAAATAATATGAATATTAATTCACTTAAACCATATTTTTATGCTTCCCACGAGTCAGTTCCGCTAATCAACCTTTATAAATAACGAGGCAAATAGATATGATGATAAGCATTAACTTGTTGTAGTTTTAAATTTTTACCCATGCAATTGCATCCATCAGATTTGTATTATCTGAAATAAGACAGACAATAAAACAACCTGAGACTTCTTTTCATCAAAAGGACTCTTACTAATAACGCATTTAGCCCTTAACACATCCAATAAATGCGTTAATTAGCGCTTCATTAATACGCGTTTTATAGCAGCAGATACCTAAATCAAATGACTGCAGGGGCGTCGCTATTGGTAAACGCTGCACGCGATCTCGCACCGGACTATTTTCAAGCACCACATCAGGTGCAATCCCGATGCCGCACCCTAAGGCAACCATGCTGATTAATGCCTCATGTCCCGCTACTTTTGCATAAATGGCGGGTTTCCCCATTTTAAATAAACGATACCAATTATCAAAGCGACGGCGCACGGCGCCATGCTCAGGCAAAATAAAGGGAATATTTTTCCAATCAATTTCTGTCTGCTTGATTTGCTGGGTAACCGAACAGGCGATAATTGGCGCTATAATCGACAAAGGTATTTCTGCCAGTTTTATAAAATGTAGACGGCTAGGTAAGGCATCCGGATAGGCGGTGATCGCAAAATCAACTTGGTGTTGTAATACTTGATCGATAGCAACCGCACTATCCCCGGTAATCAGCTTAATTTCAACATGAGGATGCAATAATCGAAAGCGCTCGAGAATGGGAGGGAAATGACTGTAGGCAGCTGTCACTGAGCAGTATAGGTTGATCAATCCTTCGAGCTCACTTTTCCCCTGCTTAATAGTACGTTTTAATAGCTCCCATTGCTCAATTTGCTGCACTGCATAGGGTTTAAATAACAGCCCAGCTTCAGTTAAAACCACAGAACGATTATCACGGTTAAGCAAACTAACCCCCAATTCAGCTTCAATTCGCTGAATACAGCGACTAAGGGTCGATGGACTGACATGCTTCGCCTGCGCCGTTTTAGCAAAATGCAAACTATTTGCCAAGTGTAAAAACAGCTCTAGTGATTTAATATCCATCACTTTACTTCACCACAGGAAGATCGTCACGGCTTCCCCATTCACTCCAGGAACCATCATAGACGGATAAGTCCTTATATCCCGCTAGTGTTGCTCCTAGTACCAAAATACAAGCAGTAACACCAGATCCACAACTAAAAATAACGCGTTGTTTTTTCGGGGCTATCGCTTCAAAAATTAACGCAAGCTGGTAGGCATTTTTCATTTTCAGATCTTGCAGAATGTCTGCCACAGGTAAGTTTTTAGCATTAGGCATATGGCCAGAGCGCACACCTGCTCTTGGCTCGGCGAGCTGCCCTAAAAATCGCTCGGATGAACGCGCGTCAATAATGGTTTGCTCACTATTGCTCGTGGCAGAAAGGACTGCATCAGCAGCACAGATCAATCCACTCTGATAATGGGCAATAAAGTCGCCGGGGATAATCGCTTTACTTTTACTGCCGCTCTCAATAGCAAAGCCAGCCGCTTTCCAAGCTGGCAAACCGCCATCTAACACAGCTATATTGTCAAAGCCCATGGTTTTAAACATCCACCAGACTCTTGGGCTGGAAAAAATACCCAAACTATCATAAACCACAATCACGCTATCTTGATTAATACCAAGAATTTGTGCCGATTGCTGAAAAACAATCTCACTCGGCATCATATGCGGTAAATCGCTATTGTGATCACAAATAACACGATCAAAGTCGAAAAAAACTGCACCAGGGAGTCGCTCGTTAGCCCATTCCAACTTACCATCACGATTAACATTAGGCATATGCCAGCTGGCATCTAATAAAATCAAGTTTTCGTGGTGGTATTGCTGATGCAGCCAATCGGTTGTTACCAGTACGCTAGGTAATATTAACTGAGACATATAATCTCCTGTAAATAATAAATGAAACATATTTATTGAGTTAATCTAAAAACAGGGTGATCACCTCAAAGTATTAAAACAAGTTAATAGTTCAGGCTCATTGCTCAAAAATCAAACTATTTAACATGAAGTTGTGAACTTAACTCATTTAGGAAAATACACTGTATTGTATTTCATTATTTGCAACATAACATTGCCAATATATCATTTTGCGCAATATCCGTTATGCGCTATAGTAACTTCCAATAATTAAACACAAATTAATAAAATTTTTACGATACTTTATTCCTTTTAAACTAATTTTTTGGAGTGTGCTCAATGGCTAACTACTTTAATACCCTTCCTCTACGTGAGAAGCTATATCAGCTAGGTCAATGTCGTTTTATGGATCGCAGCGAATTTACAGACGGTTGTGAATTTATTAAAGGTTGGAAAATTGTAGTGATTGGTTGTGGTGCTCAAGGGCTTAACCAAGGCCTTAATATGCGCGACTCAGGTCTCGATATCGCTTACGCACTGCGTGGTGCCGCAATTGCTGAAAAACGTCAATCTTATTTAAATGCGAAAGACAATGGCTTTGTTGTCGATACCTATGAAAATCTTATTCCAACTGCTGATCTTATTTTAAATTTAACACCCGATAAACAGCACACAAACGTAGTCAACGCAGTAATGCCGCTTATGAAAGAAGGCGCGACGCTGGCTTACTCTCACGGTTTTAATATCGTTGAAGAAGGAATGCAAGTACGTGATGACATTACAGTCATTATGGTTGCACCTAAGTGTCCAGGTACTGAAGTACGTGAAGAATACAAACGTGGTTTCGGTGTCCCCACTTTGATCGCAGTTCACCCAGAAAACGATCCTAAAGGCCAAGGTCTTGCGATTGCTAAAGCATACGCAAGCGCAACAGGTGGTGATCGCGCGGGTGTACTCATGTCATCTTTTGTTGCTGAAGTTAAATCAGATCTAATGGGCGAGCAAACTATTCTTTGTGGTATGTTACAAACGGGTGCGATTCTTGGCTATGAAAAAATGGTCGCTGATGGTCTAGAGCCAGCTTATGCATCTAAACTGATTCAATACGGTTGGGAAACAGTCACTGAAGGACTAAAATACGGCGGCATCACGAATATGATGGATCGTCTATCTAACCCAGCTAAAATCAAAGCATTTGATATGTCTTTAAAACTTAAAGATATTTTACGTCCGCTCTTTAATAAACATATGGATGATATTATAGAGGGGGAATTCTCAAAAACCATGATGGCTGACTGGGCGAACGATGACGTTAACCTACTCAAATGGCGCGCGGCAACGGCTGAAACAGGTTTTGAAAAACAACCTGCTGGCGATATGAAAATTGATGAGCAAGAGTTCTATGATAACGGTATCTTCCTCGTTGCGATGATCAAAGCAGGCGTTGAACTTGCATTTGAAGCGATGACAGCATCGGGTATTATTGATGAGTCAGCTTATTACGAGTCACTGCATGAAACACCGCTTATTGCTAATACCATTGCACGTAAAAAACTTTACGAAATGAATGTCGTCATTTCTGATACAGCAGAATACGGCTGTTACCTGTTTGACCACGCAGCGAAGCCGCTACTCGCTGATTTTGTTAAAGCACTTAGCCCTGAAATGTTGGGTAAACCTTTCGCAGTGAAATCTAACTCAGTTGACAATGCACGCTTAATCGAAGTTAATGAAGCGATTCGTACTCACCCGGTAGAAATCGTAGGTAAAAAACTACGCGGATATATGACCGAGATGAAAACCATTATTGCGGCATCTTAAGTTCCATTAAAAATTAACGCGTAAAAAAGCCAAGGGATAAACCTTGGCTTTTTTTTGTCTCGAGAATAACATCTCTAAAAGTTTAAGCGAACGTCGGCAATAGAGCACGAATTCCATCAATAAACATCTGTACCGACATAATAAGCAGTAACATCCCCATTAACCTTTCGAGCGCAGTCAACCCCTTTACTTTTAATACTTTATATAGATGCGGGGAAAAAAGTAAAACAGCCGCAGTCATCGCCCAAGCCAGTAAGACCGAAACAAAAAGTGCGCCGGAATGTTGCACATTAGTTTTGGCTAAAACTAAGAGTGTGGCTAAGGCAGCAGGACCTGCAATCATCGGCATCGCAATTGGTACGATCAAGGGTTCATCACCTTGCTTCATCGCAAACAAATCCCCTCCATTGGCAGAGGGAAAAATCATTTTTAAAGAGATCACAAAAAAGATGATCCCACCAGCGATGGTAATGGCCTGCGTTTCCAAATGAAACAGGCTTAAAAATTGTTCACCAAAAAACATAAAAATGACTAATATGAATAAACCGATTAGCATCTCACGGATAATGATTTTTGAATGTTTTTTCTTATCGATATTTTTCAAGATACTCAGCAATAAGGGAACATTGCCAAAGGGATCCAAAATAAAAAAAAGTAAAACTGCTGTTGAAAATATTGGAAATGTTGTTTCCATCTAAATTATCCTTTGTGCCTAACCTCTGCTCTGAATGAGCAAATCGATACAGCGCAGCTATTTGCGTGTCTTCAGCGTTAACTCAGCGACCAATAGTCCGCTATCGTTACGTTGAGTTGCCTTGAACTACACAAAGCTATCAATACTGCATGACATTAAACTTTAACCAACTGATATTAAATAGAAATTATATTTTTTGGTCTCGATTTGAGGTTACTTAAGTGAATGAATCACAGATTCGTTGCCCTGTATTGTAAATTTAATTCCGATAAGGGCAAATTTTATTTTTCGGGCCGCCGAGTGCAGCTAATACGTATCTCGCATTTTTATCTCCATTGGGTATAATGCGCCACCTAAATTCGGGAGTATTCAATGTCAAATTATGAAAATCGTTTTGGGGGTATCAAACGCTTATATGGCAGTAAAGCGCTTAATCAATTCCAAAATAGCCACATCTGTGTGATAGGTATCGGTGGTGTTGGCTCCTGGGTTATCGAAGCATTGGCTCGCTCGGGCATTGGTCAACTCACCTTAATTGATATGGATGATATCTGTGTGACTAATACCAACCGCCAAATCCATGCACTGAGTGATACCGTTGGTGAGATGAAAATTGAAGCGATGGCAGCACGTTGTCGTTTAATTAATCCGGAGATCAAACTCAATTTAATTGATGACTTTATTGATAAACAAAACTGTTTTGAATACCTTTCCAGTGAATTTGATTATATCTTTGATGCCATTGATAGCATTCATGCCAAAGTGGCGCTGGTGGCTCATTGCAAACGTAATAAATTTCCACTATTAACCTGCGGGGGTGCCGGTGGTCAGCTTGATCCTACACAAATTCAAGTGACTGATTTAGCCCGAACGATTCAAGATCCGCTCGCCGCAAAAGTGCGTTCTGAACTGCGTCGTTTTTTTAATTTCAGTAAAAATCCCAAACGAAAATTTAGAATCGACTGTGTTTTTTCAACCGAGCAACTGAGTTACCCCGATATGAATGGGGAAGTCTGCAAAGAAAAAGCAGACTCGGATGGTAATATGAAAATGGATTGTGCAACAGGTTTTGGTGCATCGACGATGGTGACTGCAAGTTTTGCTTTTGTCGGTGTGGCTTTTATGCTCAAAAAAATGATCAATAAAGGCCAATAAGCCGTTGTGTGCAAACACCAAAAAACGAAAATGAGCATCTTTAGGTGTTTGCGCAGAGATCCATGCATCATGGGCATTTATAATTTAACTGCTGGACAGATCCAATAATTCACGCAACGCAACCTGACACATACTAAACTCAGGTACTTTTACGGCGAGTAAGACATCCGCCATTTTATACCAACGCTGTACCAGATTTTGATGCTGATTTTCCCAAGCAGTAAAAGCTTGACTCACATTGCCCTCTTTTAAACCCAGTAAAATAGTCTGGCAAATATGCTTTTGCTGCCACTCTAAATCATCCCGCATCGCTTCTCTTGCTAATGATTGCCAATGGCTATCGGCAGGTAACACACTGAGCTGTTTGGCAATAGCAAACAGTTTTAAATGCTCACCGCTGTGGAAATACACTTGCACAGCTAACTGTGGTGCCATTTCTAAGGTAGATGCAACCGACAGTACCCCTAACATTGCATAAACCTGATCCGCACTGGCTAATTTATGTGCTAATATTTTAGGCACTCCCGACTCGCTCAGTGAGGCTATCATCTCAGAACGATAAACGATTTCTCCCCCCATTAGCACCAATTCAATATCATCAACAATAGACTGTAACGATTTTTTATATCGTATAACTAAATCGCCAGTATTCAATTGATCACGATGATTACGAATTAACCAACGCGTTCCGTGGCGAACCATGCGTTTAAGCTTAAAGATTAAATCACTTTGTAAATCATAACTGATGCGGTTATCTAAGGCTTCAATTTGCTCCAGCGTCGTATTGAAATCAAAAATATCACGCGCAGCGACCCAAGCTTTACAGACATCTAAAAAGGAACAGCCAGCACTCATCATTATACGGTGTACAAAAGTCGGCCCCATACAGTTAAAAATATCATTGCTGACCTGAGTGGCAACAATTTCAGTGACCAGTGGATGATGATGCACCTCTTTGCGGTACTTATTAACCAGCGAAGCTGGGAAAATCTTCTCAGCTTCCTGCAGCAGATAGGGATCATCGGCTACTTTTTCATTAGCCAGTGCTTCCTTCATCTCATTTTTAGCATAAGAAAGCATCACCGAAATACTTGGGCGGGTTAATCCTTCCTGCCTACTCTTACCTTCAAGCAATACATCATCCGTCGGAATAAACTCAAGAGCACGGTTAAGTTTCCCCTTCTCTTCTAAATCACCAATTAAACGGCGATATTCTTCTAGGCGTTTATATCCTTCCAGATAAGAAATGCTAATACACTGTGCTTGACGGTAATTGTTCTTAAGCACTATTCTAGCCACTTCATCAGTCATATTACCTAACCAAACATTACGCTGCTTAACCGTTAAATCACCTTGTGAAACTAATTTATCTAATAGAATTTTGATATTAACTTCTAAATCGGAACAATTCACTCCTGCAGCATTATCAATCGCATCAGTAAAACATAAGCCGCTATTTAACGCATACTCAATACGTGCTCTCTGAGTCATACCTAAATTACCACCTTCAGCAATCACTGCACAGCGTAATTCATTGCCGTTAACACGCAGAATGTCATTGGCTTTATCGCCGACATCGGCATGACTTTCTAGGCTCCCTTTCACATAGGTCCCGATGCCACCATTCCATAACAAATCAACCTGAGCTTTTAATAAAATACTAATAAGCTCTGTTGGTGTTACTTTTTTCTGATATATATCAAAACGCTTAGCCATTTCCGGCGTGACCGAAATAGATTTTGCGCTGCGTTCAAAGATGCCACCGCCCGACGAAAGCAAATCTCGATTGTAATCGTTCCACCCTGTTCTTGGGGTATCAAATAGACGCTGACGCTCAGCAAAATTAGCGGCTAAGTCCACAGGTGTTGGATCAATAAAAATATGCACATGGTTAAACGCCCCCAGTAAAGCAATAAATGGAGAACGTAACATACCGTTACCAAATACATCACCGCCCATATCACCTATACCGATCACACTCAGCGGCTTACTTTGTACATCAATACTGAGTTCCCGGAAATGACGTTGCACACTAATCCACGCCCCTTTAGCAGTAATCCCCATTTTTTTATGGTCATACCCATTACTACCACCCGAAGCGAACGCATCATTCAGCCAGAAATCTCTGTCCACTGCCAGCTCATTAGCAATATCAGAGAATGTCGCAGTGCCTTTATCTGCAGCCACAACAAGGTAAGGATCATCACCGTCGTAACGCACCAAATCAGGGGGAGGTATTACCGTCCCCTCACTTAAATTGTCAGTAATATCCAATAACGCACTGATAAATATTTTGTAGCAACTGATGCCCTCAGCCATAAAGGTTTCTCTGTCCATCGCAGGCTTAATTTTTTTCGCAACAAAGCCTCCTTTTGCACCAACCGGGACAATCACTGAATTTTTCACCTGCTGTGCTTTGACCAAACCCAATATCTCGGTGCGGAAATCCTCGCGGCGATCAGACCAGCGCAAACCACCACGGGCGACTTTTCCACCGCGCAGATGCACCCCCTCGATACGCGGAGAATAAACAAAAACTTCATAAGTTAAGCGCGGCAGCGGGATATCGCATATTTTGCTGTGGTCAAATTTAAAACTGATGTAGGATTTATTTTCACCCTCATTTTCTTGAAAATAATTACTACGCAGTGTTGCCATAATCAGTTCAACATATTTACGCAGTACTCTGTCTTCATTAAGATTAGTGACATCATTAAGCGCAGTTAAAATTTTCATTTCTAGGTTTTGCTGTTTTTCTAAATCGATGGTTCGACTCGGATCAAAGCGCAATTTAAATAATGTCACTAGTTCTTTCACCAGCTTACTGTGATCTAATAACGTTTTCGCAATACTGCTTTGGCTAAAACCAAAGCATAACTGTTTTAAATATTTAGCATAGGCGCGCAGCATTGCAACATCCCGCCACGCCAGTCCTGCACCAAGAATAAGCTTATTAAATGGATCGTTCTCTGCTTTTCCATACCAGATAGATAAAAAAGCATCGGCAAAAACAACATCATAAGTATTCGGCTCTAAATTATTCACCTTCGAGTAAATTAGGGTAAAGTCATATAACCAAAAGTTTTTTTCACAGCTAGGTGTCACTTTATAAGGGTATTCTTCAGCAACTTTTAGTCCTAAATTTTCTAAAATTGGAATAAGATCGGAAAGCAGTAAAGCACCATCCTGATGAAAAAGTTTTAATTTAAGTTCACTGCTATTTGGCTCTATTGAACGGTAGAAGCGCAGCGTCATAGCCCGTTTTTGATCCTTATATAACGATTCAATACGCTCTATATCGGCCACTGCAACCCGGGAGTTGAAGGTGTCTTGATAGCTGCCAGTAAAAGCACCAGTGTATTTTTTATTCAGTTTAGTACCTAGCTCTTCACCAAAATGTTCAATTAAAGACTCGTGTAATTCATCACTCCACAGTCTAGTTAACTGTCTCATACGGTCCTGAATGGCCTGCACTTCCAATACTTCATTAAGTGGATTTTTAAGGCGTAAAACCAAACGTAATCGGGCTAAATTTGACTCACTTAAATAGGTCTGGAAATCACTGTCTGTGACTTCTAAGGTGCAGCAAATAAGCTTTTCAAACTTAAGTCTTACTTCTGTATTATAAATATCGCGCGGTACATACAGAATAGCGATAACAAACTGATTATGGCCTTCCGTACGTAAAAATAGTTTTAAGTCTTTACGCTCCTGCGCATGCAGTACTTCCGTTACATTCTGCAACAGCTCACTTTCATTACACAGCAGTAGGTCTTCAACAGGATAAGTATAAAGAATTTGCGCTAGTTCTTTATAATAATGCCCACCTTTGCTGTAACCAGACTGTTTCAGGATATTACTCAATTTATTACGTACAACGGGTATATCAACCGGGGTGCCGCTGTAAACTGAAGAGGTATACAACCCGATAAAGCGATATGCACTAACGCATTCACCATTCTCATTAAATTGCTTAATATAAATAATATCGGGATAAGCTGGACGATGTACCATAGCGCGTTTTGAGGCTTTAGTGAAAAGCACTAGCGTATTTTCATTTAATACATTGACAGACTGCAACTGGCTAGTTTCACGTCTAAATTCGGCATGTTTTAACAAACCTAACTGACTACCTTCAACAGGCTTAACAAGGCCTCCTTTAACAATCAGTTTTTCACCAGCAAGAAAAGTGAAATGATCTTCCAGCATCCAAGTTAAAAAAGTTTGCTGTTCCTGAAGATCCTCAATATTACTATTACATTTCAACCTTGTACTAAATTTCACAGCTTCTTTAACGTAATTTATAAGCGCTGTAAAATCATCTACAACGAGCACTATATCCAGCAGTACAAGCTGTAACTTCGCCCTGATTTCATCGCGCTCAGATGCAGAACTGGTCTGATCTATTTCGAAATACAGCAGTAATTCATTTGAATTTTTATTTTCAAGTGATTTTAGTTTTCCGATTTTACCGCGTTCAGCTGCTATTTCACTATGAAAAAAACGGTGTATTTTTATGTTCTTCTCATTAATGATGAGCTTTAAGGTATCAATAACAAAAGGAACGTTTCTACATAACACACTGATCACGGTGTGAGCTGACTGCCATTCATCCTGCTCAACATCGGGATTAAATACACGCACTTTAGCTTCATCACCTAACCACTGTTGCGCCTCACGCCACAATGACACTGTCAGACCGCATAAATCCGTCTGTGACATTTGTGTTAAATCGCTGATCACCACATCGCGATAAACACAATGAATAAATTGCTGTAATGTTTTTTGTGTACGCTCTGAAAAGTGTGGCTGTAATTGAGAAAATAGTTGATCTAAAATATCACTTTTTTGATTGAGTTTTGAAATCATCATTACCACCTATCTTGCTGAATCTTATTACCCTAAGGCTAGATCAGTATAGTGAATTAACAAACGTGATACGTGATGACGCAGCGCTATTTGGCTATTTGATGCAAAGAAAATAGGTGTAAATTAGGATGAGCATAAAAATGTTAATTACAGCTATCAGCTAAAGAGGGTTTCAGGTGACTGTTATACCAATTACATTAAATAAGTGTTCTGAATTTTGCGTAGGAAAAATAGCTTAGTTTAAGGCATAAGTTGAGGTAAATGGTTGTTCCCTTTACGAAACTTATAACGAAGAAATAAGTTATTTTAACAAGTAAAATAGACCAGTTAATTATTGTGATTAGTATTATTATTGCAATTCCGCCCCGACGGCAGAATTGCAACACCATCAACCACAAGCAACAGATCACAGCGATAAAGCTAATCCATTACCGCAGGAGTGAGTGCAAAAGCGGGAAGACGTAAAAGCGGATAATAACCAATACGGAATAACTGCAAACAAAAAAGCCTCGAAAAACAAGGTTCTTCGAGGCTCATGAAACGTTATGCGTTTCAATAGAATGGTTAGATGATGATGCTTACATCATGCCGCCCATTCCACCACCCATGCCACCCATATCAGGCATCGCGGCACCTGATTCTAGAGGACGATCAGTGATCATACATTCAGTAGTAATCATCATGCCAGCAATAGAAGCGGCGAACTGTAATGCGCTACGGGTTACTTTAGTTGGGTCAAGAATACCCATCTCTAACATATCACCGTATTCACCCGTGGTTGCATTGTAACCGTAGTTTCCTTCGCCTTTCTGTACGTTATTAGTCACTACAGAAGCTTCTTCACCACAGTTTTCTACGATTTGACGAAGTGGTGATTCCATAGCACGTAGTGCAACACGGATGCCAACATTTTGCTCGTCATTATCACCTTTAAGATCTTTTAATAGTGCAGCAACACGAACTAAAGCAACACCGCCACCGGCAACAACGCCTTCTTCAACCGCTGCACGTGTTGCATGTAATGCATCATCGACGCGATCTTTTTTCTCTTTCATTTCCACTTCTGTCGAAGCGCCAACTTTAATGACAGCGACACCGCCGGCTAATTTAGCAGAGCGTTCTTGTAATTTTTCTTTATCATAATCAGATGAAGAAGCTTCTATTTGTTGTTGGATTTGAGCAACACGGGCCTTAATAGCCGCATCTTCGCCAATACCATCAATAATGGTTGTTTCATCTTTACTGATAACAATGCGTTTGGCTTGACCTAAATCTTCCAGTTGTACTTTTTCAAGATCTAAACCTATCTCTTCAGAAATAACAGTCGCAGCCGTTAAAATCGCAATATCTTGTAACATCGCTTTACGACGATCACCAAAACCAGGTGCTTTAACTGCACACACTTTGACGATACCGCGCATATTGTTAACAACCAACGTTGCCAACGCTTCGCCTTCAACATCTTCAGCAATAATAAGTAACGGTTTTGATGCTTTAGCAACAGCTTCTAGTGTTGGCAATAATTCACGGATATTACCAATCTTTTTATCAACCAATAAGATATATGGACTTTCCAATTCAACCGTACCGGTTTCATGATTTGTCATAAAGTAAGGAGAAAGATAACCGCGATCAAATTGCATGCCTTCAACGACATCAAGTTCAGTTTCTAGTCCTTGGCCTTCTTCAACAGTGATAACACCTTCATTGCCCACTTTCTGCATCGCTTGGGCGATAATTTCACCTATTTCGTGATCAGAGTTAGCCGAGATGGTACCGACTTGAGTAATTGCTTTTGAATCAGAACAAGGTGTCGATAACGATTTCAGCGCTTCAACAGCCGCTTTAACAGTTTTATCTATACCACGTTTCAAATCCATTGGATTCATTCCCGCAGCAACCGCTTTTAGTCCTTCTGAAATAATAGCCTGTGCTAAAACAGTTGCAGTAGTTGTTCCGTCGCCTGCTGCATCATTAGTTTGCGAAGCCACTTCTTTAACCATCTGTGCGCCCATGTTTTCGAACTTATCTTCTAGCTCGATCTCTTTAGCGACCGTGACACCATCTTTAGTTATTTGTGGCGCACCAAAACTTTTATCAATAACAACATTACGTCCTTTAGGACCCAAAGTTACTTTAACTGCGTCAGCCAATACATTTACACCAGCAAGCATTTTAATACGAGCGTCATTACCGAATTTCACATCTTTTGCAGACATATTTATTTTCCTTTACCTGTTAGATTTATGGTCAAACTATTTTTCTGCTGTTAGAAAAATGGCGTTGAATTTAAAATTTATTCTACAACGGCTAAAATATCATTTTCACTCAGTATAATGACTTCTTGACCTTCTATTTTTTCCGTTTTCAAGCCATAACCTTCACTAAAAATAACAATATCACCCACTTTTACATCAAGCGGTTTTACTTCTCCGCTATCTAAAAGGCGGCCTTTACCCACAGCTAAAACCTCACCGCGAGTTGATTTTTCAGCCGCGCTTCCGGTTAATACGATACCACCAGCTGATTTAGTTTCTTGTTCAGTACGTTTTAAAATAACGCGATCATGTAATGGACGAATAGTCATGGTTTTTCCTTAAGATAATTAACGTTTGCATTGATTAAATAGATGGGGATGAATATTAGATTATCAAGTACGCAGTATCATTTTATTAAAAAAAACCTGCAATAAATATACAGGTTATTAGAGGTTTATTTGAGTCAAATTAAAACTAGCTGATTGAAACTTTTGGATGAGATAATTCATTTATAATTCGATTGATTTCGCTGACGACAATCATAATACTTTTTTCACTTTTCTGATGTTGATAAGCAACTACCTTCCCCTCGATAACACGCAAACGGCCCAAACCGACAATAAAGATACGACCGCTAAAAAAGCCTTTAACGAATTTTGCAATTTGGCGAGGTTGATATTTTTTAAAACTTCTTAATGTTATAGAGTGCTTAATATTCACAATTAACCCTTTTTAGAGTGATAAATTCTGGACCGCTAGTTTACTGTTCTTGTGTGACAACTTAATGATTAATAAGTTTTTTCCAAGATAGAAATAGTTAAAATGCTAGCGCTGAAACAAATTGAACAAAGGAATAGCCCGCCATGTGATGTTTGTCAAAAAAACCTATTTTTTATCCTCTTTACGTTCAAACTCCCCTTCAATAATATTTTCATCGGCGTTGCTATCCGTAAAAGGAGAGCCTGTTGGTGATTGCGAATAACCACCTGTAAGAGGAACTGTTGGATTTATCTTTATATTTGCTAGCACAGTTTTCGCAATTGCCGCTCTAATTTGTGGTTGTAATAGTAATAAACCGCACAAATCAGTTACAAAACCTGGCGTCACTAATAGCACACCAGTCACCAGCAACATCACACCTTCAATCAGTTGCAAACCGGGTATTTCGCCTTGCGCCATGCGTTCCTGTAACTGTTTTACAAGCTGGATGCCTTGGCTACGTACAAGCGCGGAGCCGATTAATGCGGTAACAATAACTAATCCAATAGTTGGCCATGCACCTAAAAAGCTACCGACTTTAACCAGAACAAAAATCTCTAATAATGAGACACTGGTGAAAATTAAAAATAATCGCGCAAACATAGTCACTCCTAAATAGATCTTCTAATTAGTAAAATATTGGTAATATATATCGTTATATAAACAGTCAACCTATTATATGGGGGTACTTGAAAGAAAATTCAAGATGATAAATTTCATTTCGAGGTATATGGCAAACAACTGATGAATACTATTATCGTTCATCGTAACAAGCTTAGTCTGCATAAAAGGGGAAAAGTTCACAATTAAAAAAGGGGGCGATAGTGAAGTCCTAGATTCTGACAAAGATCATCCGTCCTACTTGACCTCTATATTTCTCACGCTCACTTTTGTCTTTATTACATGTGAATAACGATTATCTGACACCAACTCTCCAGCTAAAATTATTTGTACGCTGCGCATCGTTGCCGATGCACTCGAAACAGCGTTCTCTGTAAAGTTTAACGCAGTGATTTTGATGAAGTTTTTATCGGATAATGCAGTCCAAGATCCATTGCCCGGAGAATAACAATCACTGGCAAGAGGACCAACGCCTGTTCCAAATTGAATCTCATTTTTAGCGGGGACAAACCTAAAAGCCATTTTGTTCGCATCAGTAATAGAAAGCACGGAATCATGGTTATAATAGTAAATAATACAATGATTGATTGAATCCACCGTTTTACTTGCACCACTGCCCACCAGAAAAGCGTTACCACCATAACCCGCACGTCTGATATCGGTTTCCATCATGGACATCATTGATTGTAAATCCGTGCGTAAGCGCGAGTATTTTAAACTTTTCGCGCCTGATGAAACACCCGTCACATACAAACCAATAACCATCGCCAGCAATACAGAGCCAAGCAGTAATGAAATTAACATCTCGATTAATGAAAAACCTTTTTTCCCCGCCATTAGCATTTTTTATACCCTAATTGTGCTTGTTCTGGCGAACAAACTCGTAAGCGCATCGTTGACTGGATAACTTTTAACTTATAACCGGCGTCATCTGCCAGTGTGACGCTACCAGCATTAACACTAAAACGCATTGGACTATAAGAGGCTTGATTACTACTAAAAGTGATATCTGATGGGGCTATCAATACGGCTTGCCCATCACTTAACTCGTTAACGACTTCTAAGCCATTTAACAAGCAGGAAGCAGGGGTAAAGCAATCACAACTAGCCTGATCCGTCATCCCCATTTTCCATTTACCGCTATTGCCCAATTGGCAAAAGTGTACATAAATTTTTTTGTTATACTTGATCGATTGAGACTTTGCTAAACGCAAAAAATGATAAAGATGTTCCGTCTTTTGTACTAATTTCTGTTGAGAAAATAGCCTGCTATAGTTATTTATACCGATTGAGATCAGAATTCCAAGTACCACAAGTGTGACAAGTAATTCAATAAGCGTAAACCCAGCTCTTTTACGGTGATCTATTTTCATCAATAACGGTCCAATAATATTTAATTTTATTTACCCACCTAAGATGGCTTTAAGCTCGGTTTCAATTGAGCGATAACGTTTCATTGATAAGCTATCAAGCTGACCAGCTTCGATTACATTAATACATTGCTTGACGATCTGTTTTTTCTTACTGAACTTCTCATTAGGTGGCCATCCCTTTGTAATTGATTGCGCTAAATTTAATGACAACAGCGTATTGTTCGGCATGATTTCATGCGCATCAAGAAATATGCTTGTCGAAGCGGGATATAGACCACTGCGGTAAAGTTTGATGCCCTGCTCATTAAGGCTAAGCAGCTTAGCAATTTGCTCTTTATGCTGCCGCTTCACTTTGTTAATAAGCAGTAGATCACTCATTTCTTCAATACTATTATTGTGTTCAGGGAAAGTAATTAGTGCCATAATTTGATCATGTTTTTTGTAATTACCGAGCTCAAACCAGGCTTTGGCTAGCGCTAAGCCACAATCTCGATCACAGTCAATTATAATGTCAACATTGCAGTCGTTAAGTGAGTCAGTTGCAGACTTCAACAGTCCTTTCATGATCAACATTCGTGCACAGACAATTTTTTCAAGCTCATGAAACGTCGTTTTATCAAAACGCTGCGAAGCGCTTTTTAGGGTGACTTGTACTTGTGAGAATATTTTGGCTTGCTGTAATTCGCTACTTTTTTGAGCGCGATCGAGTAGGCAGTTAATATAGTTAAAATGGTGTTCAATACGCTCATGCACTGAAAAACGGGTATTCTGTAATACCGTTTTAAGGCAGCGCTGGGCTACTTCCCAATCACTTTCTAGCAAGGAAAGGTTAGCCAAGGCACGTTGTCTAGGGATATTTTTAGGGGATAGTTTGACCGATTCGATTAGTGTATTTTTTGCTTGCGAGTAACATTCACGCTGAGCATAGATGCTAGACAACCAGTTTAAAGCTTCAATGCGTGTTTCTTTCAATTCACAGAGATCATTTAATAGTGTTGCAGAATTCGTGTAATCACCAAGGTGATAATAAGCGATCGCTTTGCCTAATTTAGCCCAAGAGAAATATCGCAGATCTAAAATTGAGTTATACAGTTCCAGTGCTATTCGGGGCTGTCTTAAATTAAGTAACACTTCACCTTTAAGACGCATAACGGGCAATGCATATTTTAGATCTGTTTTAGACGCTTTAGCGCATTCATCTAACGCTTTTCTATAATCGCGCAGCGCAAGCGCATCATAAATCCCTCCCAGCACCTTACGTTTTTTTAACGCCCTGACCAAACGAGCTTCTAATGTTTTGTAGGAAAATGGCTTTAATAGATAGTCATCAGGTTGTAATTCCACAATACCATGGATAACTTGCAAAGCAGTTTCCGCACTTATTAATATAAAAACAGTATTACTTTTAAGTAACTCGCGTAGTTTTAACTCTTCAAATAGTTGATAGCCGTCTTTACCTTTTCCTAAATTAAAATCACATAAAACAAAATCAAATTTTGTAGCTTCACACAGCTCAATTGCACGATCGCCATTAGCGGCAACGGATATGTCTATACAGCCGAGCATTTGTAGCATGCCTTTTATCGCACTTCTTATTGTGTCGATATCATCAACCACTAAAACGGCTTGCGTAGAAAAGAAATTACTGGGTAAGGCCATAATTTGTCAGTACCTAAGATAGATAAAAGAAAACTATTAAATTTTAGTTGAACAGATAGCTTTCGCTATAAATTAATGAAGGATAGCATCGTAATATCATAAAACTGCAATACTTAATGCTTATTGTTACCCCATCGAAACACTTTCAACATATAAGGACTGGATGAATATGCAATATTTAGACCGTGCAGATATACAAGCAAGTGATGATGAGAAAATCTATATCCCGAAAAAAACAACGCAAAGAGTCAGAATGTGGCGGGAGATAGAAGAGGTTAAAGCTCGTCAAAAATTAGTAAAAGAACTGCGCGAAATTGATCCAAGCTTTTCATTAGTATTAGCTGACTTCTTTTAACCGCTAAAATTCAAATTAATAAAAACGCATCAAAAGGGATGCGTTTTTATTCATTTTAAAAGCCAGTAAGCTAAATCTGAAATAAAGACTCGATCGATAAACCTTGCTGAGAGAGTACATCCCGCAAACTCTTTAATGCCTCGACCTGAATTTGGCGGACACGCTCGCGTGTTAACCCTATCTCTTTGCCTACATTTTCTAAGGTCGCCGCTTCATAACCCAATAAACCAAAACGCCTTGCTAGCACTTCTCGCTGCTTAGGATTCAGATCTTCTAACCAATCAACAATGCGTAACTTCATATCATCATCTTGTAACTCATTCTCTGGTGACGCTTCTTTACGATCCGGAATAATATCTAAGAGTTCCTTATCAGAATTATTACCAATGGGTATGTCCACTGAACTGATCCGCTCATTAAGCTTTAATATTTTGGCAACCTCTTTCGCTGAAACATCTAACTCTTTTGCAATATCTTCCGCGGTGGGTTCATGCGTTAATTTGTGCGCTAATTCTCTCGCAGTTCTTAAATAAACATTTAATTTTTTAACAATGTGGATAGGAAGCCGAATAGTGCGTGTTTGATTCATAATGGCGCGTTCTATGGTTTGACGTATCCACCAAGTTGCGTAAGTAGAAAAACGAAAACCTTTTTCTGGATCAAATTTCTCCACTGCACGAATTAATCCTAAATTCCCTTCTTCAACTAAATCGAGCAGGGACAGGCCACGGTTGTTATAACGGCGAGAAATTTTAACCACTAGTCGTAAATTGCTTTCAATCATGCGTCTACGTGCAACGTCATCACCACGTAGGGATCGCCGAGCGTAATAAACCTCTTCCGGTGCGGTTAATAAGGGAGAAAACCCGATCTCACCAAGGTAAAGTTGAGTGGCATCCATTATCTTTAATTCATTATTTGCAGTTACTTCTATGGCATCAATACTGACATTGATAACGCCGTCATTTTCACATTCAATTAAATCACTTTTAGCTTTTTTAATCATATAGCTAATATCCTTATTTTAATGCGCAAATTAATATTCTTAGTGACACAAAACAGCTTACACCAGAAATAACATTTTATAATCAAAAATAGGTACATTTGTTGCGAATTACTACTGTAAATGCTAAGCAGTTAACGTTTTGGTAGGTAACGTAACGGATCGACAGACTTGCCACGGTAACGGATTTCAAAATGCAAATGCACACTGTCTGCACCGCTATCACCCATTATTGCTATTTTTTGACCTTCTTTAATTGTTTCGTTTTCACCAACAAATAGTTTTTCATTGTGTGCATAGGCACTTAAATAATCATAATTATGTTTAATAATTATTAAGTTACCGTAACCTCGCAAGCCATTGCCTGCATAAACAACTTTTCCAGATGCCGTTGCATGAATAGCGGTTCCTCGCCGATTTGAAAGGCTGATCCCTTTCATTCCTTGTTGTGATGCGGAAAATGTTTCAGTTAATCTCCCTTCTGCGGGCCAACGCCAATCTGTTACTTTTAGACGTTTAGGATGTTTCTCTGCGGCCCTTTTATTAAGCGTTCTGACAACCCCTTCATTTGTAGAGTAAGCTTTTGTTTTTTTCTGTACAAGCTTTTGATTGCGGTTTTTCTCACAGCTTTGACCCGAGCAGTTAGTTGCAGCTTTTTTATCTGATTTTTGTGAAGGGAGGTCATTTTTTACGGTTGTTGTTTTGGCTTTATTAAGTTTTCGCGGCTTTTTTTCTATTAAATTTAATATCTGTCCTTGGTAAATAGTATAGGGTGGTTTTAAATGATTACGCTTAACTAATGTCTCGACGTCAAGATCTGATCGCCATGCAATTGAATACAAGGTATCACCCGTTGCGACTTTATAGGTGCTGAAATTTTGAAGCGGGGAAGCTGATTGAGAGTATGTACTATTTCTATTTTGACTTAAGGTAAGATCCAAAACTGGGGCTCGGGGATCCGCTGAGCTACACCCCCACAGCCCCCATAAACTGAAAATAAAAACAGTAAGATATTTCACAAGCCTTAATACTTCAATGCAAAATATAAAAGAATGGCGAGTAATATTGTTATCCATCCCAATCTATCGATATATTTACTTAGCTTAGCTTCCATCTTCTTACCTCCTAGAACCATTAAACCAGCCACTATAAAGAAACGTAAACCGCGACCAATTAGTGCCGTTAATAGAAATGGGAAAAATGCCATGCTCATAATTCCAGCGGTAATGGTAAAAACTTTAAAAGGAATAGGCGTAAAACTGGCAATAAAAATAACCATTATCCCCCACTGTGAAAACCAAGCTTGTGCTATCTGCATTTTTTCTTGATAACCCATAAACTCTATAAAAGGCAAAACTAACGGATCATATAGAACGTTTCCTACATAATAACCTACGGCGCCCCCCAACACAGAAAAAACAGTTGCTCCCAATGCAAAACGCCAGGCTAAGTGAGGTTTCGCAAGCGCCATGGGTGCGAGCATAATATCAACAGGAATAGGCCAAAAAATGGATTCAACAAAGGCGGTGATATAAAGATAAAATGGCGCATACCTGTGTTGCGACCAAATCATAACCTTAGCGTATAGTGGGGAAAATATTTTCACTGTGTTTTCTCATGTCGTAAATAAAAAATAGCAACGAGTGGCTTGTTAACAATCAGGTTGATTATTTAAAATTATCCATTGCAAGCTATTGCGGGTTCACTAATTAACTCCCGTAGAACACTGGTCGCGTAACAACCCGATGGCAGATAAAAATCGATTTGCACACTCCTTTCATCAAGCCAAGTGGCGCTCAATTTTTCAGGGATTAATAACAAAGGTCGGCGCTCCTGTTTTAATCCATTTTGAGCCAGTCCCGCCTGAATTTCATGGTAAGTTGACAGCAATGCTGTTTCATACTCTTTTGCATCTAATTCTGAAGTTAACTCCCCAGCTCCCCATAAAGGTGCTGTTAGACAAACTTCGCGCTTATTTAAACGCCCCATTGTGGCTGGATCTAACTCCATTAACGGAAAAAAGGAACGATTACCCACAAATTGCACACAATCACCCAATATGGGTTTATTATACAGATCCTCTTTAATACGCGCTGAAACCACATGATTAAATAGATAACTACGCGCCGCGCTTAAATAAATACCACGTTTAAAACGATCTTTTATTTTTCGACCTTGAAACATAGTCAGCGCCGCTGTGACATTATAACCATCAAACCCAAACCGCTGCGCACCAAAATAGTTTGGCACCCCATTTTGCAGCTGTTGTAATGCGTTTTGGAATGCGCTTTTATCACTGATTTCTCGTAAAACAATTGAGAAGTAGTTACCCGCTAATGCACCTGTCTTAATCTTTTTGTGATGGCGAACAACCTTCAAAATGGTCACACCCGGCGATTCAAACTGCGAAAAATCAGGCGTCACTTTCCCTGGAATATGCAGTGAAAACCATTGTTTAGTATCACCAAGGCGATCTTTTAGGCCTGCATAGCTAACATTACGGGCAGGAATATTGGCAAATTTAGCCAGTTCACGCGCTAAATATTGTGTGTTTTCGCCTATTTTACGCACCCACAAGCAAACATGTTCACCTTCTCCGGTTAACTCAAACCCCAAGTTTTCTTGAACATTAAAATCTTCACATGACTGTTTATATAACCCCGTACTTTGAGGTTTTCCATAGAGATAACTAAAATCTAAATCAACTACTTGCTTTTCGCTTTTTTCATTCATTATTTATTCTTCATTATTTTTTTTAATCAATAGAACAACAGCATGGGTGGCAATTCCTTCCCCGCGTCCAATACAACCCAGCTTTTCAGTGGTAGTTGCTTTGACATTAATATTATGAGACTCGGTTTCTAATAGTGCCGCTATCTGCAAGCGCATATCATCAATAAAAGAGGCCATTTTCGGAGCCTGTGCCACAATAGTTAGATCCACATTACCAATGTTATAACCTCTATTTTTTGTTTGATGAAAAACATCTAATAGCAATTTCCGGCTATCAATATCGGCATATTTAGGATCGTTATCTGGGAAATGGCGGCCTATATCCCCCAATGCAAGTGCCCCCAATAACGCATCACATAAAGCATGCAGTACCACATCGCCATCTGAATGAGCAATTAACCCGCGAAAATAGGGTATTTTAACACCGCCAAGGGTAATCGGGCCTTGCCCGCCAAACTTATGAACATCAAAACCGTGTCCGATTCGAATCATTTCATGCTCCATTAATTTTTTGGGATAGATACAGTTCCGCGAGTTGTAAATCTTCCTGACGAGTCACTTTGAGATTATCACTTCGTCCTTCGATGATAGTAACAGGCAATCCCGACATTTCCATAGCAGAAGCTTCATCGGTAATCATTTGTGGATCATCGATCTGACTAATCGCCTTAAGCAATACTTTGTTTTCGAACATTTGCGGTGTCAAAGCATGCCATAAATTTTCACGATCAACCGTGGCGATTATTTGCCCACGTAAATCGCTACGTTTCATGGTGTCGCGTACTCTGGACGCAAGAATCGCGCCCTGTTTTGAAAACGTCACAGAGGCAATTAACTTATCTATATCAGTGCGCGAAATACAAGGTCTTGCCGCATCATGCACTAACACATAAGCGCATTCATCAATCACATTCAGCGCCGACAATACTGAGTCAACACGCGTCAAACCGCCTTCTACGAGTTCTACTTTGGGGTGTTTGGCGACACTTAGCTGGGTAAACCAGCGATCGTTTTTAGCTATTGAGATAACCACTTTGGTGATATCTGGATGGTTAAGAAAAGGAGCCATACTGTGTTCAATAATAGTTTTACCTAATAACGACAGGTACTGTTTAGGGATCTCTGCCGCGACACGTTTGCCAAGGCCCGCAGCCGCAATCACGGCAACTAAATTTAATTTACTCATTCGCTTAATCTTCTTTTGGGACAATATGGAAAAACGTTTCTCCCTCTTTCACTAAACCTAATTCATTGCGAGCTCGTTCTTCAATAGCCTGAGATCCTCGCTTCAAATTATCTATTTCTGCAAACATCATCTGGTTGCGTTGTCTGAGATCCGCATTGCTTACTATTACAAGCGCAACTTCTTTCTTTAACGCAGAGTTGTCCTGTAACCCATTTTTACCAAACCATAAGTGGTATTGTTGCAAAGCTAATAAAGAGAGGAGCACAAACATAAATAAACGCATAGCAAAAAAACCTCTAAAAAGCACAAAGAAAAACAAGAACGTTATTTTCCCACATTAACTAACAAATTAAAATATGCGGCTAAAAACATAATGATAACGCGCATCGTCATTACCAGCTGTCTTTATTAATACACTATTCAAGCGTAGGTTTAGTGCAACTATCTGAATTATTGATAGACTTTATTCTTTACTGTGTTTCTAAATGCTTTTTTTGTAGAGTGCGTCAATAAAGTTGCATAAAAGTTCCAGAAAAAACATTACCGTGATAAAAGTGTGACCTATGTCTTAGTCTTTATCGAGACAAGCCCCTTATAATGCCGACCAAGTTGATTGGAACTTCAATTACACATTTAGTTGTAATCGCCAATTGGCTCACCTTAGAGTGATGGATTCTCAAATAAAATAAATAATAGAAATTAAGGAATAGCTATGAAATTTAAAATGCTTTCGGCTGCAGTTGCAGTTGCATTGTTATCAACTAGCGCATCAGCGGTAGACTTTACAGGTTATGCTCGTTCAGGTGTTGGCGCATCTGCAGATGGTGGCATGATCACTTCAAACAAAGATAAAGTAGGTCGTCTTGGTAATGAGAATGATACTTATGTTGAGTTAGCTCTAGGTCAAAACCTATATGATGACAGTGGCGTGAAATTTGATATTCACTCTTTAGCTGTGTTTAACCCAGGTCAAAACGCTACAGATTACCAATCAGACCAAGAAGTTCTAATCCGAGAAATCTATGCTACAGCAAGTGGTGTACTTGGTTCATCTACACTATGGGCTGGTAAACGTTACTACCAACGTCATGACATCCATATTACAGATGATTACTACTGGGCAATTAACGGCGATGGCGCTGGTATCGAAAACATTGCAATTGGTGATACAGCTCTTTCTCTAGCTTGGTTCCAACGTGGTGGTGCTGATGGCGCTGCGAATACCAACATTTTAGATGCACGCTTAGCGGGCATTCAAATGTGGAAAAACGCATCATTAGAACTAGGCGTGACTACTTGGATGCCTAATGCAGAGTCTGATGCAAATGACGCATCTACTATGCTAACAGCTGAATACGTTCAAGGTGATTTCTTAGGTGGCTTTAACAAATTAATCGTCCAAGTCGCAAACCAAGGTCTTGCTAACGGTTTCACTTGGGGAACTGACGGTAGCTGGAATGCCGATGATAGCGATGCTGCTGATGATTCTAAAGCGTTCCGCATTTACAACTGGGGTGTTGTTAGCCCATCTGAAAAAATCAATGTTGGTTACACATTAGGTTTTGTTTCTGGCTCTGATTTAACTACTACAGATAATGGTGATTTCACTCAATATAATGTTGTTGTACGTCCTCAGTACTCTTGGACTGATAACATGAAATCTCAACTAGAAGTTGGTTACTACAACAGAGAAGAAGGTACTGCAGATTCTTCAGAAATGAAATTTACTGTTGCACAAACTTGGTCTCCAGCAAGCGGTTTTTGGTCTCGTCCAGAAATCCGTGTTTTCGCAACTTACTTAGCTGATCTAGAAGATAACGACACTCGTTACAACGGTGAAGACGATGCATTAAGCGTTGGTGTACAAATGGAAGCTTGGTGGTAAGCCACAAAGTTTAAACGCTTAATTTATAAGCCATTAAACTATTGATTAAAACCCTTGTCAGGCAACTGACAAGGGTTTTTTTATGTTGCGCAAAGGATAAGCGTTTTCATCGTTACAGAACGAACGCCATCACCCTCTATATTGCTTGGTATTATTAATAGCGGGTTATTGACCTTCTTGGTAAACAACGGAGTCCAGTTATTCAAACCTAGTTGCCTGCCATCCTAAGGCGAGTGATAACCTCTGTATAAAGCATCCCCACAAAAAAACCTAAACGAATTCAAAGATGACAATTATCAACGACGTAGACTTGCGAAGTGTGTGTGGATAGTTTTATATGCTTCAAGGAAAATTATTGCTAGTAAAATCAAAAGCTGTCAACCACGGAGGGTACGCACACAAACTTTTTTTGGGGTTTCTTCGAGTCCTCTTTATAGCGCAGCGGCTGCGTGGTTAGCTTGTTGTTTGTTTGCTGGCAGTCAGGTCAGGCCAAAAATGATTAACCACCGAGGTACAAAAGAAAAGGAAGGATAAATCTAAAAACCCAAACCTACCCCGCCTTTGTTTTCTTAGTGTCCTCTGCGCCGCGGCTTCGTGATTAGCTTTTGTGTTGCTAAGTTAACGAAAAATAGATGTAAATAGTGGCACTGTATCGATTTATTTATCCCTAGCTGAGGCTATTTGGCAATTCTCCAAAATAGCAATTTATTTTCCAGTTCAGGGAAAAGAGGGCGAATAAATAACTTATAACTGGTGATCAGCCCGACTATCACTTTAATAACAACCATCTGCTCAATACCCAAAAGATAATAAGCAAATCCGCCAACAAATGCAGATATCAGCATGAAAAATTGAAAAATGAAGATACGTTTGAAACTTAAAGCGATTAATATCAGCACAAAATCCAGCCAAGTCAGTAACAAGCCTAATGACGGGTTATCCAAGTAATCATTTAACGCAAAATAGGTGAAGTAAGAAAGCCCCGCTATCATGAGCATAAGCACAAGATGCGTTAACTTTTTCGGTGCATCAGTAAAGTCACATAGGTAGCGGTACAAAGTGACACTACCGACGACTAAATTCAATAATACTTTTGGTAATACGCCTATCATCACCCCCCACATCACATCATTGGCAACGGACAGAAATGAAGCAAGGCGCATATTTTTCATACCATTAAACAACAATAATAAAATATAGAAAGCAACACTTGTCCATCCCATTATCTCTACTAACAAATCCATACACTACCCCCCTAATACATACTACAGACAAAAAAAATCCCCGAACTAGACGAGGATTTTGATTCCCACGCAGTACGTGGGAAAAACTAAAAACTGCTAATTATTAATTATTGGTTTTTAACTTCTTTAAGACCTTTGTAAGGTGCTTTTGAACCTAGCGCTTCTTCAATACGTAGAAGTTGGTTGCCCGTAGTTAACAAAAAGCAGCAACACGATCAGAACGGCTTAATATGCTTCTAGCCTCAGTAAATCACCGACAAAAAAATCCCCGTATAAACGAGGATTTATATTCCCACGCAACGCATGGGAAAAACTAAAAACCGCTAATTACTGGTTTTTAACTTCTTTAAGACCTTTGTAAGGTGCTTTTGAACCTAGCGCTTCTTCAATACGTAGAAGCTGGTTGTACTTAGCAACACGATCACTGCGGCTTAATGAACCTGTTTTGATTTGACCAGCAGCAGTACCAACAGCAAGATCTGCAATTGTTGAATCTTCTGTTTCGCCAGAACGGTGAGAGATAACAGCAGTGAAGCCTGCATCTTTAGCCATTTTGATTGCAGCAAGTGTTTCAGTCAAAGAACCGATTTGGTTAAATTTGATTAAGATAGAGTTAGTAATACCTTCTTTGATACCACGAGCAAGAATCTTCGTATTTGTAACGAACAGATCGTCACCTACTAGTTGAATTTTGTCACCTAGTAGTTCAGTTTGGTGTTTAAAACCAACCCAATCAGACTCATCAAGACCATCTTCAATAGAAACGATTGGGTAATCTTTAACAAGACCTTCAAGGAAGTAGTTGAACTCTTCAGCAGTGAAAGTTTTGCCTTCACCCTTAAGTTCGTACATACCCGTTTCTTTGTTATAGAACTCAGATGCAGCACAATCCATCGCTAGCGTAATGTCTTTACCCAGTTCGTAACCAGCATTTGCAACAGCAACTTTAATTGCAGCAAGTGCAGCAGCGTTTGATGGAAGGTTCGGAGCGAAACCACCTTCATCACCAACTGCGGTGCTATGGCCGTCAGCTTTAAGTACTTTAGCAAGGCTATGAAATACTTCAGCACCCATACGCAGACCTTCACGGAAAGTCGTTGCGCCAACTGGTTGAATCATGAATTCTTGGATATCAACAGAGTTATCAGCATGCTCACCACCATTGATGATGTTCATCATTGGAAGCGGCATAGAGTAAACACCAGGAGTACCGTTAAGGTCAGCGATGTGGGCGTATAGTGGCACTTTTTTAGAAACTGCAGCAGCTTTAGCAGCAGCTAGAGAAACAGCTAGGATAGCGTTTGCGCCAAATTTTGCTTTGTTCTCAGTACCATCTAAATCGATCATGATTTGATCAAGTTCAGCTTGTGCAAGCGCATCTTTACCAAGTAATGCTTCAGCGATTGGGCCATTAACAGCCGCAACAGCTTTAAGAACGCCTTTACCTAGGTAGCGTGCTTTATCACCATCACGTAACTCTAACGCTTCACGCGAACCAGTAGATGCACCTGAAGGCGCTGCAGCCATACCGATTGAACCGTCAACTAGGTGAACTTCAGCTTCAACAGTCGGGTTCCCACGTGAATCCATGATTTCGCGAGCAAGTACTTTTACGATATTAGAAGACATAATTGTTCCTTTGATTGTAGTGTTTAAAAATAATATTAAAAATTGGTTGTCTAGCTTAATAACACTTTATTTTGCCATTTTTTAACAAACTAAAGTGACCTGGTCAACAAAAACTATTTAAATCGTCCCTGTTGATGATCTATCGCAGATTTTATAAAGCCTTTAAATAAAGGATGCCCATCTCTAGGCGTCGATGTAAATTCCGGATGGAATTGCGCAGCAACAAACCAAGGATGATTTGGGATCTCAATAATTTCTACTAGTTTCTTATCTTCAGATAAACCTGTTACGGCTAAACCGGCTTTCTCTAGGATAGGTAATAAATTATTATTTACCTCATAACGATGGCGATGACGTTCAAAAATAGTTCTACTAGCGTACATCTCTTGCACTTTAGATCCATCTTTGAGATGACAAAGCTGTGCACCAACGCGCATTGTACCACCTAAATCAGAATCTTCACTACGCTGTTCAACATCACCTGTTTTATCAGTCCATTCCGTAATAAGGCCAACAACAGGTTGTTCACAATCAGGTTTAAATTCTGTTGAATGCGCATTTTTAAGTCCTGCAACATGACGAGCAAATTCGATAAGCGCAACCTGCATACCTAAACATATACCTAAATAAGGTATTTTGTTTTCACGAGCGTATTGCGCGGCTAAAATTTTACCTTCAATACCCCGTTCGCCGAAGCCACCAGGTACTAAAATTGCGTCAACCCCTTCTAAAATTGAAACGCCTTTTACTTCGACATCTTGTGAGTCGATATATTTTATTTTTACTGACGCCGCGTTTTTCAGGCCACCATGTTTTAAGGCTTCATTAACGGATTTATAAGCATCAGGTAATTCTATGTACTTGCCCACCATACCAATAACTACTTCGTTGGTAGTGTTTGCTTCTTCAGAAACCACTTGTGCCCATTCACTTAAATCTGCTTCGGGGCAAAGCAAACCAAAACGCTTAACACAAATTTCATCGAGTCCCTGCGCTTTTAGTAAAGCGGGTATTTTGTAAATAGAATCAACGTCGCGTAATGAAATAACCGCTTTTTCTTGGACATTACAAAAGAGAGCAATTTTAGCGCGTTCATTGGCGGGAATATTCACCTCGGAACGGCACACTAATATATCTGGTTGAATCCCCAAACTGCGCAATTCTTTTACCGAGTGTTGGGTCGGTTTTGTTTTCACTTCACCGGCCGTTTTTAGATAAGGTAAAAGAGTTAAATGCATACACATTGCATTTTCTTGACCTACTTTTAACACTAATTGGCGAATCGCCTCAAGGAAAGGTTGTGACTCGATGTCGCCCACCGTACCGCCCAATTCAACAATAGCAATATCATGCCCATCACCACCAGCAATAATACGATCCTGAATTTCATTGGTGATATGGGGAATAACCTGAATGGTTGCACCAAGGTAATCGCCTCGACGCTCTTTCGCCAATACTTCAGAGTAAACTCGACCGGTGGTAAAGTTATTACGTTTAGTCATTTTGGTGCGAATAAAACGTTCATAATGGCCTAAATCAAGATCTGTTTCAGCACCATCATCGGTGACAAACACTTCACCGTGCTGGGTAGGACTCATGGTGCCGGGATCAATGTTAATATAGGGATCAAGTTTCATAATTGTTACGTCAAGACCACGTGCTTCTAGAATAGCAGCGAGTGAACCTGCAGCAATACCTTTACCTAGCGATGAAACAACACCGCCAGTTACGAAAATATATTTTGTCGTCATAGTAACCCTGAGAGTTTAGGAATTAGAAAAAATGAAACTTTTATTCATTGAATAATCAAACTGCAAACATAAAAAAATGCCCGCTTATATATAAGCGACAAGTTAAGTTGGCAAATTAATTGACTGTCATTACAAATGTGAATTTTGAACATTTAGATGGGGAGGCATTGTAGCAAAACCTCTCATTTTCGACAATCCTTTATACCTATTTACTTAAAAACAAAGCACAGTATGACTAATAAATTTATTTTAACCCATTCTGCTTAATTGCTAAAAATCGACGAGATGGGTTAAGCTGTTGTATTGCCTAGCTAGATTGAGACTTATTAAGTTCTTTCTTGACTCTCGTCCAGATCACCTCTAATTCATCAAGCGAACAATCACTAAGCTGCTTACCCTGTTTTAAAACCTCCAGTTCGACTAAACGGAAACGTTTTTCAAATTTAATATTCGCTTGTCGCAATACCTGCTCCGGATTGCATTGCAGATGACGTACCAGATTAATATTCGCAAATAACAGATCTCCGAGCTCATCTTCAATGCGTACCTGCTTTTCTTGTGCCGTTAAATCATCACGATTAACTTCCGCTAACACCTCGTCTATCTCCTCTTTAATTTTATCAATAACAGGGGGTAGTGTTACCCAATCAAAGCCCACTGTTGCACAACGTTTTTGAATTTTATATGCACGGTTTAATGCGGGCAGTGATAATGGGATATTATCCAGTACGCTGCTCCCTTTATTGTCGGCATCGGCTTTGAGTATGCGCTCTTTCTCTTTTTCAGCTTCCCAATTGGCGTGCACGGCCTGCTCATCGACAAACTCAGCCTGTGCAAAAACATGCGGATGACGACGCACCAACTTCTCATTAAGGGTGTCAATAATATCTTCAAAATCAAATAGATTTTTCTCTTTTGCCATTTGTGCATAAAAGATTACTTGAAATAGCAGATCCCCTAATTCCCCTTTTAGATCGACAAAATCTTTCTGCTCAATCGCATCTGCAACTTCATAGACTTCTTCGATAGTATGCGCAACAATCGAATCAAAGGTCTGCTTGATGTCCCAAGGGCAGCCATTTTCAGGATCCCGTAGTTGCTGCATAATATTTAATAACTCTTCTAAGTTGTTTTTTTTCATCATTTCAATGCCCTACTTAATATATTTAAGATTGAATATCCACAATAATGGATTTTTGACTTATTGATAACTAAATTAATGATTGAGTTGACCCTATTCGCTTTAAATATTAGAATAATCTAAATTAGCTTTCCCAGTTAGCACGCTACTATATCTAATAAGGATATAACGATGAATCATTGTATTTTGAATAAATCACCACAATTAATAGCTCTGAGTCTGTTGTTTATCTGTTGGCGCGCTTTTTCTGCAGATTTGTTAATCGTAAAAAACGATCTAAAAGAACAGCTAGTGGTAATTGATGCGACTATTGAAGCGGTCAATAAAGCGACTTTATCAGCGCAAACATCGGGCCGTGTCAGGCAAATCTATTTTGATACTAATGATTATGTAACACAAGGCAGCGTTATACTGGAGATAACCAATAAAGAGCAAGGGGCATTATTGGCAGTGGCCGAAGCGGAGGTTTATCGAACCCAAGCCTTATACAATGAGGCAACGTTAACCTATCAGCGCTATAAAAAACTTTTCCCTAAAGGGGCGATTTCTCAAGGCCAGTTAGATCAAGCAGAGGCGGCGGCTAAAACCAATAAACAATTAACATTGGCTGCGCAAGCCAATTTAAATAAAGCCAAAGAATCTCTCGATTACACCATTATTAAAGCCCCTTATTCAGGCATCGTCACTGCACGCCATGTTGAGGTAGGAGAAACAATTACGCCGGGACAACCTCTTTTTTCAGGGATGTCCCTACAAAAATTACGTGCAGTAACAGAAATTCCACAACGCCATCTGGAAGCGCTGCGTAAGAATCCTGAGTTTATTATTACCCTCAACGATGGTAGCCAACTCGTATCAGATAAAATCACTTTATTTAATTATGCAGATCAGCAATCTCATGCCTTTAAAGTCCGTATCGAACTGCCCGAAACAACTCACCTATTACTACCGGGTATGTGGGTAAAGGTGCAATTTGTAAGCGGTGAGCGCCAATCAATAACCATTCCAAGAAGTGCTATTTTAAATAACAATGAACTCAATGCAGTTTATCGCGATGTTAACGGTAAAGCGTTATTAACACAGGTACGTTTAGGCACAATAGCAGAAGACAGTGTGGAGGTCCTTGCAGGCTTAAAGCAAGGTGATGTAATCAGTGTCGATGCCTATAAAAAACTGCAACAGTTGGAGTCTAAATAATGACTAATCAACTGCATATATCCGGCAAGATAGCCCGTTATTTTCAAGGTGCGGCAATCACTCCGCTGCTTGCGATTGTTGGTTTGTTATTAGGGTTTTTCGCTATTATAGTCACCCCCAAAGAGGAAGAGCCACAAATTGATGTGACCTTTGCCGATATTTATATCCCTTTCCCCGGCGCATCACCTAAAGAGGTTGAAAACTTAGTAACCATCCCCTTGGAACAAGTTATTTCGGAAATAAAAGGTGTCGATACCAGCTACTCTTTTTCTCAACCTGATGGTGCGATGATCATCGTCATTTTCGAAGTCGGTAAAGAGCGCAACGATGCCATTGTTAATCTTTATAATCAGATTTATTCCAATATGGATAAACTGCCCTTACATGCAGGTATTGGCCAGCCATTAATTAAAGCACGATCGATTGATGATGTACCTATTTCCGCGGTAACGCTTTGGTCTAAAGATAAAAACGTCAGCGCACAACAATTAACTGAAGTTGCACACGGACTTGAAAGTGAACTGCAGCATATTGATGGTACACGTGATATCTACACCATTGGCGGACATTTATTGACCGTTAATATCCGCATAGATCCTGCTAAAATGAATACTTTTGCAGTCAGTTATGATGCCATTAATCAAGTGTTAGCCAGTAATAACGCCAGCTCTCCCATCGTTTCTTTAGTACAAAATAATCAACAAATAAAAGTACAAACCGGACAATTTTTAAAGAATATTTCTGAAATAAAAAAACTGCTTGTTTCTGTTAATCAAGGTTTTCCAGTTTATCTCGAGGATGTCGCCGATATTACCCTCGCCGCTGATATCCCAAATGAAAATGTTTGGCATGGCGAAAACGGTCAATTATACCCGGCTGTCACCGTGGCTATTGCTAAACAGCCAGGCAAAAACGCAGTGGATGTAACCCAAGCGATTGAAAAAAGAATTAATGAAATACACAATGTGCTAATCCCAGATAATATACAAGCCACTATCTCTCGAGATTACGGCGTAACCGCTAAGAATAAATCTGACACATTAATTGGTAAACTTATCTTCGCTACCAGCGCAGTGATTATTTTAGTATTAGTCACGATGGGGTGGCGCGAGGCGATCGTTGTCGGCGTGGCTATCTCCATCACCTTAACCATTACCCTCTTCGCCTCTTGGGCTTATGGTTTTACCCTTAACCGCGTTTCTCTCTTTGCCCTGATTTTCTCAATAGGGATTCTCGTCGACGATGCAATAGTAGTCGTTGAAAATATTCACCGTCATATGAAACTCAGTAACGACAAACTCAGTGTGATCATTCCTATTGCAGTGAACGAAGTCGGCGGCCCCACTATTCTAGCGACATTCACGGTGATCGCAGCGCTATTACCCATGGCATTTGTGACCGGTTTAATGGGGCCTTATATGAGCCCTATCCCAATTAATGCCAGTATGGGAATGCTTATTTCTCTGGTAGTGGCTTTTATTCTTTCACCTTGGCTAAGCAGTAAACTACTTAAACATCCCGCCAGCGCAAGAGCCCAAGAAACGCAAGAGAGCCAAATCGAAAATGATAAAAATAATTTTATGGCGCGTTTATTTAAGCATTTGATTGGCCCTTTTATTCTCGGTAGCAAAGCTAAATTAGCGCGTTGGTTACTCTTTTTAGGTGTATTACTACTGATCCTTTTATCCCTTCTACTGCCATTCAATAAGCTAGTCGTGATGAAAATGCTGCCTTTTGATAATAAATCGGAATTTCAAATACTAGTGGATCTACCCGAAGGAAGTCCGGTTGAGATGACACAGCGCCTACTCATTGAACTAAGCGATGTCGTTACAAAAATCCCCGAGCTAAAAGATTTTCAACTCTACGCTGGCACAGCAGCTCCAATTAATTTTAATGGTTTAGTTCGCCATTATGATATGCGCGCGACACAGGAGCTAGGCGATATCCAAGTTAACTTAATTGATAAAAAGGAGAGAAAACGCAATAGTCATGAAATAGCAATGAGTGTCCGTGAAAATTTGCAAACAATCGCTAAACTTTATAATGCCAACCTAAAAGTCGTTGAAGTACCGCCGGGTCCACCTGTCTGGTCACCGATTCTCGCTGAAGTCTATGGCCCCAATCAAGCAATTCGAGAGAAAACTGCCACGCAATTAAAAAACCTGTTTATCGAAGCCGATAATGTCGTTGATATCGATATTATGTTCCCGGAAGATCAACCCAAATGGCAAGTAAAAATAGATCGCGCTAAGGCAAGTCGTTTTGGCGTTCCTTATGCCAATATTGTCGATGCGGTCACCACCTCAGTCGGAGGGAAAGAAATCAATATTTTGCATAGTGATCAACAGAAATATGCGATACCAATTCGCCTGCAACTTAAAGAAGGTGAAAAGGTCAATTTAGAGCAAGTCTTAAACCTTAAATTATCCAGTCAAACGGGTCAGTTAATTGCGCTTTCAGAAATGGTCAGCATTAAAAAAGTACTCATGGATAAACCGATTATGCACAAAAACATGATTCCTATGATCATGGTAACTGCAGATATGACCGGGGAATTAGACAGTCCGTTGTATGGTATGTACGCGATCTCAGATCAAATAAAAACACTTGGCCTCGATATCCAACAGTATTTTATCCACCAGCCAAACGGCACCAGTGAAGTTGCCATACTTTGGGATGGTGAGTGGAAAATAACCTATGAAACTTTCCGAGATATGGGAATTGCTTATGCGATAGGAATGATACTAATTTACCTTTTAGTGGTTGCTCAATTTCGTTCCTACATCGTGCCAATCATTATTATGGCCCCTATTCCCTTGACCATTATTGGCGTTATGCCCGGCCACGCACTTTTAGGACAGCAATTTACCGCAACCTCGATGATAGGCATGATTGCCTTGGCCGGTATTATTGTGCGTAATTCAATTTTGTTAGTGGATTTTATTAATCATCAAAGCAACAATGGTAAACCTTTTAAAGAAGCGGTGATCCATTCAGGAGCCGTGCGCGCCAAACCGATTATTTTAACCGGGTTGGCAGCGATGATAGGGGCATTTTTTATACTTGATGATCCGATATTTTCGGGATTAGCGATTAGCCTTATCTTCGGTATTTTAATATCAACGGTATTAACACTCGTCATTATTCCCGTGCTCTATTACACCTTTATGCATAAACAGTTTGAGCATTAATTATAAAGGTCGCCAATAACCCGATAGTAATTAATTGTTTTTTTGCTATCAGGTTATTTACTCAATTATTCACCTCATAACCTTTATCAATAACCCCATAAAAAGACGCACCGTTTAGTTTTTAACATAACTTATTGCCTTGCCCCGCTCAAATCGGTAATCTTCTTCATGCTTGGCTGAAATTTCTGGCTTAAGCGCACCAATATTAATAATTAGCAGACTCGCTAATTTTCAAGAACAAACCATATGGGAATTTTTATGAAACGAGAACAATGGGGCTCCCGAGCAGGATTTATTCTTGCCGCAGTAGGATCTGCAATTGGATTAGGTAATATTTGGCGCTTCCCTTATATGGCTTATGAAAATGGTGGCGGAGCATTTTTTATCCCTTACCTATTTGCCATGTTAACAGCTGGTATTCCATTTATGATAATGGAATTTGGCATGGGTCAAAAATACAAAGGTTCAGCACCACGTGTTTTTGCTAAATTAAATCAAAAATATGAATGGCTTGGCTGGTTCCAAATTTCTATCGTAACCATCATCGGCATCTATTATGTAGCCGTGATTGGTTGGGCAATCTCCTACTTCAGCATGTCATTTACACAAAGCTGGGGAACAGACACTAATGCTTTCTTTTTTAGTGATTATTTGCAACTCGGTAGTGATAACTCACCCAGCAAATTAGGCTCAATACAATGGCATATCGCCATTCCAATTACGATAGCCTGGGCAGTCACTTTCGCCGCTATCTTCACTGGAATAAAAGGCGGCATTGAACGCGCGACTAAGATTATGATGCCTTTACTCTTTTTAATGGTTATCGCTTTAATTGCACGTATGGTTTTTCTGCCGGGCGCTCTAGATGGTCTAAATTATCTATTCCAGCCTGATTTTAGTAAAATCGCCGATCTTAAAGTCTGGTCTGCCGCTTATGGACAAATATTCTTCACTTTAAGTGTTGGTTTTGCAATTATGCTTGCTTATTCAAGCTACCTACCTGATGACTCAGATATCAATAATAATGCCTTTATGACGGTATTAATTAACTGTGGCTTCTCGATTGTTGCCGGAATACTTATCTTCTCTATTCTTGGTTACATGGCACATGAGCAAGCGAAGCCTTTAACCGAAGTCGTCACTTCGGGTGTAGGTCTTGCATTTGTGACGATTCCTGCTGCAATAAACCTGTTACCTGCGCCTTATATTTTAGGACCGATCTTCTTCTTCGCGCTTGTTATTGCGGGACTAAGTTCTCACCTATCAATTATTGAGGCATCAACTTCTGCCTTTATGGATAAATTGAACTGGTCTCGACGAAAAGCTGCGTCAGTTGTTTGTAGTGTTGGTTTTATTGCATCCATGGCCTTTGCAACAAACGGTGGTTTACTACTGCTAGATTTAGTCGATTACTTTATTAACAATATTGCACTATTATCGAGCTGTATTATTGAGCTTATTATTATGGGATGGTTGGTAAAACTGACTGTTATCCATAAACATGTAAATAAACTTTCTGAATTTACCGTTGGTCAATGGTTTGAGGTTTGCATACGTTACATTAGCCCGGCATTTTTAATCGTTATTTTAGGTACCAACATTAAAAACACCTTAACTGACGGCTACGGGGGTTATGCTCAATCTGATTTACTGATACTTGGCTGGGGTGTGATCGCTGCAATGCTAGTCATTGCTATTGTAATTAATAAAACCAGTAGTAATTTAGAATTAATCAAGGAGGTTTAACAATGACAACAAGTGCAATTATTATGATGGTTTTCGGTTTAGGCATTACCTGGGGAGGCGCAGCCCTCTGTATCCGTAGAGCTGCACAAGGCAACAACAAAGACCAATAATCAGTCAGATTAACGCTCGGTTTCTGCCGTTCTAAATACTAAAAGGATCACCTCGGTGATCCTTTTTTATTCCTTTAGCATTTCAATAACGTTTTTAAGGGCTTCAATAAAACGCTGAGCCTCTTCAAGGGTATTGTAAATAGAGAATGAAACTCGTACCGTACCGCCGCAGTTCAATGTTTTCATCAAAGGCATCGCACAATGCGAACCGCTGCGCACCGCTATCCCCTGAGCGTCTAATAACATTGCGATATCAGTCGGATGCTCACCTTTGACTGAAAAACTTAATACACCCAATTTATCAACACCTTTGGCAAACAGGGTGATTTCAGGCATTCCTAATAAGGCATCTTCAGTAAAGGTTAGTAATGCCTGCTCATGATGTTGAACCGCTTGACGATCATACCCATTAATAAAATCGATAGCGGCAGCAAGCCCAATCACACCAGCAATATTCGGCGTCCCCGCTTCAAACTTAAACGGCAGATCGTTGTAAGTTGTTTGTTCAAAGGTGACGCTTTTTATCATCTCACCACCACCTTGCCAAGGAGGTAAAGCTTCCAGTAAAGCTTGTTTACCATACAAAACGCCAATCCCTGTCGGTGCAAATATTTTATGCCCGGAAAAAAGATAATAATCACAATCAAGCAATTGCACATCCACAACTTCATGGGCAATTGCTTGCGCGCCATCAACAATAACTTGCGCACCAACCTGATGAGCAAGTCGTACTATCTCTTTAATGGGGTTAATCACGCCTAACACATTAGAGACATGTGCAATCGACACTAATTTGCTTTTGTTATTTAAAAGGGCTTTGTAAGCCACTAAATCAAGGCTATTATCCGCCGCTAACGGAATCACTCTTAATACAGTACCACTGCGCTCGGCTAACATCTGCCAGGGAACAATGTTGGCATGATGCTCCAATGCACTGATAATGATTTCATCGCCAGCTTGCAGTTGTCCCATAAATACATTGGCGAGTAAGTTTATGCCTTCCGTGGTACCTTTAGTCCAGATTATCTCTTTACTGCTTTGTGCATTAATAAAGTGTTTAATACTCAAACGTGCCGCTTCAAATGCTTGCGTTGCACGGTTACTTAATTGATGGCTGCCGCGATGCACATTAGCATTAGAATTTTCATAATAATGGCAAATAGCATGGATCACAGATTGTGGTTTTTGAGTCGTAGCGGCGTTATCTAAATAAAGCAGCGGAAAATTATTTACGCTCTGGTTTAAGATAGGGAAGTGGCTGCGCAGTTCGGCAACAGAAAAATTTAGGTTAGACAAAATAGACTCCCTTCAACAGGGTAAACAATAAAGAGGGAGAGCAATTCCCTCTTAAGAGATTGTTATTGGCTGTTACGGCCTTCAATCATCAGACGCTTCATTTCCGCAACTGCAGAGGCAAAACCATCCACCACAGCACGAGCGACAATGGCATGACCGATATTCAGTTCAATAATCTCAGACAACGCAGCTATCGGTTTAACATTATGGTAATTAAGACCATGACCGGCATTTACTTTTATACCTGCTTGCGTTGCATAAGTCGCCGCTTTTGCGATACGCGCAAGTTCTGCTTGCTGAACGTCTTCTGACGCCGCATCGGCATATTGGCCAGTATGCAGTTCAATATAAGCGGCACCCGTTTTAATAGCAGCATCAATTTGCACAATTTCAGGATCGATAAAAAGCGACACCTGTATACCCGCTACATTTAGGCGACGTACTGCAGATTCCACTTTAGCAAATGATCCTGCAACATCTAAACCGCCCTCAGTGGTCAGCTCTTCACGTTTCTCAGGTACTAAACAAACAAAAGCGGGTTTGGTCTGAATTGCAATTTCAACCATCTCATCGGTAACCGCCATTTCTAAATTCATGCGCGTTTGCAAGGTTTGCGCAAGTATTGCTACATCACGATCTTTAATATGGCGTCGATCTTCACGCAGATGAATAGTAATACCATCCGCGCCAGCACATTCTGCAATCGCGGCTATATGGGCCGGCTCAGGAAAGCAGGTCCCACGGGCATTACGCAATGTTGCGATATGGTCGATATTTACACCGAGTAGAAGTTTGCTCATTTATTTTTATCCTGTTTTATCTTTTTTTATTTAACCAAAAATAGCGCTCGGCTATGCAACGGTTTATCACCTAATAGATGGGCCAGTGCTTGACGGCAAAATCGTTTTGCCGCTTTTAAAAGGCTGGGTGTGGAAAAATCACGACAAGAAAATGCCAACAATTCCTCTCCCGTATAGACTTGATCTTTCTTATGAATAGCTTGCTTAGCAAAAAAACCCGCTTGCTGCTGATACTGATATTCAAAGCCGGCTTCGATCAATTCGCCGCTATAAATATCTTCTTCAAAATTAACAGCATAACCTAATGTTTCTAACAGTGTCAGTTCAAAATGACGTAAAGCGACTTGTGGCTCAGCACTGCCCGCGATAGCAAGTAAGGTGTCCTGATAAGACTCAAACAAGCCGTCACAAGCGGTCTCTGCTTGTAATAAACGGTACAACAATTCATTAATATACATAGCAAGAAATAAACGCTCTTCAACTAACGGAACAACTTGGCTTTGCGCTTCTATCGACTTAAGCGTTTTTAAACTGCCCCGCCCAAAATAGCTCACCTGTAAGAGGGTAAATGGCTGTGCCATCCCTCGTTTCATACGCGTATTACTGCGACCGCCCTTATAAACCAAACTGACTCGGCCGACATCTTGACAAAAAAGATCCACCAATTGGCTCGTCTCCCGATAAGGACGACGATGTAAAATAAAGGCGTTATGGCACTCTAAAGACATTAATCAATTCCAAAGCGAAAGAGCCGTTTGTTACTAGCTTAGAAGCCAGTAACTCAATAACCGAAGCGGATTATTTACTGTAATCGTCGCCATAACCTAGACTGTGCAATGCGCGCATATCATCAGCCCAACCCGATTTTACTTTTACCCATATTTCTAAAAACACTTTTGAATCAAATAGTGCTTCCATATCTAGACGTGCTTGCTTACCAATCTCTTTTATTTTTTCACCTTTATTACCAATAACCATACGCTTTTGGCCATCACGTTCAACTAAAATCAACGCATTAATATGTAATATGCCGTTTGCTTGCTGCTTAAATTGTTCAATTTCAACGGTTACTGAATAAGGCAATTCATCACCCAAAAAGCGCATCAGTTTTTCACGTACAATTTCCGATGCCATAAAACGCGATGAACGATCGGTTATGTAATCTTCAGGGAAATAATGTTCTGATTCTGGCAATACTTCTTGTGCCCACTGACGAATTTTTTCAACATTATCCCCTTTTTTAGCGGACATAGGCAAAATATGTTTGAAATTATAAAGCTTACCTAACCCTTCAAGATGGGGTAACAATGACTCTTTATCTTGGACATTATCAATTTTATTAATCGCTAAAATAACCGGGCATTTTAGATACTGAAATTTACTCAGCACCATTTCATCATCTTCGTTCCAATGGGTGCCTTCAACAACAAAAATAACCATCTCGACATCATTGATAGAGCTTGAAGCGGCACGGTTCATCAAACGGTTGATAGCACGTTTTTCTTCGATATGCAGCCCCGGTGTATCAACAAAAATAGTTTGATAATCACCACGTGTATCAATGCCTAAAATACGGTGGCGCGTGGTTTGCGCTTTACGTGAAGTGATACTGACTTTTTGTCCTAAAAGGGCATTGATAAGCGTTGACTTACCCACATTTGGGCGACCGACAATCGCGACTAATCCACATTTTGTAGTCATTACGCTACTCCATTCAAAAAATCTAACATTTTTCCAGCGGCAATCTGCTCCGCTTTACGACGGCTAGTGCCCTGTCCTTTGACAGCCGGAAGGCCCGCAATGGAACAACTCATGGTGAAACGTTGATTATGTGCATCACCTTTAATATCAACGACTTCATATAATGGTAAGGGTTTTTTACGCGATTGTAGACGTTCTTGTAACTGGGTTTTAGGATCTTTCTGGCTAATACCCGGCAGGATCGTCGACAAGCGGCTGTCAAACCAGGCCAAAATAAGGTTTTTTACTGTATCAATATCAGAGTCTAAAAAAACAGCGCCAATAATCGCTTCGACACCATCAGCAATAATCGAATCACGACGGAAACCACCACTTTTAAGTTCACCCGGCCCCAAAATAAGGCAATCACCAAGTTGAAATTCGCGGCCTATTTCCGCCAGCATTTTCCCGCACACCAACGTTGCACGCATACGGCTTAAATCACCTTCATCGACTTTTGGAAAGCGCAGATAAAGATCCGTTGAAATGGCAAAACTTAATATTGAATCACCTAAAAACTCTAATCGTTCATTATGGCAGGCTAATGCACTACGGTGAGTTAATGCCTGTTTAAGCAATGCAAAGTCGGTAAAAGTATAACCGATACGTTTTTCTAAGCGTTTTAATTCAGCATTTTGCATAATTATTTTATTCCACCGATGCGATTAAAGCGAACACCACTGGGTACCCAAGTAGGTAATAAATCGGCATCTTTGCGGTAAAATTCAAAACTTATCCAGATAGCAACCGCTTTACCGACTAGATTTTGCGCAGGAACAAACCCCCAGTAGCGACTGTCTCTACTATTATCGCGATTGTCACCCATCATAAAATAGTGCCCTTCTGGCACCACCCATTCATAGGCATAAGTACCTGGCTGTTGGTAATAATAAGCGAGCTGATCTTGACGCATTGGGTTGTTCAGTATTTTATGGCTAACTTCACCTAAAATTTCGCTGAAAACCTGCATCTTCATCTTTTCATCAGCAAAGGTTTTATCACTCAAGTATTGCTGATCGACTTCTTTATAAGCACCACAAGGGGCTTTTTCGCAGGCTGGGATTAGATACAAACGCTTATCCTTATAAACGATACGATCCCCCGGCAAACCAACAACACGTTTGATATAATCAACGCGAGGGTCTTCAGGGTATTTAAAAACCGCAACATCACCACGCTTGGGTAAACTGACTGGAATTAAGGTGTTCTGCCAAACCGGCTCTTTTATACCGTAGGAAAACTTTTCGACTAAAATAAAGTCGCCCACTAATAGGGTCGGCATCATCGATCCAGACGGAATTTGAAACGGCTCATAAATAAATGAACGTAGCACAAATACGATGGCTATCACCGGAAATAGCGAACGCGCATTTTCAATAATGACATTCTCAGGGTGAATCGTTGCCAGTGTTTTATCATCAAGCGCGATTTCAGTTTTATCTTGCACCAGTTGGCGAGCAGCCCTTCGCGCAGGCCCCCAGCTGAATTTATCGAGTAACCAGATGAAACCGGTTAGGAAAGTTAAAACAACTAAGATAAGTGCAAACGTATTTGCCATATTGATTCCTATAAATTTATAAAATCAGATTATTTAAACCGACATGATCCTTCAATATCCGTTTAACTAATACGACTAGTCAGTGAAATTGCATCCGTAGTGCTGCTAATGCAATCGTTAAAAAGTAAAGTCACGCAGTTTACCGTGATAATAACAGCCATTACCCAAACTATCAGAAGATGGTTTGGGTAAATCAAAAACAAAAATGCGCAGATTTAAAACAAGCGCATTTTTTATTATTACAAGCGTAATCAAGGTATTAAACTATTTGTCTTTACCGATATGTAATACCGCTAAAAATGCTTCTTGTGGTACATCGACGTTACCCACGGACTTCATCCGTTTTTTACCCTCTTTCTGTTTCTTCAAGAGTTTTTTCTTACGGCTGATATCGCCACCATAACATTTTGCGATAACATTTTTACGTAACTGACGCACCGTAGAACGGGCAATGATTTTGGCACCAATAGCGGCTTGTATGGCAATGTCAAACATCTGCCGAGGAATCAGCTCTTGCATCTTTTCAACTAATTCACGTCCATAGTTTTCGGAGTTAGCACGATGTGTAATTAATGCTAGCGCATCAACACGATCGCCATTAATCATCACATCCACGCGGACCATATCTGCTAATTCAAAACGCACAAAGTTATATTCAAGAGAGGCATAACCACGGCTAGTCGATTTTAAACGGTCAAAGAAGTCCATCACCACTTCCCCCATCGGGACATGGTAAGTTAATGCAACTTGATTGCCGTGATAAACCATTTTGGTTTGTACACCGCGTTTATTGATACATAAAGTGATCACATTGCCCAAATAAGCTTGCGGTACTAAAATATTACATTCTGCAATGGGTTCACGAATTTCTTTGATATCATTGGTAGCAGGCAATTTTGCAGGGCTATCAATATAATGTACCGCCCCATCATTGGTTTCAACTTCATAGACTACCGTGGGAGCCGTAGTGATTAAATCAAGATCATATTCACGCTCTAAACGTTCTTGAATGATCTCCATATGCAATAAACCTAAAAAGCCACAACGAAAACCAAACCCTAATGCAGAGGAGTTCTCTGGCTCATAAAACAGTGAAGCATCATTAATACTTAACTTGCCTAACGCATCGCGGAAGTTCTCATAGTCATCGGAGCTAACAGGGAAAAGCCCCGCATAAACCTGCGGCTGAACACGCTTAAACCCACCTAATGCTTTAGGCGCTGGATTATTGGCTAAGGTCAAGGTATCACCGACTGGCGCTCCTAAGATATCTTTAATGCCGGAAACGACATAGCCGACTTCTCCCGCCTTCAAGATACCCGTTTCTTTTGCTTTGGGCGTAAAATAACCCACTTTCCCAACCAAATGTACTTGCTCAGTTGACATCACTTTCATGCGATCGCCAACTTTAATTTGTCCATTCTTAATGCGTACTAATGAGACAACGCCTTGGTAGTTATCAAACCACGAATCAATAATTAAAGCTTGTAGCGGTGCATTTATGTCACCTACAGGTGGCGGAATAGCACGCACTATCTCCTCTAAAACCAGATCTATACCTAAACCTGTTTTAGCGGAACAGCGCACTGCACTACTTGCATCAATGCCGATAATATCTTCTATCTCTTCGGCAACACGATCGGGCTCGGCGGCAGGCAAATCGATTTTATTTAAAATAGGAACCACTTCTAAATTCATTTCCATGGCGGTATAACAGTTAGCCAAGGTTTGTGCTTCAACGCCCTGACCTGCATCAACAACTAATAGCGCGCCTTCACAGGCGGCTAATGAACGAGAGACTTCGTAAGAAAAGTCAACATGTCCCGGCGTGTCGATAAAATTAAGTTGATATATTTGGCCATCATTGGCTTTGTAATCAAGGGTTACACTCTGCGCTTTGATAGTGATACCACGTTCACGCTCAATATCCATTGAGTCCAATACTTGAGCTGCCATTTCTCGATCACTTAATCCGCCACAAGTGCTGATTAAACGATCTGATAGCGTCGATTTACCGTGGTCGATATGGGCGATAATTGAAAAGTTACGAATATTTTTCATTAAGACGTCTAATACCTGTGTTATTGCATGCTGTATGCTGTGTCATGATGGCTTTTATACCTAAACCATCTTAACTTCAAAAAGTAGCGGCTGGCTTAGGTATATAACCGCCGTGCATTCTAGCTAATTTATCCGTTAATCGCTATCTTTATGAGCGCGATAGCAGTGAACAAAAATTATATTGGTCAGCGACAAAAAAAATAACTTATGTATTTTAACAGACTCAATTACCATCCCTTATAGCACCCTACTTTGCAATGCATTAACAGCGGCAAACACCTCCTATTTCCATACAAAATATTGTAAGAGCACAAAACAATCAACTTTTACTGATTCATACAGCGCGACAAGCATGCCCTGTTTCACAAAACAGGAGTTGTATAGACGAATAGAGACCGATTGTTGTTAACTTAATGTGCGATTTTAGCTTACAATACAGAGACTTTTTTAGGGATGATTGTTGGCACGGGGAAAAGGTGTTTGATTTTACCTATCCGCCTTTTTACCAAACCAAAAGCACCGAAAAAAGATATAATACCATTGCAATTAAGTGACTACTTAATTGCTTGTATCGGTATGAATTGATGTAATTATTTTTCCATTTATCTTTGAGGTTATTTTATTATGAAATCAAACACTTCTGTGTTGCTTTCTATCGCTATCGCGATTTTAGGTTATATCATTATTCGTGTATCAGGCGTACAAATTTCTGGTGCTTTATTATTTGCTATTGGCGCATTGGCAAGTGGCGTTGCTATCCAGTTTATCCGTTTGGATAAATCCACGAACTCTGACAGTGAAGCAAGTGAGGGGGATTTTACAAGTACTACGCTTTATGTAGGAAACTTACCTTACCGCGCAAATGAGATGTCTATTCGCACGCTTTTTTCGGAGCACGGTAAAGTGCTTTCAGTACGTTTAATGAAAGACAAACATACAGGAAAGCGTCGTGGTTTTGGCTTTGTTGAGATGCCTCAAAAAGATGCAGAAAATGCGATTAATGCACTAAATGAACAAGAGTTCCAAGAACGTTCATTAAAAGTACGTGAAGCAAATGAACGCACCCCTCGCAACGAACAAAATGAAGAAGCATAAGATTTAAACGCAACACCTTCTTATAAACGCCCTTTGGGGCGTTTTTTTATCTTTACTAGAAAACAATCTCATCCCCCCACCAATGTAGAGCGGTTAAACTTTAATTTTATACCTCGTATTTACCCTCTATTCGTGAAAATAAAATAGAAAGTATCTTCAGGATAACAAGGTTATAAAAGCACAATTGGGCTTGCTGATTTTGTACCTTGAAGTAACATAGGTATAGGCGTTTTGGAATAAATTAAAATCAACGCCAAGCGCCAAAAGCTACAAGCAAACTAAAAATAGAATAGCAAGCAAATAGGAGCTAATTATGGATTTGGACAGCAACGTTTTAATTCTACTTTTTGTGGTGCTGTCTTTATTATTTGGGGCCTTAGTAAAATCCTTTTCTAAAGTGTTCACCTTCCCTTATAGCGTAGTGTTACTCTTGGCTGGACTATGCCTCGGTTTATATGGCCGCACTGCACAGATCGAAACAGCCATGCCAGCGCTAAGTTTGACACTTAAAGAGCTCGCGCTGATGGAACCCCATCTAATTTTATTACTGTTTTTACCGACCATTATTTTCCAATCTGCCTTTTCTATGGAGCCCCACCTATTTACTCGTATGTTTGCACAGATAGCTATCTTAGCAGTACCCGGATTACTACTCAGCACGGCGTTAACAGCTACCTTTGTACATTATGCCATCCCTTGGCAATGGTCATGGACAGTCTGCTTGCTATTTGGTGCACTCATCAGTGCCACCGATCCCGTTGCCGTGGTTTCTTTATTAAAAGAAGTCAGCTCGCGCAAACGCTTAGAAACCTTGATAGAAGGTGAATCACTCTTAAATGACGGCACCGCAATCGTTTTATTTACTCTCTTCTATGGGTTACTCGGAGCCCAAACCGGCGCTGCTATTGATATTAATATTTTCGCCATTTCAGCTGATTTTTTATCGGTCGTTTTCTTTGGGCTGTTAATCGGCTTAATCGTCGCTGCGCTGATTTTATTCTGGATCGGTCGTTTATTTAATCAGCCAATGATAGAGATAACACTTACCATCAGCGCGGCTTATCTCGCTTATTTTATTGCCGAGAATATTTTCCATGTGTCCGGAGTGGTTGCCGTTGTCACATTAGGTTTATTACTCGCCAGTATAGGGCGTACGCGAATATCTCCAGAAGTTGCTCTTTTTTTGCAGCATTTTTGGCAGATGATGGCGTATATCGCCAATACACTCATTTTTATTTTGGTCGGTGTTATTATCGCTTCACGCATTCGTTTAGATATAACCGAGTGGTGGGTAACTCTCGCTATATTATATTTCAGCATTCAAGTGATCCGCGCAGTTTCGGTGTTTGCATTTATGCCCTTATTAAAACGGGTAGGAGTTGGTCTTACTCCCCCAAAAGCGACTGTATTAGTTTGGGGTGGGCTGCGCGGCGCGGTTTCCTTGGCATTAGCCTTAATTGTTGCCCAAGATACGCTTTTACCTAAAGCACTAGGTGATCAGGTACTCTTTTTAACTGCGGGGATTGTGGTATTAACCATCGTCATTAATTCCAGCACAATGAGTTGGGTATTGCGCTATTTAGGATTAGATCAATTACCAGCAGCCAAACAAGCAAGCCTTAATAAGGCAAAATTTACTATCAAACAGCGCCTCCTCGACAACATGCCTGCGTTACAACAAAATGAGTTTTTACAGCGCGCTAACTGGCCACTTTTAATTAACCCATTAAAAGCGGTAACGCTTCCCGCGGAAGAGCAGAATAAAGACTTATGCGTTGCCTTTCGTCGCCGTTTGTTAGAAACCGAACGGCAATTTTACTGGTCACAATTCAATCAAGGCCTATTGACTGGCATTGCAACTAATCAACTGGTCAAAGCTGTGCAGGTCGCATTAGATGGGGATCCACAAATTGCACCTCGCAATAGCTTGTTTGCATTATGGAAAACGCCCCGTTATCTAATCTGGTTTGAGCATATTCCCTATTTAAATCGTTTTCTCGTGCATTTGTCCTTTGAACGATTGGCTCTGAGTTACGATACCGCTCGCGGCTTTATTCAAGCCCAAGAGGAGATACAAACTTTTGCTGAGTCGCTATCCCCTTCTAAGCAAGATACTGAGATGGTGAAGGCTGAAATTAAACAGAACAAGACCCAGACACGTCTACATATTAACCAGCTTCGTGAAAATTTCCCAGATCTCTCATACAGTCTAGAAACCCATAGCGCGCATCGCTTACTGCTCCATTTAGAACGTGTTTATCTGCAAGAATTGATAACGGAAGGCGTATTAGATGAGAGTGAAGCCAATAAACTCACTAAAGTAGTTGAACTAAAATTGGCTAATCTGAAACCTATCCCGTACCGTATTAGCGGGCAATCGATAAGCAAACATCTGGCATCAATGCCTTGGGCAAAAGACCTGAAAACTAACAGCCTTTATCTATTAGGAAAATTAGCGAAACGGCAAATTTATAGCGAAAGTGAACTTATCTACCGGCAAAATGGGCATGCCTCATCACTGGCCGTTATTATTCACGGCAAAGTTGAGCTGCTTTCTGCATCTGCAGAACAAGTTGTTGAAACAGGCGCAATGATTGCGCTTGATGCGTTTTTAAGCGGCCGTTTTACTCATAATGCGAAAGCGCTAACCCCTGTCGAATTAGTGTGGTTTGATATTGATTCGCTGAAAAAAATTAGCGCTAAAGATGAGTTACTTGCGGCTCAACTAGCAGATCAGTTAAAGCATTAAAGGCTGAGTTAATACGCGCTAAGATTATCTTTAACATGCCTATGCACTTAACTCAGGTAAAAATGCGAAAAGATAAAAACACGTCAAAAAATTTCACCACAGAGTAAAATGAGGGAAAACATAGAAAAACATAAAAAATAATAATTATCTTATATTTTAGTATGTTAGTTTTTCCTCTGTGTAGCGCGCAGCCCCTCTGTTAATGAATGCGAACCGAAACGCAGTTTCGCAGTCGCATGAAGTGTGCGTGGTAGTAGTTTTAATCTTTTTACAAAAAATAACCTGAGTCATCTACATAAGCATGATCTTTAATTTCCCATTTACTGCGCTAAGGAAATCAGAAAAGCAAACTCTCTGGCGATATCTTCGAAGTGTTTAAAGCGGCCCGATTTCCCACCGTGCCCTGACTCCATATCTGTATACAAAAGCAACTGGTTAGTATCGGTCTTCAGCTCACGTAATTTTGCGACCCACTTAGCCGGTTCCCAATATTGTACCTGCGAGTCATGTAAGCCGGTCGTCACCAACATGTTCGGGTAATCTTGCGCGGTAACTTGATCATAAGGACTGTAAGAAAGCATATAGTGGTAATAGTGTTTTTTATTAGGATTACCCCACTCGTCATATTCTCCCGTAGTCAGCGGAATTGATTCATCCAGCATAGTAGAGACGATGTCCACAAAAGGCACCGCAGCAACAATCCCTTTATAAAGTGCTGGTGCTTGATTAATCACCGCCCCCATCAACAGTCCACCGGCGCTGCCCCCCATAGCAAAAACCTTATCTTTAGCACCATAACCGAGTCCAATTAATGATTGAGTAACATCGACAAAATCATTAAAAGTATTTTGTTTTTTAAGTAGCTTACCCTCTTCATACCAGCTGCGACCGAGCTCTTCACCGCCACGAATATGTGCCACCGCATACACAAATCCACGATCTAATAGACTTAAATTAGCCGAACTAAAGCCGATATCCAAGCTATGCCCATAAGATCCATAGGCATAAATCAACAGTGGATTACAATGATTAAATAGCTCTTTTCTGTACACCAGTGAAACGGGCACATTGACCCCATCACGAGCAGTCACCCAAACGCGTTCACTTTGGTAATGCTCACAGCGGAAGTCTCCTACCACCTGACTTTGTTTTAGCAAGGAAGTTTCGCCGCTGTTGAGATCAAGCTCATAAACGCTTGCAGGGGTAGTAAAGGAAATATACTGGTAGCGGAATTTCAAAGTGTCGGGATCGGGATTGTAATGACTGAATACCGTATAAACCGGATCCTTAAAATACAGTGTTTTTGACTCCCCGGTGTGTATATTAATTTGCCGCAATATTGGTAGTCCAGCTTCACGCTCTTCCACAATTAACCAATCACGCATCAGCTCATACCCTTCTAGTAAGATATCTTCACGTGCCTCAATAACCGTTTGCCAGTTATCGTAGTTGTTATTGCTCATTGTTTCACTGGTCTTTAAGGCAAAATTTTTACCACTAATATTTGTGCGAATATAAAATTTGTCTTGGAAATGATCGATACTGTATTCATGGTTTCGAGTACGGGCTAAAAACGACACAAACTCTCCGGTTGGCTTGTTCGCATCTAACAGTAAACATTCTGAGGTGAGAGTGCTGTCGATGCAGATCACCAGGTAGCGTTCAGAGCGTGTTTTATAAATATCAACATAAAAGGTATCATCTAGTTCTTCATAGACAAGCTCATCATTAACGATATTATCACCGAGTAGGTGACGATAGACTTGGTAGGGCAATAATGTTTCAGGGTGATTTTTAACATAAAAAATCGTTTTATTATCATTTGCCCAAGCGACAGAAGCTACGTCTTCGATCTGATCTGCCAGCATCTCACCTGTCGATAGATCTTTAAAACGCAGTGTGTATTGACGTCGACTGACTACGTCCTCTGAAAAAGCCATGAGCATCGAATTTTTTGATAAAGCTAAATCGCCTAGCTGGTAATAATTATGATCTTTTGCGCGTTCATTACAATCCAGAATAACCTCATCTGGCGCATCGATTGCCCCTTTGCGGCGGCTATAAATAGTGAACTCTTTACCTTCATCATAACGCGACAGATACCAGAATCCTTTTTTGAAATAAGGTACAGATTCAAGTTCAGGCTCTTGCCGCGCAACCATTTCCTTATACAACTCAGTTTGTAGCTCTGCTAATGGCGCCATCTGTTGCTCAGTAAATGCATTTTCTTGCTTAAGATAATCTAAAATTTCAGGTGCTTGTCGATTATCGTCGCGCAGCCAAAAATAATCATCACTGCGTTGATGGCCATGAATTTTATGAATATACTCTTTTTTGAAGGCGATAGGGGGTAGCAGTCTTTTTTTGGAATTCATGGCTAACTCTGATTGGTAGAAGAGAAAATGATGTTAACATTGCAAGACACCTCAAGGAAGCTTATCGCAGCTAAGTGGATTTATCGAGGCGCTATAATTGCACGAATGGGCATTAATTAGTGAGTTTACAAGTCTGCGTACTCCTACCGGCCAATGATTTCCATCGAGCCGTAATGTTTGCCTTACGACTCATATTATTTTTCCTCGGAAAGAGCGGTAAAACGTTCTTATCAACACTGGTTTTACTGGTTTATCGAAGCAAAAAAAAAGGTGCCAGCAGAAATGCAGACACCTTTTTGATAAGACAAGTCAAAACTTATTCGTTAACTGCTTTACCTTGTACCAACACGTTTAACACATCTGTCGGTATAATCTCATAAGCTGCTTGTGGTTTTAAAAGCACATTTGATTTGCTTGCAACCATCAACATCTGTTTCAAACGGCTTACTTCAAATGGTTTTAATAATAAACCTTGCACATCTAATAAGCTGTTTAGACCTAATAGTTCACGTTGCACATCAAAGTGTGAACTTAAAATACAAATATCAGCGGAAGCTGAAGTCTGCCCTGTACGGATACGTTTGATTAACTTAATACCTGCATTTTCTGCAATAAGTGAATCAATAATAACGAGGTCAAAATCTTGCAAGGCAACAGAACGTTCAGCCTCAATAGTTGTTGCTACGCCTTCAACGTAAGCTACATCTAGGCTTTCTAATTGCCCAATTAATTCGATACGATCATCTGCTTGCGCTTCAACAACTAATACTTTCATATTGCTGATTGCGTTAACTGTACTTTCACCTTGCGCAAAAGGAGACACTTGGTTATCCGCAGAAATACCCACGCCTTCCATACGAGCAATATAGCCTCGCTTAGGAATAGTAGAGATATTTAAGCCATGCAGACTCAACGTACCAATACTTTTACGCAGCTGAGAGATATGCTGATTGATAGTATGGTCAGTTACTAAACGCCCCCATACATGCTGGGCAAGATCATCACGCGTTACCACTTTATTTACATTTTTACATAAAAAATGTAGAAGTGAAGTACGCAAAGGACCCAAGTAAACCTTACGGCTTCCGTGGATTAAACTGTTTTGACTCGTATCTATATGGTATTCACCCACAACTAAACTTTTTTCTAACATAATAAGCACCCATTTTTATGTATATATATACTCAGTTAATAGTCTTGCTACTAACTATTTATCGGGCTGCTAATCAGCCTCTCTTTTTTATTTATCATTTGTATGTACTTATCAATTTTAGGTGAAAAAACAAGCTAATTCAAGTTTATTCACCTTTTTGTAACAATTTTCTGTTTAAAACAAAAAATTTCAATAACTTACATAAAAAAAACCCCATTTTCCAAGGAGAATGGGGTTTTATAACGCGCGACAGCTCATTTTAGCAGTATTTTTTTACACCGTTTTAACAGAAATAACCGTATCTGCTTTATCTGTATAATTTTTAATTTGATCAAAATTTAGATAACGGTAAGTTTCTGCGGCGACAGCATTAATGGATTGAGCATATGTCATATATTCGGCAACTGTTGGTAACTTGCCTTCAATAGCAGCAACAGCAGCCAATTCTGCCGAACTTAAGTATACGTTGGCATTATTACCTAAACGGTTAGGGAAATTACGTGTTGAAGTAGAAACAACCGTTGTATTATCACCTACTCGAGCTTGGTTCCCCATACACAATGAACAACCGGGCATTTCAGTGCGCGCACCTACTTTACCAAATATACTGTAATAACCTTCATCAGAAAGTTGGCTAGCATCCATTTTGGTCGGGGGGGAAATCCACAAACGAGTCGGTAGTTGACCTTTATATTTATTAAGTAAATTACCCGCCGCGCGGAAGTGACCAATATTTGTCATGCACGAGCCGATAAAAACTTCATCAATTTTTGTACCAGCAACCTCAGATAACAGTTTTACATCGTCAGGATCATTCGGACATGCGAGTATTGGTTCTTTTACATCGTTTAAATCAATGTCAATAATAGCAGCATATTCAGCATCCTTATCCGCACTCATTAACTCAGGATTAGCCAGCCAAGCTTCCATCTCTTCAATCCGACGAGTGATGGTACGTACATCACCATAACCTTCTGCGATCATCCACTTCAGCATCACAATATTAGAGTTTAAATATTCAATAATAGGTTCTTTATCAAGTTTGATTGAGCAACCAGCGGCACTGCGCTCAGCCGATGCATCTGATAGTTCAAATGCCTGCTCAACTTTAAGCGTTGGCAGTCCTTCAATTTCAAGCACTCGACCAGAGAACACATTTATCTTACCCGATTTTTTAACGGTCAAATGGCCATCTTTAATTGCTTGATATGGAATAGCGTTGACTAAATCACGCAGCGTGATACCCGGTTGCAGTTCACCTTTGAAACGCACGAGCACCGATTCCGGCATATCCAGAGGCATAACCCCTGTCGCCGCGGCAAAGGCAACTAAACCCGACCCGCCTGGAAAAGAGATACCAATTGGGAAACGAGTATGCGAATCACCACCCGTGCCGACAGTATCCGGTATTAACATGCGATTTAACCAAGAATGGATAATGCCGTCGCCAGGGCGAAGAGACACACCACCGCGATTCATCATAAAATCGGGCAGGGTATGATGTGTTATTACATCGATAGGTTTTGGATATGCACCCGTATGGCAGAAAGACTGCATCACCAAATCCGCGGAGAATCCTAGACAAGCAAGATCTTTTAACTCATCACGCGTCATCGGCCCCGTTGTATCTTGCGATCCCACCGAGGTCATTTTCGGTTCGCAGTATTGACCTGCACGAACACCTGCAGTACCGCAGGCTTTGCCAACCATTTTTTGTGCAAGTGTATAACCTTTAGTAGAGGCTTCTATTTCTACAGGTAATTGAAACACCTCAGAAGCAGCCAATCCTAAAGACTTACGTGCACGCTCGGTCAAACCACGACCGATAATAAGTGGAATACGGCCACCAGCACGGACTTCATCAAGAATAATATTCGTTTTGAGTGTAAATTCTGCAATCACCTCTCCACTCACATGGTTTTTTACAACACCTTGGTACGGATAGATATCAATCACATCACCGCTATTTAATGCATCTACATCCATTTCAATTGGCAGCGCACCAGAATCTTCCATGGTATTAAAGAAAATAGGCGCGATTTTATTACCGATACAGACACCACCCGCACGTTTATTAGGAACAAAGGGAATATCATTTCCCATAAACCATAACACCGAGTTGGTTGCAGATTTCCTAGATGACCCCGTACCGACGACATCACCCACATAAGCTAGCTGGTGGCCCTTTTCTTTTAACGCTGCAATCTGTTTAATCGGGCCGACAACCCCTTCCTCATCCGCTTCGATACCTTCTCGAGAAATTTTAAGCATTGCTAACGCATGTAACGGGATATCAGGACGAGACCAAGCATCTGGAGCAGGAGAAAGATCATCGGTATTAGTCTCTCCCGTGACTTTAAAGACTGTCATCGTTATTTTTTCAGCTACAACAGGTTTATCTAAAAACCATTGCGCATCAGCCCATGACTGAATCACTTCCTGAGCGAAAGCATTGCCCGCTTTCGCCTTTGCTTCCACATCATAAAAGGCATCAAACATTAGCAACGTATGAGACAGTGCCTTTACAGCTAATGGTGCAAGTTCAGCATTATCAAGCTGCGTTATTAATGGTTCGATATTGTAACCACCCTGCATAGTGCCGAGTAATTTAACTGCATGAGCAGGTGTAATCAAAGGAGAGGTTACATCACCGGTTGTCAATGCAGATAAAAAACTCGCTTTTACATAAGCGGCTTCATCAACGCCAGGTGGAATACGCTTTTCTAAGAGATCCAGCAGAAAGGTTTCTTCACCTTGCGGTGGGTTTTTCAATAATTCAACTAACGCAGCAGTTTGCTCTGCATTTAATGGCTGTGGAACAACGCCTTGTTCGGCACGTTCAGCGACATGTTTACGATAAGCTTCTAGCACAATAATAACCTCTTGTTGCAGCGAAAAATCGCCTTATTGGAATCGTTGTATCGAAATGAAGATTTACACAAAGTATATCCCATCAGCAGCACAAATAAAATGTAAGGGGCCATCCCTCCTTGATTAAGTTGCAAAAATGTTAACAGTTGAGAAACATCAAGCTAGCTAACTATATATAGCCAATCTAATCATTTCCTATTTATTTATGTTTATTAAAGTAGTTGTTGGCTTCGTTATTGATTTCGCAATTAGAACAACTAGTTGCTGCAATCAATGCCTTGCTTCCAAGCATTTTCATACGCCTAAATAGAACATTTAATTAATCGAATTGCTATTACACTGAAAAGGGGTATTTAATTGCATCGTGATGCTGGTATTCAGTTACTTCAAAGTCATCCATGGTGACCCAAGTTTCCAGATCTTCAAGTGACTTTATCTTCGGGTTAATGGTTAATTTAGGGGATGCAAATGGCTTGCGTTTCAGCTGTACATCGCGCATCAACTCAAATTGATCTTCATAAATATGTGCATTAACAATTTTGTGATAAGCCGTTCCCGCTTTTTTGCCGGTAATCTGTGCCATTAAGGCTAAAAAAGTAAATACCTGTACCTGATTAAAATTTAAACCAAGCGGAACATCACATGAGCGCTGGTAACTGGTCAAATGCAAAGTATCACCTACTAAGGAAAAAGTGTGCGTGTGCATACACGGGCGTAAACAGCCCATTTCGAATTCCCCAGGGTTATAAAAAGTGATAATTTCACCACGATCGTCGATGCCATTTTTCAGATCATCAACCACTTTTTTCAGTTGATCAACAAAACCGCCATTGGGTTTTGCCCAAGAGCGCCCTTGAATGCCGTACACACGGCCCATATCATCGTTGCCTTTGCGGTATTTATTATTAAGCCAAGCACCATTAAGATTAGCGTTGGCATCCCAAGTTTTTGTGCCTAAAGCTCTAAAATCAGCGGCATTATCATAACCACGAAGATACCCCAAAAATTCTGCAATCGCTGATTTCCAAAAGCTTTTACGTGTCGTTATCATCGGAAACTGATTGTTTTTAACATCATATTCAAGATCCGCATTGATCACTGTTAAACAGCGTTTTTGGGTACGCTCATTTTCAATCCAAACGCCCGTTTCAATAATACGCTGACATAAATCTAAATATTGTTTCATCTATTTCACCTAAAATATTTACTTGATCTTTTTTGTTTTACCCTGCACAAGCGACTGAGTATTATAACGATATGCAAACGCAATTAAAGCCCCCCCAGCAATCACCATCGGTAATGAAAGTAGTTGCCCCATACTCAGCCCAAAGGTAAGTAATCCGAGCTGCGCATCGGGTTGTCGAGCAAATTCAACAATAATGCGGAACAGGCCGTAACATAATAAAAACAATCCCGACACTGAACCACTCGGACGTGATTTACGAATAAACAGGACAAGAATAATAAACAACAACACACCTTCTAAGGCGAATTCATACAGCTGCGAAGGATGGCGAGGTAAAGGCCCACCATTATGGAAAACAATACCAAAAGGAGAATCAGTGACTCGTCCCCATAACTCTGAATTAATAAAATTACCGATACGTCCCGCGCCCAAACCAACAGGTAAAAGTGGCACAATAAAATCACCTACAGCTAAAATTGATCTTTGATTCTTTTTTGCATAAAAGATAATCGCAATAAGCACGCCAAGGACTCCGCCATGAAAAGACATGCCGCCTTCCCAAATTCTAAACAGATAAAGTGGATTTTCTAAAAAATGTGGGAATTGGTAAAATAAAACATAACCCGTACGCCCTCCTAAAATAACCCCCATAAAACCATAAAAAAGCAGGTCGCTCGCTTGCTCACGAGTCCAAACACCATTGGATCTATCGCATTGGCGATTGGCCATCCAAAATGCAAAAATAAAACCGACTAGATACATTAAACCGTACCAGCGTATATCAAGCGGACCGAGATGAATGGCAATCGGATCTATATAGGGTAAAACAAAATTTGTAGCTGACATATATCTACTCATTGGTTTGCTAAACGAAAAATACATAATATAGCAATCATCAACTTGCTTCACTATTATAAATGATTAGTCTGGCCGCAGCTTCTCTATTAGTTGATACACAAAATTGAATAATGTCTCCGTGTTGGTTCTATATTGACGCAATGACGATGCCCTACTAGCTATTTATTGTAACGCCTCGCCTGAGTAAGAAAACAGATTCAGATTAGCCAAATATATTTTACAGGCACCACTCCGGTTAGTTTTTTTAGGCTTATCCCCCTGTTTTATGATGATATTTAACAGCAGCCGCTATAATGCCTTGGATACCGCAAGTTACGCTAAAAATACGGATTAACCGCAATACACTTAATCTTCAAAAAAGACTAACCCTATTCAACCTTAAATGTTAATTTTTATGATCCAGTTTAGAGCTAATTGCACGTTAAAAACTTACAATGCGCAGATAATGCCAATGATGGTATAAAAATTAACTGCTTTGCTTACCTTGGGTACGAGACGTTGGGCAGAGTTACTACGTATTCACTAATATAAAAAGGTTTAATATATGAATCCCAGCCCCACTCTTTTTCAACGATTTCTTAACGGCAGCCTTGTTGTACAAATTGTTATCGGTATTATTGCAGGCATCTTAGTAGCTTCAATTTGGCCAAGTAGCGCCAACTCGGTCTCATTTCTTGGTGATTTATTCGTTGGCGCATTAAAAGCTGTTGCGCCAATACTGGTTTTTGTTTTGGTTGGGTCGTCGATCGCGAATCAGACAAAAGGGGCTCATACGAGTTTAAAACCTATCATTAAGCTTTATCTTCTGGGCTCATTATTAGCCGCATCGACGGCCGTTGTTATCAGCTATTGGTTTCCGACAACGCTAATATTAGTCGCGACAGACATTCAAGCAACACCACCAGAAGGGATCCTTGAAGTTTTAAATACCTTATTGTTTAAAATTGTAGATAACCCAATTAACGCGCTAGTTACAGGCAACTTTATTGGTATTTTAGCTTGGGCTGTTGGCTTGGGTTTAGCACTACAGCATGCTAATGAGAGCACAAAGAATGTGCTACACGATGTTTCCAATGGTGTCACCAAAATTGTTCATTTAGTGATCCGTTTTGCTCCACTGGGTATCTTTGGTTTAGTAGCTACGACCTTTGCACAAACAGGTTTCTCTGCACTCCTAGGCTACTCTCATTTGTTAGCCGTATTATTGGGCTGTATGATTTTTATCGCTTTAGTGGTGAATCCTGCCATCGTGTATATGAAAACTAAGAGCAATCCTTACCCGTTAGTATTGCAATGTTTACGTGAGTCAGGTGTAACAGCATTCTTTACCCGCAGCTCTGCCGCGAATATCCCGGTAAATATGGAATTATGTGAAAAATTAAACCTTCATAAAGACACTTATTCTGTTTCCATTCCACTCGGTGCAACTATTAATATGGCTGGCGCAGCAATCACTATTACCGTGCTAACGCTAGCGGCTGTAAATACACTCGGTATTGAGTATGATATTGCCACTGCTATTTTATTAAGTGTTGTTGCCGCGATTTCTGCCTGTGGGGCGTCGGGTGTTGCCGGTGGCTCACTATTATTGATCCCTCTGGCGTGTAGCTTATTCGGTCTACCCAATGAAGTGGCAATGCAAGTTGTAGCGATTGGCTTTATTATCGGAGTTGTTCAAGATTCGGCTGAAACCGCTTTAAATAGCTCAACCGATGTTATATTTACTGCGGCGGCTTGTTATGCACAAGAAAAAGCAAACGGCCCACTAGCAGCAACAGAGTTTGACGAGACACTCTCAGCAGACACCATACAAGCGATAAACACACCAAGTTAACCACTATATTAGCGATGCAGGCAACTGCATCGCAGTTATAAACATTTTAATTACAGCGAGTACATCTCTGATAATAAACCGCTATTAATACTTGTTTGCAATAACAAGATACTTATCCCCTCACATTCCGTTTAGCCAATTTTAAAAGCGCTTTTTATCTTAAATTTTTACGCTGTGTGAGTCCTGACAAATATTAGGGTAAACTGCACACCTCATTTTTATCTTTAGGTTTTTGATGCAAGAAAAAGTAAAAAAATATTCACAACAGATAATTTTACTTGTCTGTTGCTCAGCCAGGTTTTTTATAGAATGATTGTTGTTATCCATTTAAACAGTCAGGAATCAATGCGGCTAAAAAAACAGGACGTAAGTTAAATGTTTTATGAAGGCAGCGAAAAACGCTTAGAGATCATACTTAAAGAAAACAACCTATTACAATTTTCAGATCGATTTTGGGGAAACATGGTCGCACAAGCTGGTGCTTGTATCTTGTCAAAAATAGAAACCCCCTCTATTCGCGCTTATTTATTATCAGAATCGAGTTTATTTATTTGGAAAAACAAGCTCCTTTTAATTACCTGTGGCAATACCCATCTGCTTAAAGCGGCTCAGTTTTTTCAAAAGAATGTCAATAAAGAACAAATTCAATCCTTACTTTTCCATCGCCACCAACCCGCTCGTCCCGAATTACAAAAAAGTAACTTTATGCAAGATTATAGGCAATTATATACCCATTTACAGGGGAGTACACAGCATTGGCAAGGGGAATATCAGGGAGATTTGTTTTTCTTTGGCGAGCTAGAAACAGAAGAAAGATACAGCAAACAACTGTTAATGCTACACGGTTTATCAGGTTCTTTTGCAGATAGATTGCAAGCGGGAGCAACCTCAACAAACGAGATTATAACGCAACTCGCGGTGCTTAAATTTTTCCCGCCAATGTTAATAGACCAATTTACCTTTACACCAAAAGGCTACTCGTTAAACGCCATTGCTGGAAACAATTACTTAACCATCCATATCACACCGGAAAAATTAAGCACTTATTTGAGTGTAGAGAGCAGTTTTAATGAAAAAATTATGCAGCCTTTCCTAAGCCATCTTGTCGTTTTATTTAAGCCGCAACAAAGTAACTTAATGTTTTTCAATAAGAAAAGTAAAAGTAGTTTAGCAATAAAGCTACTAACACATTATGCTAGGGAATTAATAAAAACACTGCCTGCACGCGATCACTGATTTTGATGCTGTTCACCAGATAGGTATTCGAAGCCATCTCCTCTTTCATGGATCGCATCATTGAAGGGCGCGAATAAGAATATTGATAATCAATCGAGTATATTTCCCCTAATTTAGCCTGATAAGCCAACGCCAAGGCTGCGCCTTTTCCCATTGAATCTTCAACAGCCATTTGACGTACTTTAGCCTGCCACTGCTCAGGCGATTGTAGCCCATATTGTAACGTATCAATGGCATCAATATTAGCGGCCAGTACGGCATCTAAAAACTGATTTACTTTATTAATATCCGTTAATAAATAGGTGAGGTTACGTGTTGCCCGAATTCCAATTAAAGTACGTTTATCTTTTTGATAGTCATATTCGGCTCTTGTATAAAGATCCGCTCGTTGCAATATTTCCGTGTTAAACCCTGCTTTTTTCAGATTAGCTAGTACACTCGATACTTGATAATCAACCCGATCTTTGGCAAGAGCGCCTTTGCTCGCTATGGCAGAAGCTTTAAATTGAATAATCACTTGGTCCGGTTTTATCTCAAGTTCAGCGCTCCCTGAGACTAAAATATGAGGCGCACTAGGAAGTGCGTCGGCAAAACTAAAAACAGAAAAAGTGGATATTGCAGCAATCAGTAAATATTGGAAATAATGCATAAAAAGTCCTCTAAATAGAATCAATTAACCTATGGCAGAGCATAGTTCAAATAACAAATATCACTTTCCTACAGGCAAAAAAAAGCCAGCAATTAAGCTGGCCCAATAATTTAAGCTACCTGCAACGATGCAGATTAATTAAATTATAATACGTCAATTGCGTTAAGATCTGAGAATGCTTTCTCAAGACGTGCAACCATAGACTCTTGACCAGCACGTAACCATGCACGTGGATCGTAGTATTTCTTGTTAGGCGCATCTGCACCCGTTGGGTTACCGATTTGACCTTGTAAGAAATCATGGTTTTTAGCATCATAACCACGAACACCATCCCAACATGCCCACTGCGTATCTGTATCGATGTTCATTTTGATAACACCGTAACCGATAGACTCTTGAATTTCAGCTTCAGATGAACCAGAACCACCGTGGAATACGAAGTTTAAGCTGTTAGCTGGAATAGCGTGTTTCTCAGAAACAAATGCTTGTGAATCACGTAAAATAGTTGGCGTTAGTTTAACGTTACCTGGTTTGTAAACACCGTGTACGTTACCAAAAGAAGCTGCGATAGTGAAACGTGGGCTAATTTTAGAAAGTTCAGTGTATGCATAATCAACTTCAGATGGTTGAGTATAAAGTAATGAATCATCCATATCAGAGTTATCAACACCGTCTTCTTCACCACCAGTACAACCTAGTTCAATCTCAAGCGTCATATCCATTTTAGCCATACGCGCTAGGTATTTAGCACAAGTTGCGATATTTTCTTCTAGAGGCTCTTCAGAAAGATCAAGCATGTGTGAAGAGAAAAGCGGTTTACCAGTTTCTGCAAAGTGAGCTTCACTTGCAGTTAGTAGTCCGTCGATCCAAGGAAGCAATTTTTTAGCTGCGTGGTCAGTATGAAGAATAACTGGAACACCGTAAGCTGCTGCCATTGCGTGAACGTGTTTAGCACCAGAAACCGCGCCAAGAATAGCCGCTTCTTGACCTTCAAGTTTAAGACCTTTACCCGCGTTAAATACAGCGCCGCCGTTAGAGAACTGAATAACAACTGGAGCTTTAACTTTAGCGGCTGCTTCAAGTACTGCATTGATTGAATCGCTGCCAATAACGTTTACCGCAGGAAGTGCAAATTTATTTTCTTTTGCAACTGCAAATACTTTTTGTAAGTCATCACCAGTGATAACACCAGGTTTTACAACGTCTAAAATCTTAGTCATGAGGATAATCCTATTTAGTTAAATTAAATACTGCTAAATTTCGCGCATAACATACCATAATAAGGCGGTAAAAAACACACGAATAAAAATCTAATAAAAGCGAGAATAGATCTCGCTTTTATTATTTGCTTAACTGTTTGCGCGTGACTCTAACATTGCCACTGCGGGTAATACTTTACCTTCAACAAACTCAAGGAAAGCACCACCACCGGTAGAGATGTAAGAAACATCTGCAGCGATATCAAACTTATCGATAGCTGCCAATGTATCACCACCACCTGCTACAGAGAAACCATCAGATTCAGCGATTGCTTTCGCGATACCTGCAGTACCGGCTTCGAAGTTTTTGAATTCGAATACGCCAACAGGGCCATTCCAGAGAATGGTTTTTGCACTTTTAATAATGTCTGCAAGTACTTTAGTTGAATCAGGACCTAAATCGAAGATCATGTCGTCATCCTGAACATCAGCAACGTTTTTAATTACCGCTTCGGCATTTTCATCAAAAACTTTTGCACAAGCAACATCAGTTGCCACTGGAATTGCACACTCAACCATTAATCTTTTAGCTGTTTCAACTAAATCTGCTTCATATAATGATTTACCTACATTGTGACCTTGTGCCGCAATAAAGGTATTTGCAATACCGCCACCAACAACAAGTTGATCTGCGATTTTAGAAAGTGATTCAAGTACGGTAAGCTTAGTCGATACTTTAGATCCACCAACAATGGCAACGAGAGGGCGAGCAGGGTTATCCATTGCTTTACCTAGCGCTTCAAGTTCAGCTGCAAGCAGTGGACCGGCACAAGCTACAGCCGCAAATTTAGCAATACCGTGCGTAGATGCTTGTGCTCTGTGTGCAGTACCAAATGCATCCATAACATAAACATCACAAAGTGCAGCAAGCTGTTTGCTTAATACTTCTTCGTCTTTTTTCTCACCTTTGTTAAAGCGTACGTTTTCAAGTACGACTACTTCGCCTTCATTTACATCTAGGCCATTTAAGTAATCAGTTGCTAAGCGAACAGGTACACCTAATGCTTCGTTTAAGTAATCAACAACAGGTTGTAGAGTAAATGGCGCATTTTCTTGTGCACTACCACCTTCAACGGGACGACCTAAATGAGATGTGATCATCACTTTAGCGCCTTTTTCTAACGCCAATTTGATTGTTGGGATAGAAGCGCGAATACGAGCATCAGATGTAACTTTGCCCTCTTTAATTGGCACATTAAGATCTTGACGGATAAATACGCGTTTGCCGGCTAAATCTAAATCAACCATTTTTTTTACTGACATGATGTGTCCTCTCTTTGGATTTTAAAACGATATAATTATGAGTTTACTGCCTGAATATCGATTCAAGCTTAGCTATCAGGCTGCTTTAATAACAACATTATTACATTGCATTCATCTTACCAGCAGCATTATAGACGAATATTTCGTTACTTAGATTATAATGGGGGGTAATTTACCTTTTTCCAATGGGGGTGAGGGTTGATTTATATCATTTTCTGTAACTTTTTTGAAAATGAATCAAAAACGCCAATTTATTAAGTCGCATTATGCTTAAATTTCAAACAAAAAGAGTTAAATGGAGACGATATGAGGCATCAAGCAAGATTTTATACAATATTTCAATTATCCTGCGAGTCAGCAATTCTCTGCCGCTATTATGTAGGTCATCAGTTTTACTATGCTTCATTTAAAACAAAATATTTGGTTACTATTTTATTTCCTGGTCTTTCTCGGTGGTGTTTTATTAGCCACTGATATACATATAAAAAATAAAGAGATATTAAACGAAGTCAAAAGCGAGCAATTATATCTAACCAAAATTTATCATCGTCACCTTAATTCATTATTCACAGAGCACGAAATTCTCAATGACCTGATCGCTAATGAATATATGCAGAACCCCAAGAATACCCGCGAAACGTTTGCAAGAGTACTCGCATTAAAGCCACTTTTACTCGATATAGCTATCTTCTCTAAAGAAGGGGAACTAATGCTTTCCGCATTAAATCCTTCACTGCCTAACCTATTAGAAAACAGCAACACTCAACAATGGTTCCAAGAGAGTCTCGACACTAATGGCATGGTGATTGGTAAAGCTTATTTTATACTTGACCTCAATAAGTGGGTTCTACCGATGCGCACAAAGATTGTTGATGATCGCGGTAATACTGTCGCAGTGATATCAACCGGAATCGATTTAGCGGAGCTTCATCAACGCTGGTTCCAAGAAAACCATCATAAAAACACTATCCAAGCGACATTAAATAACGGCGCATTACGCATTTTTCGCAATAATTTAACAACGCAGCAATACGCAAATTATTACAATAAGCCACTACCAAACAAAAAAATATTTAACCAACGCCTATCGCAATTAAAGACCCGCTTAAATACCAACACCACAACCGATTCAACACCTTTCATACAAGATATTAGCGCTTCAGGCACAACTGGTTTGTTGTATACTATTACCTACAACAAGCGTTTTCGTTTGTGGATCTCGGCGGAAATACCCTACCAATTGGTGCTACAGAAACTCTCCCAGCATATCTTTTTCGCGGTTGTTTTTTACCTGCTATTCATACTTATTATTTTTAGCTTTTTCCGTTGGATTGCTAAAATCGAAAAAAGCAAACTAAATGAACTCACCTATAAAGCCGAGCATGATGCATTAACCGGACTCGCTAATAGCACCGTGATGAAAAAATACTTTCGCCAGTTACAATGCACTACAGAGAAACCGCTGGCCTTACTTTATTTAGATTTAGATCACTTTAAAAATATTAACGATACTTTTGGCCATAGTTACGGCGACCTCATTTTAATCGAAGTCGCCAAGCGCCTTACCCAAAGCTTAGCTCACCATAAGGGCCTTGCTACACGCTACAGTGGGGATGAATTTGTTATTTTTGTAGAATCGAATAATAAAGCTGAAATTTCGGCCTACGCAACATTTTTGCTGAAAAGCATCTCACTCCCTTATTTAATTAAGCAAGATGTGTTTAGAATTCGCGCCTCAATCGGCATTGCCTGCTTTCCCGATGATGCAAGCAATATCGAAAGCCTCCTTAGTTACGCCGATAGCAGCATGTTTATGGCGAAAAAGCAGAAAAACCAATGCCTGTTTTTTTCCAAAAGCGTCCATCATCAATTAATACACAATATAGAGATAGAGCAGGCGTTACATCATGCGATTATCAATGATGAGATAAGCTTGGTTTACCAGCCACAATTAGATAGAAATCAAGCACTCTTTGGTGTAGAAGCGTTAGTGCGTTGGAATAACAAGAAGCTGGGCAATATTCCACCGGATCTATTTATTCCTATTGCTGAAGAAATAGGGCTAATGCCCAAACTAGGCTTGTATATTATGCATAAAGCCATGCAAGAAATAGCCAGTTTACAGGCACGCGAGGCATTGCAATTTAAGTTATCTATCAATGTTTCTGTCCGTCAATTTGTACAAATAGATTTTATTGAAAAACTAATGGATGCATGTAAAAAATATACTGGGGGACAAATCGCTATTACCATTGAGATAACTGAGAGCTTATTCATTGAAAGTTTAGATGATCTGCTGCCTACTTTTTATAAGATGAAAGATAATTACATTTCGCTATCATTAGATGATTTTGGAACGGGTTACTCGTCCTTAAGCATGCTTAAAAAACTGCCGATTGATGAGTTAAAAATAGATAAGAGCTTTGTTGATAATATTGCCGATAATAGTAATGACAGAGCGATGGTAAAAAGCATTATCAGCATGGGTAAAAACTTAGGTCTGTTAGTTTTAGCCGAAGGTGTTGAGCACAAAGAGCAAGTTGAAATATTAAAAAAATCGGGTTGTGATATTTTTCAAGGTTATTATTTTTCCAAACCGTTATCACTTAAGGATTTAGAAACGTTTGCTAAAATCAATAAAGCGACTCACCATTTACCAAGGAAGTTTGGGCACTTGCCTGACCAATCTCAATAAACTTACTAATATACGGGATATGCTGATCCTGCTTTCTAATCATCGCGTATAAAGTTTTATATATCCCCTGTTGCCCCAAACGTACTTTTTTGACTTGGTATTGCTCACTCGAACTATCCGCTAACCATTCTGGCAGTACACAAACGCCGCGTTGATATTCGACCATCTGTAACATAATAGCGAGTGACTCTATCTGTTTATGTCCCTTTGGCTGCACATTTTCAGGCCATAAAAACTGTTGATAAATATCTAAACGCTGTTTTTCAATAGGGAAAGTAAATAACACCTCATGTTGTAATTGTGCAGCAGAAACCTGTGTTTGTTTTGCTAACGGGTGCAGATTAGAAACAACCAACACCTGCTCATAATCGAACAGAGCAAAGTACGCTAATAATTTGTGCTCAATCGTATCGGGTGTGACCAATAAATCCACATGGTGATTTACCAAGCCTTCAATACCAGAAAAGTTAAACTGTCTCATAATATCAATATCAATATTCGCCTGAGCCTGTAGAGAATGAGCAACCACTTGGGTCAGCCATTCATTACAGGGAAAACACTCAACACCGATCCGCAATACCCCCTGCACTCCTTCACCCATCGCCATTAAAGCTAGCTCTGTCTGAGTTAACGCCGGCATCACTTTTTTAGCCGTTTTTAATAACAGTTCACCTGCGGGGGTTAAGCGTAACCGCCGGCCACAGCGCTGCCAGAGCTTCACATTGAGTTTTTTCTCTAAGTAGCGAATTTGATGAGACAACGCCGATTGCGTTAAACAGAGCGAATCAGCAGCCTGCGTTAATGTTCCTTTTTCATCCAAGGCGATCATTATTTTAAGGTGGGACGGCTCTATCATTATGAACAAACCTCATGGATTAAGAGTAAATCATCATTATTTTTCATGATCGATAGTACCCATAATGAAGTTCAACTTCAACAGCAAACATAAGAGACAAAAAATGGCACAACTACATCACTTAGGATTTCCACGCATTGGCAATAAACGTCAACTAAAATTCGCTCAAGAAAAATTTTGGGCGGGTGAAATAACAGAAGATCAATTACAAGCCACCGCGGCAGAGTTGCGACAGAGCAACTGGATTGAGCAACAAGATTTTTCCTTGAATCTACACACTGTCGGTGATTTCTCACTCTATGATCAAGTACTTGATACAAGTTTTTTAGTGGGTAACATTCCCACAAGGGCAAAGCAGAGTGGCGAAGATAATCGCCTTGGCAACTATTTCCGTGTCGCGAGAGGGCGCTCACAAAAGAGCAGCTGTTGCTCGGCCGTTAATCATGAAACGGGGGAAACACAAGCCGGTGAAATGACTAAATGGTTTAATACTAATTATCATTACATCGTGCCTGAATTTACCCAGCAAACGACCTTCTCTTTAAATGCAAACGATCTTCTTAAACAGATTGAAGAATTGCAAAAAATCAATGAAAATATAAAACCTGTGATTATTGGCCCGGTAACTTATCTATGGCTGGGTAAAGAGAAAGATAACAGCAATAAATTAGAGCTGCTGCCAGACCTACTCGAAATTTACGTCGAGCTTTTTGCTTTACTGGCAGAAAAAGGCATTGAATGGTTACAAATTGATGAACCAATTTTAGTATTGGAAATAAATAACCAATGGCAAAACGCATTGCAAATCGCTTACCAAAGACTGCAACAGTCGAACCTCAAACTGTTATTAACCACTTACTTTGGGGAGCTTAAGGATAATCTGCAGCTCGCCTGTGAACTACCTGTTGCCGGGCTCCATCTTGATGCGATTAACGCGCGTCATGAAGTTGAACCTGCAATCACTTATTTAAGTGAAGATAAGGTACTGTCACTGGGCGTGATCAATGGTTGCAATATATGGAAAAGCGATCTTAACGGGATCTTAGAATGGTTAACACCGATTCATCATAAATTGCAGCAGCGCTTATGGATAGCGCCGAGCTCATCACTATTACATGTGCCAGTTGATCTTCAGAGCGAGCACAAGCTTGATCCAGAAATTAAATCATGGCTCGCTTTTGCCACGCAAAAACTACAAGAGTTAAGTCTACTAGGCACCGCCTTAAACAATGGAATTACAAGCGTAATCGCGCCGCTAGAGGAAAACAGGCTGGCGCTGCAAAATCGCCGCAATAGCACCCGAGTGAGCAATCCAAAAGTGCAATCGCGAGTAGCGGCTATTAACGCGAGTTTGGGCAAACGTAAGCAGGTTTTTAAGCAACGTGCTGCGCTTCAGCAATCCTATTTGAATCTACCGAACTACCCGACCACCACGATAGGATCATTTCCACAAACTAATGATATTCGGGCAACACGTAGGGCAAAACGTTTAGGTGAAATCAATGAAGTCCAATATAAAAACAGTATGAAAGAATCAATAAAATGTTGTATCGATGAGCAACATCAGATTGGTTTAGATGTATTGGTACATGGTGAAGCTGAACGTAATGATATGGTTGAATACTTTGGAGAGCTGCTTGACGGTTTTGCGTTTACACAATTTGGCTGGGTACAATCTTATGGCTCCCGTTGCGTGAAACCGCCGCTATTGTTTGGCGATGTCTGTCGACCAAGAGCAATGACAGTTGAGTGGGCAAGCTACGCACAGTCATTAACAGAAAAGCAAGTCAAAGGTATGCTAACAGGCCCTGTCACTATCCTCAACTGGTCATTTGTGCGTGATGATCAAACGCTACAGACAACCTGCAATCAAATTGCATTGGCGATCCGCGATGAAGTATTAGATCTTGAAAAAGCGGGTATTAATATTATCCAAATTGATGAGGCTGCATTACGTGAAAAACTACCGCTGCATCGATCTAAATGGCCAGAGTATTTAGCTTGGGCAATTCAGGCATTTCGCATTACCGCCAACGGCGTCGAAGATAAAACTCAAATTCATACGCACATGTGTTATTCCGAATTTAACGATATTATTGAAGCGATCGCGGCAATGGATGCCGATGTAATAACCATTGAAACATCGCGTTCAGATATGCAACTACTGGATGTTTTTGAAGCCTTCAACTATCCCAATGCGATAGGGCCTGGCGTTTATGACATTCACTCGCCCAATATACCGAATATTGAGCAGATGCTGCAATTGATGAAAAAAGCCGCACAACGTATCCCTGCAGAGCAGCTTTGGGTTAATCCTGATTGCGGTTTAAAGACAAGGCACTGGCAGGAAGTGATACCGGCCCTTAAAAACATGGTAGAAGCGGCTAAATTATTACGTATTGGCGGCTAAAAGAGGATAAAAAACAAAAAAGGAGCACTTTAAAGGCTCCTTTTTTAGTTAAAAAATATTTAACAACTCTCAAGTAGGATAATATTGACCATAACAACGAACCCTTGCTTGAAGAAACAATACCTCTTCATAAATCCCTCTGCGCGCCACCAATTTCATTAGCTAAATCTTTAGTGATTCGGGCATGTCACCGCTTGAACCAAGGCGCTTTCGCTGATTGCCATGAAGCTTACCCGGATCTGTAAAGGCTGAAGGATAATGCGCCGCGACACAGAAAATCGACGTTCTTCATTGAATATCGAATTGTGCTTACTATTTTCACCTAACGCAGCTAATATACTAAATTGCCTTAAGTCATTTATATTGGGATGTATTTATATATGAAAGAAATCGGCAATAAATATTTGCTCTTAATCGTATTGAGTGCTTATACAACGATCACAAAAGCCAATGACGTGCGAATGGCTTTTAGCTTAGATATCCCCCCTTATATTTTCGAGAAAGATAATAAAGGCATTGAAATAGACATAATTTCTGCCGCTTTGGCCATAAAAGGACACGTACTTAAGCCCCTATATTTTCCTCTTGGCCGTATCCCCTTAGCCTTTAGAAATAATACTGTAGATGCAGTAATGGGGGATATGGGGGTAGATTTGTCAACGTTTGGTGGCGCTTATGCGGAGCCTGCCATTATTTATGATAACGTGTTCATTACTTTAATGAAAAATAAGATCGTCATAAAAGAACCCAAAGATTTAGACAACTTGACTGTCGTCTCATTTCAAGGAGCTGAGAAGCGTTATCCCAAATGGTTAAAAAAAGTAAAAGAAGAAAAGCGATTTTATGGCATTAGTGATCAACTCACTCAGGTAAACTTACTCATTTTAGGACGTTATGACGTTGTATTAAGCGATCACTATATTTTCAAATATTCGCTGAGGCAGATGATGCTTATAAAGCATATTCCGCCTATTTACGTCGAAGAACATAAATTTACCGAAGTTAACCGAAATGACTACCGCCCTGTTTTTAGAGATAACAAGATACGCGATGATTTTAATTTTGGTTTACTACAAATAAAAAAGACGGGCCTTTATCAAAAAATTTACGATACTTACCTAAACTAATGTCCGAAGTGAAAGCTCTATCATTAAATATATCCATCGATAATAAAGATATTAACTCGCTACTGCTATTGGCAGCATCAAAGATTGCTCTAGAAAGAATCGCGGGTAACTTACAGTTCATCACATAAAAAAGAGAAATACAGTCGCTGGTACAAATCTATTTTTCGGCGTCACCAGAGAAGAGCCCCTACTTTTTCAATGTAACAAAACGATTACAAATCAGCGCCTTGTTACAACAACAGGAGAAGCGGACAAGTAAATAAAAGCACTTTTTTTAAACTTGTTTTCAGCACTTTTTAAGTCGATTTTACGGGCAACTTGGGAGGTTGTTTTTACACCATAAAAACATCAAGACTTGTCATTAATACTACGTAATTGTTCCAGTGGCCAACGCGGTTTAGCCTGCACAGCTAAGCCCTCAAAATGCCCTGCCTTTAAGCGTTGCAGACCCGCATAAGCTATCATGGCACCATTGTCCGTACAAAATTCATTACGCGGGTAAAACACTTGGCCGCCTAACGACTGCATTAATACCGCCAATTGCTCACGTAGCGATTTATTCGCACTCACCCCGCCCGCGACAACTAGACGCTTTAATCCCGTTTGCTTTAGCGCTCGTTTACATTTTATAGCGAGCGTATCGATTACGGCATCTTGAAATGCTAAAGCGATATCAGCTTGCGTTTGCACATCATTGCCCTGCGCATGAATGGTATTTGCAGCGAATGTTTTTAAACCACTAAAACTAAAGTCAAGCCCAGGTTTAGTGGTCATCGGCCTTGGAAAAATAAATCGTCCAGCGACCCCATTTTCAGCAAGTTTGGCTAAACGAGGGCCACCTGGATAATCCAGCCCTAATAATTTTGCTGTTTTATCAAAAGCCTCACCCGCTGCGTCATCAATACTTTCACCTAAAACATTGTATTCCCCAATCGCATCCACCTGTACCATTAGCGTGTGCCCACCAGAGACTAATAGAGCCAAAAAAGGAAATTCAGGGCGTTTCTCCTCCAGCATCGGTGCTAACAGATGACCTTCCATATGATGCACCGCAACAGCAGGTTTATTCCATGCAAAGGCTAAACTACGGCCAATACACGCACCAACTAATAACGCGCCGACTAACCCCGGCCCGGCAGTAAACGCAATGCCATCAATATCTTCCTTGCTGCAGTTTGCCGCAGCTAGCGCTTCTTTAATTAAGGGGATAGTTTTGCGCACATGATCACGCGAAGCAAGCTCAGGAACGACACCACCGTAGTCTGCATGTAATGCCACTTGGCTGTATAACTGGTGCGATAACAGCCCTAATTGATCATCATAAATTGCAATGCCTGTTTCATCACATGAAGTCTCAATACCTAAAATACGCATATGACAAATGTTCCTTTATGAAAATAAATAATAAAATGCACTTAAAAAACGCGCTAGTTTAACGTAAATTGATTATTAACAGTGTTTTTTTTGTCTGCTTAATTGCAAATAAGCAGAATACACAGACACAATAAATAAAATCTTAAGATCTTTCACTTTTTAATCCGATTTAACACACTAATCCTTTACTTTCGGTCCCAAATAGGATTAAAATCTCGCACCATTTTAAATGAACTGGTCAATATACGACCGTAACCATAAAGGTAATAGGCACATGCCAGTAATTAAACTTCGTGAAAACGAACCATTTGACGTAGCACTTCGTCGTTTTAAACGCTCTTGCGAAAAAGCAGGTATCTTAGCAGAAACACGTAAACGTGAATACTTTGAGAAACCTACTACAGTACGTAAACGCGCTAAAGCAGCTGCTGTTAAACGTCACTTGAAAAAACTTTCTCGTGAAAACGCACGCCGCGTACGCCTTTACTAATTATTTAATAAAGGTTATTTATGTCTTTAAAAGCAAGATTAAAAGAGCAACAAATACTCGCGATGCGAGCCAAGGATAAAGTCCGTTTAGGCACTATCCGTATGTTACTCGCAGCAATCAAGCAAATTGAAATCGATGATAAAATTGAATTAAATGACGACGGCGTAATGGCTGTTGTTATTAAATCAGTAAAACAACGTAAAGATTCCATTACTCAATTTGAAAAAGCGAAGCGAATTGATCTTGCTGATATAGAAAAAACAGAACTTGCTATCTTACAGGAGTTTCTCCCACAACAGCTGACCTCAGATGAAGTGAAAACTTTAATCGAACAGGCCGTTACATCTTCGGGTGCAAACGGAATGAAAGATATGGGCAAGGTAATGGGGTTACTGAATAAAGATACTCAAGGACGAGCTGATATGGGTGAAGTCAGCGCGCTTGTAAGAGCGGCTTTAGCTTAAACTAATCTCTCGTTAGATAAAAAGCCCCATGCTTACTTGTAAGCTTGGGGCTTTTTTGTTTCCTGATCCGACTGCTGACGGATTAATTTAATAAATGGTTTAATATATGGCTGGACGCATTCCTCGAAATTTTATTGATGATCTTATCGCGCGCACCGATATTGTCGATTTTATTGATAGCCGTGTAAAATTAAAGAAAAAGGGTAAAGACTATCGTGCTTGCTGCCCTTTTCATAATGGTAATAATAACTCTTCATTTTCAGTCAGCGCTGACAAGCAGTTTTATCACTGTTTCAATTGTGGCGCTAGCGGCAATGTGCTTACCTTTATTATGGAATACGATGGTATTGAATTTGTCGATGCTATTGAGACACTCGCCGAACAGCTATCGATAGAAGTGCCTCGAGAAGAAACGGGCACAGGAAATTCGCCGCAGAGCGACTATGTAGATAGGAAAGATCTTTATCAATTAATGGCTGATATTACCATTTTCTATCAGCAGCAACTACGTCAGCATAAAAACAGCCAGCAAGTGATCAATTACCTTAAAGGTCGAGGTCTATCGGGAGAAACCGTTAAACGCTTTAAAATAGGTTATGCTCCCGATGGCTGGGATGAATTGCGTAAACGCTTTGCTATTTCTGCTGAATTAGAAAAACAGCTAATCGATACAGGCATGTTAATTGCCAAAGAAAAAAGTGGCAGTTATGATCGTTTCCGCGATCGTCTTATGTTCCCGATTTACGATCGTCGAGGTCGAGTGATTGGTTTCGGTGGACGGGTGTTGGCCAATGAAGAGCCGAAGTACCTTAATTCGCCAGAGACCCCTCTTTTCCATAAAGGCAAAGAACTGTACGGCTTATATCAGGTCAAACAAGCCTATAAAGAGATTCCTCGAATTCTAGTCGTTGAGGGGTACATGGATGTTGTTGCACTTGCACAATTTGATATCGATTATGCAGTCGCATCTTTAGGGACCAGTACAACAGCAGATCATATCCACATTCTATTTCGCCATAGCAGCGAAGTTGTTTGCTGTTTTGATGGTGATAAAGCGGGTAGAGATGCCGCTTGGAGAGCATTAGAAAATGCGCTTCCCTACATACAAGACGGCCGCACGCTACGATTTATGTTCCTGGCGGACGGAGAAGATCCAGATAGCCTAGTACAAAAAGTAGGGAAACAAGACTTTGAGTTATTAATTGAACAAGCACAGCCTCTATCGGACTTTCTTTTTCAGCACCTATTATCACAAGTAGACATGGGTAATCGCGACAACAAAGCAAAACTTGCACAATTGGCGATACCACTAATCAGCAAATTGCCGGAAAGCGTTTTTAGGCAGATGATGAAAGAACGTTTAATTATTTTATTGGGTGTTGATGAAGATGGCTTAAAGAAACTGTTACCCGATGCAAAAAAAATAGAACAAAAAAACAAAAAACAAAAAGTAACGCCGATGCGTTTGGCTGTTTCACTGTTATTGCAGCATCCGAGTATCGCTTATGGTTTGCCTGAGTTCCCTGAATTTAAAGAGCTCAACTTACCCGGCATCACTTTATTGAATTCATTACTTGAAATTTGTCGTATCACCCCCAATATCAACACAGGGGTGTTACTTGAACATTGGCGAGAACGACCTGAATATAAACAGCTAACCAAGTTAGCTGCATGGCAAAATGATGTTAATGAAGAAAAGTATGAGGCTGTATTTCTAGATATATTAGAAAATTTCCTTAATTTACATATCAGCAACAAAATTGAATTTTTAAAACAGAAAGAACGCGCAGGAAGAATTTTAAGCAGTGAAGAGACGCTGCAACTTTTTTCTCTTCTGCGTGAACAAAAACAAAATTAATGAAACTGGAAAGAGTTACAATATAAGCGTATAATTTGGCGCTCGTATTTTTTTCAATGACATCCCTAATTCGCAATTTATTTTGGACGGTATCTATGGCTCACACACCTCAGTCACAGCTCAAAGAACTTATTATCAAAGGTAAAGAAAAAGGTTTTTTAACCTACGCAGAAGTTAATGACCATCTGCCACAAGATATTGTTGAATCTGAACAAATTGAAGATATTGTGCAAATGATTGGCGATATGGGTATCCGTGTTGTAGAAACAGCACCTGATGATGACGATATGATGCTCGGTGGTGATGACAGTGATTCACCCGATGAAGACGCGGTTGAAGCCGCAGCACAGGTATTAGCAACCGTTGAATCAGAAATTGGTCGTACAACGGATCCTGTACGTATGTATATGCGTGAAATGGGCACCGTTGAACTACTAACACGTGAAGGCGAAATTGTTATCGCTAAACGTATTGAAGAAGGTATCAACGAAGTACAGAACGCAGTCTCGGAGTATCCAGAAACCATCACCGGATTGCTAGATCGATGGGACAGTTATGAAGCCGAAGAGATAAAGTTAACTGATTTAATCAGTGGTTTTGTGGATCCGAATGATGAACTAACGCAGGCCGTCAGCGCGACACATATTGGTTCTGAATTGACAGAAACCCAATTAAAAGATGAAGATAAATCTGACGATGACGATAGCGACGACGACGAAGATGAAGAAGAAGGACCTAAGGGCCCCTGTCCTATAGAGGCAGCTGAAAAATTTACTGAACTGCGCAGACTTAATCAAATTGTCGTCGATTCGATCATAAAAAATGGCCGCGCTCATAAAGACACACGCACAGCAATTACTGAACAAGCAGACTTTTTTAAACAGTTTAAACTAATCCCAAAACAGTTTGATCGTATAGTTAAAGCAATCCGCTCTTCAATGAATGCGGTTCGAGTGCAAGAAAGATTAGCTTTAAAGATTTGCGTAGAGCAAAACAAAATGCCTAAGAAAGAGTTTATTGCACTTTTCAAAGGTAATGAAACAAATAGAACATGGCTAGACGCAATTCTTACAAGTGGAACCGATTACGGCAAACGCATTAGTGAGTTTGATGAAGATCTAACCCGTTGTATCCGAAAGATGCTTGCTGTTGAAGAACAAAGTACGTTAACTATCAGCAACCTGAAAGAAATAACTCGCAATATGAGCATTGGCGAAGCGAAAGCTCGTCGTGCTAAAAAAGAGATGGTAGAAGCGAACCTACGTCTGGTTATCTCTATCGCCAAAAAATATACCAACCGTGGTTTACAATTCTTAGATTTAATTCAAGAAGGTAATATCGGCCTAATGAAAGCCGTTGATAAATTTGAGTACCGTCGTGGTTACAAATTCTCAACTTATGCAACATGGTGGATCCGTCAAGCCATTACTCGCTCAATTGCAGACCAAGCTCGAACAATTCGTATTCCAGTACATATGATTGAAACGATTAATAAACTTAATCGTATATCACGTCAAATGTTACAGGAAATGGGTCGTGAACCTCAGCCCGAAGAGCTAGCAGAGCGCATGATGATGCCGGAAGATAAAGTCCGTAAAGTGCTTAAAATTGCGAAAGAGCCCATCTCAATGGAAACACCGATTGGTGATGATGAAGATTCGCATCTTGGTGATTTCATTGAAGACACGACCATTGCACTGCCCGTTGACTGTGCGACAAGTGAAAGCCTTAAAAATGCAACCAATGAAGTACTAGAAGGTTTAACCGCACGAGAAGCGAAAGTATTACGCATGCGTTTTGGTATTGATATGAATACCGATCATACACTCGAAGAAGTTGGCAAACAGTTTGACGTAACACGTGAACGTATTCGTCAAATCGAAGCGAAAGCACTACGTAAACTTCGTCACCCAAGTCGCAGCGAACAATTACGCAGCTTCCTTGACGAATAAAGGCGATTAATGATCGGAGAAAAACCCTGCAGATGCAGGGTTTTTCTTAAATAGTGATGAATAGCCAAGATAATCAACAAACAACGTAGAATTAATAAGCAAACGCGCTAGATATGCTAGACAGGGAAATACACAGCTTATATAATCGCACTTCAAATTTACCCTCTTAGCCTTTAGATTAAAGCTTCGCGGATACAAAAATTTGGCCCCTTAGCTCAGTTGGTTAGAGCATACGACTCATAATCGTCAGGTCCCCCGTTCAAGTCGGGGAGGGGCCACCACTTTTTCTTCTTATAACGTCCACAGAAGTCCACCAGCCCAGCAATACCAACGCTTAAACAGTCATTTAGCGTCTACTAACATCTATCAATATCTTGTAACAACCACGTTTTAATGTACCATCAGATGTACCAACGGCAAATCATCTCAATTTTTGGTGGTACATCATGGCAAAAACAGTAACTCCTTTAAATAATACTCAGGTAAAACAAGCTAAACCAAAGGAAAAAGAGTACACATTATCCGATGGTGATGGCCTGCAACTGCGAGTAGGCACAAATGGATCGCGGATTTGGATTTTCAAGTACACTCATCCGATCAGTAAAAAGAGAACAAATCTTAGCTTTGGAAAGTATCCAGATGTATCAATTGCTCAAGCAAGAGATAAACGAAAAAATGCCAGAGAATTGCTCGCCCAAAAAATAGATCCCAAAATATATAAAGACGAAGCACTGCAACAGCAAAAAGAAGCATTTGAAAATACCTTTGGTGTGCTTGCTGTAAAGTGGCTCGATTTAAAGAAACAACAAGTAAAACCAGAGACAGCAGAAAAAGCTTATCAGTCACTAACAAAACACATTTTACCGTCATTGCAAAACGTGCCAATCCATTCGATAAAACCAAAACTGATTATTGATATTCTTGAACCTGTAAAAAACAAAGGAAGTCTAGAAACGGTTAAACGCTTATGTCGAATAATTAATGAGATAATGCGCATTGCTATCGCATCAGGACTCATTGAAGTCAATTACCTTGCAGATATAACTAAGCTATTCCCTGCCCCTAAAAAAACTAATATGGCTACCCTTGAACCAAGCCGACTACCTGAGCTAATGCAAGGGCTCCACAGCGCCAATATAACCAGGTTAACTCGATGCCTGATTGAATGGCAACTGCATACAATGACCCGCCCTATCGAAGCCGTAACAGCCCGATGGGAAGAAATAGATTTAGATAAAAATATTTGGGTTATTCCAGCTGAAAAAATGAAAATGAAGCGATCTCACACCATCCCCTTAACGCCTCAAAGCCTAGCGCTTCTCAACGTGCTTAAACCAATCAGTGGACATCGAGAGTTCTTGTTCCCTGGTCATAGAGATCCCAGAACACACGCCAATAGCCAAACAGCTAATATGGCGATAAAAAGAATGGGGTTCGAAGGACAGCTTGTTTCACATGGCTTGAGAGCGCTAGCAAGTACTACCTTAAATGAAGAAGGGTTTGATCCTGATGTGATCGAGGCCGCGTTAGCACATATCGATAAGAATGAAGTACGAAGAGCCTACAACAGGGCTGAATATATAGATCGCAGACGCGTTCTAATGTGCTGGTGGAGTGAGCATATTGAAAATGCTTCGACTGGTAACATTTCGATAGCGGGCTTAAGGGGATTGAAGGTTGTTGGTGGCTAATCCTTCTCGAGCAGACAATGATTTTCATTACTATTTGATCACATACATGTTCTTTTTAAAGAATACAGAAAAAAACTGTAATACAATTTGACATACGGAAAGGCATGTAATACATTTTGTAATACGAAACACGCGTATTACAAAATGACATACAGGAGATATTACCATGTCACTCACAACCCATATTAAGAACCTCATTAATACCCCCTCTGATTCGCAGTTACTTTCAGTGCGTATCCCTAGCATTACCGTGAACCTTATTGATGAATTAGCTTCAGCACTAGATAAAACACGCTCAGATTTAATAACAACTTTTATTAATGGTGGAATTGAAGAACTTGAAAAACAACTTTCAGTGACTAGAGCTCAAAATGAATCGCCTGAAATTGAAAACTCCGAACGAACGGACAGTGATGCACGCTATTTCATGCTCAATACAAACTACAATAATTCTGAAGAAGATCATTACACTATGCTTGAAAATGAAGAAGCATCAGCATTCTACGCACACTGGAAAGAAAACATCGCTTACTTAAAAGAAAATGATATCGTTTTTCTTTACCAGAGTGGCAATGGTATTTGTGGCTATGGCTTAGCAGACAAAGAACTAATAAAGCGAGACCATGAAGGTAAAAAGAATCAATGTTACTCAAGAAAACTTAATCAGTTTGTTCGAGCTACCAAACCAATCACAGCAAAGGCTTGTAAAGATGCTACTAAGTCTAATTTAAATTTTCGTAACACTATGGTTTCACTGACTAAAGATCAAGGTAAAGCCCTAATTTCCAAGCTTAGTGCTTAATCTATTCTGCTTGAGTGTGGGTATAAACAGAGCCCACACTTACCGTTTATATACAACACCGTGAAGTGGTTGACAAACAAAGTAACTATAGTCATTTGAATATTAAAGCTAGCACTAACAATAAAACTAAATTACTAAAAAAACTCTCCACTTACCAAGCTGAATGAATTTATATACCTGGCAGATTCAACTCTGAAGTGCATAACCGCTACGCAGCTATAGCTGCCATGTATTCAGCCATTAATTTGGCTGGTGTTTTGTAATTTATTTTCTTTCTTGGCCTATCATTGAGCTTTACTATTACATCTTGAACTTCTGATTGCGATACTTTTTTGAAGTCAGTTGATTTTGGCCAATATTGTCGTAGTAGGCCATTGGTGTTTTCATTCAATCCCCGTTGCCACGAACAATAAGGATCTGCAAAATAAACATCACATTTTAAACTCTCTGTCATCTCTTCATGATAGGCAAATTCTTTACCATTATCTGCGGTGATCGTTAGTACTACTTCCTTAAACGGTTTTAACAAAGCAATGGTTGCTGCTGTTACTGTTTTTGCTGACTTGTCATCAACACGTGTAGATACAGTAAAGCTGGTTTTCCGCTCGACAATAGTGACCAGTGCGCCACTGTGGCCTTTGCCAATAACAAGATCAATTTCCCAATCACCAATTCTAGTTTTATCATCAACAATTTGAGGCTTGGATTCAAATAATAAGTGCATAACTTGAATAGGTAGAAAAAACGGTCAGCTGAATATATGCTAATCGCTTTTTCTCCGGCAAGAGATGCAACAATGAAAACATATAAACAACTGACCTATG
>NZ_JAHNZV010000080.1 GCF_022267535.1 Psychromonas antarctica
CTCGCATTTAGACTCATAGACTTAATCATTTCTAGTTACCTCATCTTAAAAGAATCACAACTAGTGTTATTTTAGATGAGGCAACGACATATTAGTAGTATGAATTTTAGTGAGTCAATGCGATCGGACAAGTTAGTTGACGTCTAATAATTAACCAATAGATAAGCAATGATGAAACTAACCACCAAGCAAAATGTTATCCAAGCTTCTGCAGGCTTAGTATAAAAACAAATCATTCGATATTTCATTAATTTATTAATTTATTAAGCATCTCAATACTCCAAATATTATTTAAAGTTGTAACGCTGAGGTAATACTCAATATTAATAATAGACATGTTCAAAAATCATACACATGTTGGAGTGATATTTTTTCAGGTATTAGTGTCAATAAGCTAAAAAAATTGACATTTATAACTTCAAGCTGAAGTTGAAATTAGATTTACAAAGCCTATAAAACCAACAACCAACAAGAAAATGGCTGATTAAACAGCAAAAATAGATGAAATATAGTGATATCTCATTAATCCCCTTAATTAAAAAACGGTTTACTGTTTAAGTTGTTATGATGCGCCTTTATCATGACAATAAACTTCCGGAGTTTCATTGAAACTGCACCGAATTAAAATAGCCCTCTATGCACTTTATTTAACCAATAAATTTGGTTTTAAATTAAGAGGTAAACACAGCGCTGACGATGTGAAAAAAATACGCCTGCAATATGCAGAAACGTTACTGTCATACTTAAAAATCAGTATTAATGTTGAAGACATCGATAAAATAAACAATGCCGGACCATACCTTATCGTCTCTAACCATCGCAGTATTATCGACCCTTTAATTATCGAAATAGCTCTGAAAAACAGTGGTATAAACGGCTTATGGATAGCGAAGAAAGAACTTTATAATTCCTTTTTCTTTGGCATGTTTACTCGAAATGCAGGCACAGTTCTACTCGATAGAGAAGCAAAAACAATGTGCCCTTTTTTCACAGAGGTTAAACAGAAAGTTAAAAGTGGTTTTTCGATCTGTGTATTTGCAGAAGGTACACGAAATAAAACAGAGCAAACATTGGCTGAATTTAAAGAAGGTGCTCAGATTATCGCCGTAAAAAACAGATTACCGATATTACCTATTTTTATAGAAACCAACGCCAATATAGCTTTGGAGTCCTCACTAAAAAACACACCTGCTGATTTAACAGCCAATATCATCGTAGGGGATATTATTGATTACAAAGACCGCTCAGGCACGCTACAAGAGCTTTACAAATCGCGCTTTAATCTTAGCTAATTCACATCCAGAATTTTGATACTCCCCTATTTCTGGATAAGCAGAGTATGAGCATTGAGGGTACTGTCAACTTAAGCCCAAATAACAAGTTTATTTATGAAATACGATTCACTTCTTAAGTGATATATCAATAGGTTAATTTTAAATTTTTAGTTGTTATTGGTACAGTTTTCGTTAAGTTGACAATATCCCTTTGCGACTTAAAAACTCCAAACCAGTGACCAATATTATTCAGCCACAGCACAGACTATTTCTAGGATTATCAAAACTATTAATTGTGTGAACCGTCGACCACTGATAGCTCAGCTAGTGAGTCTGATAACATGTCGAATACTACTCGAACACGCTTGCTGGTCTTGAGTTGCTTATGTGCAACCAGCCAAATCGGAAAGACAATTGGATCAACGTCAGGCTGTGCTCGTTCAACAAGGGGTTCCTTGTCGCCAATGGCTTCGAGCATCATTCCAACCACTATTCCCTGTTTCGTATTCTCCCACTGAACTAGATGGTTTTCACAAATCACTGAAAAATTATCTTGCGTAAGTGTTAGGCCAAAATGACGTAGCGGTATGATCGCTTTATCGGTTCGTTCAAATCCTGCAAATTCTGCCGTATTAAGTTTGGCAACGGTAATAGGCCTCCCTAATCTATCGAGGTATTCTTTAGAACCATAAAGGCGTGCCGCTACATCACATATTTTTTTTGCGATAAGATCAGGGTGGCTTGGTTGGATATTTCGAATGGCGATATCCGCTTCTTTCTGACCAAGATTACTAAGTTCGTTAGAAGCAATAACTTTAATGTTAATACCTGGATAGCACACTCGTAACTTCTGAATTATCGGTGGTAAACAGAGCGCCGCAATAGAATCGATCGCAGAGATGCAAACTTCTCCATCCAACACCTGCGATTGACCGCTGACAGCAATTGAAACCCGAGAGGCTGCTTCTGACATCTGTTGTACGTAATAAACTAGTTCGAGACCAACTTTAGTCAATATAAGCTGTTTGCCAACTCTATCAAACAGGATGACGTCTAGCTCTTTCTCTAGAGCCGCAACTTGACGCCCCACTGTTGGTTGTGCAATTCCTAGTGCGCGACCAGCTGCAGACAACGACCCCTCTTCAGCTGTTACTAAGAAAGCCATCGCGTGATTCCAGTCAAACTTTATTGAACTCCAGCTCATACGTATTTGCATATCCTATAGGCACATTTGGTGTATTGATAATGCTTTTTAGCATGATAGGATTAAATATTCAATGACCTGACGGTAGATAAATGATGTTGGACTTTTCGTTCTTAATGACGTTGCATATGCTAATTGGCTCCGCGGTAGTATTTAATGGGGCTATGGCACTTTTACTTAGGAAAGGTTCCTTTCTACACAAAGTTGCCGGTAGATTGTTCATGATCTCAATAATATTAATGGTTCCGATTATTTCTGCCGAAACATGGCTATCACCCTGTAGCATATCTCCGTTAGGCATTCTTTTTGTGTTTTTTATTACCTATTTAGTTACATCAGCCTGGTCCACTATTTATCATCCTGAAGGCAAACTTGTAACGTTAGACAAGATTGCGCCTTTGGTCGCACTTGGTATTTTCATCGCTGGACTAATCTTGGGTTTTGACGCAACCAGTAATCCAAGCGAAACAGAAAGCTCGCATATTAAGGAGGCATACTTCTTTTTTTCTGCCATAGCATTTATCGCAATGCTGCTTGATGCCAACAACCTTAAAAAGGTTGGTGTACGTGGAAATCATAGAGTTGTAAGGCATGTTTGGAGGATGTGTTGCGCAATGTTTTTTGCAGTCTCGACTCTATTTACCGGCCCTGGATCTATTGTGTTTCCAGAATCATTGCGCGGTAACCCTCTCTTGTCTATTCCGGAATTGTTAGTTGTCCTTCTTGCCGCCTACTGGATTTATCGGTTGATTTTTTTAAAGCAAAGATTTCTACCAAAGAATACAACCCCAGATCTGAAATAATAAGATTCCATTAATACCTAAAATGAGAGCAAGTATAATGAAAATAATTCTAATGTTAGCTATGAGCTTCCTACTAATTAGTTGCACTAATATGTTGCAGAGTGGCGCTATTTTTGAAGCCCAAAATTCTTTAAATGTTAATAGTTATACCGAAGCCTTAGATAATATTAATATTGCAGAGTCCTTCGGTGATCTATCGCAAGAAAATACTGCAAAACTCCACTATTTACGAGGCCAGGCATTGGAAGGTCTAGGGCGAAATGAAGAGGCAGTTCATAGTTATCTATATGTGGTCGAACAACATTCTAGTAGTGCTTATGCAAGGCGTTCCAAACAGAGACTTGATGTATTAGGCGCAACCTTTGCGAACTAATATTCTCGACCGTACCGAACGATGGCGGTGTTTGCAGAGTTGAGGTTGTAAAATAATTCAATTTTTATAAATTAATGGAAAATATCTATTTGTAAATCATTGTTTTTAAAAGGAACACAAATTAGTGAAAGTAGAGTTTTTCTTTAAAAAAGTGAAATTCTACAGCCTCGTTAGTCGTATTTCTGTATTTAGCATAACAATAGTTATATGCTCAACTTGGAGGCTACCTTTGTTGGATTAACAACTTTGAGATAACCTGAAATGGAGGATTTTTTGTTTCTAACAGAAAATTTCCTAGGGCGTATATGGACTCCACCTGTTTTACAACTGTAAATTGACATAAACTTACCTGATTAGCCATAAAGCTCCGCCATTGTTAAAAGCCTCTTCGGCATCGGTGGGGGTTTCATAGCTACGAACAAAAAACGAGGCAGCATATCTCTTAAATTAAAGCGTCTATTAAAACGGTAACAAAACTCGGCAAGGTAACGAGGTAAATGCTTATGATTAATAGAATGACAACTACCAGCTAGTGAATTTTTAACGTTACCAATCATGGTATTAACCCAAATGAACTCGGGTTTTTCAACACTTTCAGCACCGCCACCTGTAACATATGGAATATGTTCGCACCCAGCTTTTTTTACCGCGGGAAAACAATTTAATCCATCTGAGTACACGACACTACCAGGCTCAATATGTGCCATCGACCATCGCTCTATTTCTTTAGAAGTAAAACCTTTAACGACATTAAAATTCATTGCCATTGGATGACCATCTTCACTGATTGATACCGCAGCAACAAACGGAGTCTTATTTTCTGAGCCTCTTCCCCTAGATCCTCCCCTTAGTTCACCACCCCAATACACATCATCTAACTGTATAATCCCAGACAAGGGTTTACTATCATCACGTTCTTTCATCACTTGAATTATTTTTTGCTTCATACTCCATGCTGTTTTATACGATACTTTTAATTGTCTTTTTAATTCTAGCGAAGAAATACCCGTTTTCATTTGCGTAATAAAATGTATAGCGAAAAACCACTTATTTAACGGTAACTTAGTGCTATCAAAAATAGTCCCAGAAGTAGCTGAAGTTTGATGATGGCAGCAGTTACATTGATATAATTTACGTTTTTTTAGTTTACAAAACCCCTTAGATCCACATTCAGAACAAACAAAACCATCCCTATATTTCCAATCAAATAATGCCTGCCGACATTGTTCATCAGTACCGTAGTTATCGAATAATTCGAAAATACTATAGCCTTCTTGAAATTGAATTTTATTGATAGACATAACATGACTCCACTAAAAACAATAGATTGGTTAAATTATAGTCTATGTATTGTGATGCGATGGCGGAGCTTTATGGCTAATCAGGTAAACTTATAAGATGCGTGCGTATATACGGCTTTTTATTGAGAGAGCTACCCTCTAGCCTTAGATGTTTGCGCACCTATTATCCTCTTCGCTTTGACAGTCTGTTATGACTTCCGCCCTAGACAGGTTTTAATAGGTTGGTCTTACCGTTTATGCTGCATCATTGTTGTAAAATTGGGTAAAGCTATTCATTTTATTTTTGGTTTTCTGAATTAAATTGTCTTTATATTTACCTATTCGATTACTAATAATTGTTGCTGATATTTCGTTTCATATCTCAACATTGCCCAAGCCGTTCTGACTGTTTTATTTGCTAACGCGATGCAGGTTCTCTTGATACCTAATCGTTCTCTCAGTTGAATCAGCCAGGCTTGTTTTACTGTCTTAGGTTCATCCGGTAACCTGGAAATATAGGCAAGTGCACCTTGGTATAACGCGCACCTTAATTCCTTAACACCACCATGCTTGATAATACCTGTCATCACCGTTTTACCTCCTGAGCTATGTTGTTTCGGTGTTACACCGACGAAGGCTGCAGCTTGGCGACCATTTTTAAATTGTTTACCATTGCCAATGGTCGAATAAAGCATGCCTGAACAAACTTCTGCTACACCTTCTAATGCCATAAGGTTTTTAGAGGGTGTTAATTGCCGAACTAATGCATTTTTTACTTTTTCTAATTTAGTAAATTCGACTTTTAGATTGAGGTATTGTTCCCACAGCTGATGCAAAGTAGTAATTAAGCACGCTGGAATTAGGGTTGGCTCATCCAGTGTTTTTTGTACTGCGGTTCTTAGCCCTAATAAGCCTTGAGCACTTGTTATCCCATATTCATATAACATTGCTCGAATATGGTTACCTAATGAAGTGATATTTCGTGAAAAAAAAAGACGGCTGGTTTCTAACGTTTGCAGAGATTGTTGCTCTTCGTTTTTAGGTTTACTGTATTTTAGCCCTATTTGTAATGATGCGTTCGCAATGGCTAATGCATCATTAGCATCGGTTTTATGACCTTCGAGGAACCCTTTTACTTTTTTAGGGCTGATAATACGAACATCATGGCCAAATTGCTCTGCATACCTCCCCCCAGTAATGGCTACTGCCACAGCCTTCGATAGCAACAACGGCTGGTTTTACTTTAGCCAATAGCTCTTTTAACTTTTGTCGATTCACCGCTTTATTACTAATTAATTCACCATATTTACTGATTTGGCAAATTTGAAGAATATTCTTAGCTAGATCGATTCCGATAATATTAGATTTCAACATAGTATGGTCTCCTTATTAGTTACCGTAACTCTAGACTAATTGCTAGAGTTGGTGGAGTCCATACATCGTTTTGTGCCCCTTTACGAGTTAGAAAACTAGCCCCCATATACGACTTAGAAAGAAGCACGTGGCACCTTATTCTTGTTGTTGAACGAAGCCGCTAGCGGCAGAAAAACAAAAGTCCAAAAACGTTCATACTTATATTCTCGTCACATTTCTGTGATGAATAATAGGAGTATAAGCCATGAACACTTCAGGGCAACAACACTTTAACCTTTTATATCAACAACATTTGACTAACCTAACACTTCAAGGCATGCGACCCGCCACCATTGATACCTACTCGCGGGCGGTGCGTAGAATAACTCAATTCTTCGACCAATCACCTGATACCTTAACCAAGGCTGGCTTAATATTGTCAAACCGCCACAAGTAAAACATATCCCAGATTTCATCACCAACAAGCAGATTGGACAGTTAATTAGTCCGACTCGTGCTTTACGTTATCAAGTGTTTTTCCTTGTACTGTACAGTATGGGATTACGCTTAGGTGAGGCACTTCATTTAACGGTTAACGACATTGATGGCGAAACGATGCAAGTTCATATCCGAGAAGACAAAGGAGGCAAAGACCGGTTAGTCCCTCTTCCCAAACGCACTTTACAGGCTTTACGTTGTTACTGGAAAACACACCGTCATCCTCTGCTGTTATTTCCTCGTTTCGGGCAAACCAAGCAAGCATCGATGCAGTGTACGCCTATGGATAAAGGCAGCGTTCAAAAAGCACTCAAAAAAGTCATCACTGAGTTAGGCATTAAAAAGAACATTAGCCCACATTCTCTCCGCCATTGTTTTGCAACTCAACTCTTAGAGCAAGGAATGGATTTACGCTCACTGCAAATACTATTAGGCCATAACAGTCTCAATACCACGGCCAAATACACACAACTAACTCGCATTAAACAAAAAGATAATGTACTCGCGCTTAACGCCTTAACCGATAAATTACCGATTCAATGGGAGACGTTATGAGCCAATTTATCGCATTACTTGAACGCTACCATGAGCAACTAGAACAACAATATAGTGGTTGGTTGAATCAAGATATTCGTCGCGCTATCACCGATATGTTGCACTGTAAAACCGATGCAAATCGAACAACCCAATGGCATTGTGGTCATTGTCAGCATGACCAACAACTCCCCGCATCCTGCGGGAACCGAAGTTGTCCGCAATGTTTGCATCAAACCACCTCAAACTGGTTAGCTAAACAGACTAGTAAACTATTACCTGTGCACTATTTTATGGTGACCTTTACCTTGCCCTATCAATTGAGGGGGCTGGCTCGCCAACATCCCAAAGCGCTGTATCAATTGATGCTACAAGTGACTGCGGGCATATTAAAAGACTTTGCAACAAAGGAGAATAAAGGCAACTTAGGATTTACCAGTGTTTTACACACGCATAATCGCCGACGAGAATGCCACCCGCATGTTCATATCATTGTGCCCTGCGGACGTTACGATACCACCAAAAAACAGTGGCACAAAAGCGATAAGAGATATCTGTTTAATGAATTTGCACTCGCTAAAGTATGGCGAGCAAGGGTGATTGATGCGATTAATCACAGCAAAGAGTTAACCATGCCCGCTGACATACCTAAAAAGTGGTTTGTTGATTGTCGTCAGGTCGGATTTGGTGCCTCTGCGTTTAAATACTTATCGCGTTATCTGCACCGTGGCGTATTGCCCGACAAAGACATCATTAACATCACCGATGACAAGGTGACATTTAGATATAAAGAAAGCACCACTAATCTCATTAAAATGCGTACCTTACCGGTGCTCGAATTCTTATGGTTAATCTTGGAACACGTGTTACCAAAAGGACTGCAACGAGTGAGAGATTATGGTTTTTTAAGAGGCAATGCCAAGCAACTACGGCTACAAATATTGCAGATATTGGGGAACGATGTGAGCACAGTGACCACGCCAATAAAACGTAAGCGTGCTATTTGTATTTGCCCATGCTGTCATCATGAAATGCATTTTATGGGTATGCATCGACTGACAAGATAATGTGTGAAAACGCATGAACTTAAACAATTCATTGACACAAATGAAAGATTAACAAGACAGCGAGGTGATATGGCACTCAACATTTAAAATATAACGTACTGATATAATTGATGTATCAATTGTATCTTAGCGAGACTCGCCTTTAAAAAAGTTGACCCATTGACCCAACCGAAAACCAATTCCACTATTTACTATATAAAGTAAAGAACCTCGTTCGGGCTTGTTCAACACCCAGATAAGGTGTCGGCTTCGCGACACCTATCCTTGTTTGTTATGCACACATTATCTACGATAAATTTTCAATGATTTGTTGTTTATTACGTTTTAAATACTCAATATCTGTAATATAAGCTAAATGATGGTCGGCATTAATGTTAGCAATAAATGCTTCATTCCCTTTTTCCGCTTCATCAAACATAAAATTAATCAATGATTGTACCCTGGATATAATGACATCAACTAACTGAACTCGATCCTCATGTGATTAACCGTACGAATCACAGAATTGCTTTGCACGAATTGATCGCTGCGCTAAATCACCTAACAAATCATATGGATTAGTTTTAAATGGCGCCCAACAATAAACAGCATAAGCCACATCCCAAATCCTTGGGGCTGGATGTGCAGTATCAAAATCAAAGATACCAACAACTATATTTCCGTTTAATGCTACATTGTACGGAGCATAATCACCGAGACAGATAACTTCTTGTGGTTCTCTTGAAGGTAAAAGCCACCTCAAATAACAATATTGTTCATCTTGTACAAATGATACTGTGGCATCATGATACTCACGTAAAAGTATAGAAGGAGAACATAGTGCTTCCATCGAAGAGATAGGACCAACTAGAGGGTAGTTGTAAACATCCCCTGAAACATACAACAGGATATCATTACCATTACTATCGAAACCAAATGATTTCGGGGTGGAGTCAAACTGCTCAGCTTGTAGGTGTTTGAATAATTTATGAATGGATTCAGACCAAAACCCACTCGGGCGATATACTTTATCATCTAAACGATAAATTAAGCCTTTTCTACCACCTTGTAATTCTTCCATAACTTCTGTTGTTTATAAGCACGTTGGTTGGTATTATTTGCGTTTTTTAACAAAAAATAGCAACCGCCGTTTATGTGCCCGCATTCAACGACTGTTAGCTGTTTCAGAATAAATGGGCCATTCCTTGAAAGAGATAACCCTATAGCCCTCGCTATGTATGAATTAAGCTTAACTTCAAAATTTCCACGTTAGCCCTCAATTAAGTAACAAGCGAAATAGGCTGAATAGTCAAAAATTTTTACTTAAACCTTTTTATCTAAGTTGTTATAGCTAATACTTCGGTTACTGCGCACTGTGCTACGAACTCTTCATCATGACTGACCAATATAAATGCTCCTTCAAAGCAATTTAAAGCAGTCGCTAGGATCTGTTTAGAGTTCAAATCGAGATGGTTATCAGGTTCATCGAGTAGCAACAGTGGCTTATCTGGTTGATGACTAACGACTAACATAGCGAGTTTCATCTTCTCCCCACCACTTAAATGAGATGCAGATCGATAAACATTATCGCGGCGAAAACCTATCCCTGCTAACAATGTACGTGCATCACTTTCCTGTAATCTGTTACAGAAATACAACAGGTTATCTAACAAAGAAAGATTACTGTTTAGCAACGAAAAGTGCTGATCCAAATAGTAGAGTGGAGTATTTATTCTAACTTCTCCATGTTTTTGACTTTGCTCGCCTAGCAAAACTTTTAGTAAAGTCGATTTCCCACTACCATTACTACCTTGCAAATGCAATTTACTCGCAGGTGAGCACTCAAAGCTAATTGGCTGATTAGAGCCATAAGGTAACACGCAATCTAACGCATAAACTAATGAGGTTTTACGTGTACTTCCTTGCTGCAGATAGAGTTTCTGTTCTTTTAATTGTTCATGTCGCTTATGTAACAGGTATTTTTTTTGCAATAGCAGTTCACTGCGGCCTTTCTCATTTTTTACACGGCTAGAAGCACTTTCAGTTGCACGGCTACGCATAGCGTTAAGCAATATTTTGGGTTGTCCACCTTGCTTGCGAATCTTGTTACCTTGCGCAGCACGTTTATCAGCTTTTTCACGGTTAAGTTGTGTTTGTTGTTCGAGATTTTTTTGATCACGCTGAACAGTGTTTAGTTGGCGCACTATAGCTCCCTGTTGTAGAGACTTCTGCATAATATAGAGTTCATAATTACCACCGTATTGATGGAGTCCCAATGAAGATAATTCCCATATTTGATCCATTTGACGCAGAAAAAATCGATCATGGCTAATCAACAGAATATGTCCACTAAATTGGGACATTTTCTTAGCTAACCATTCTTTGGCTTCACTGTCTAAATGATTAGACGGTTCATCCAATATTAGTAACTCAGCGTCAGATTGAAATAGTTTCCATAACTGTAAACGAGATAACTGCCCACCGCTGAGTTCACGACAGTACAAAGATAAATCATTAGCTAGCCCGAGTTCAGTAAATAGCGCAAACAGCTCACTAGCTAATTGCCAACGGTCACCGATAATATCAAACCATTTAACTTCGCAGCTTCCTGACTCAACTTTTTTTAACGCTTCTAAGACGTCTTCAAATTGCAAATATTGTACGACAGTAAGATCGCTTGAAATAAGCTTCGATGGTACCTGCGAAAAACTTTGCGTTTTAGCGTTTAACACCACATAGCCTTCACTAGGCTGACATTGCTTTGCTAAAATAGATGCCAGCACAGATTTTCCTGCGCCATTACGGCCAATAAGTCCTACGCGACGTGCAGTTAAATTGCATGACACACCACTAAATAGGGTTTCGCCATTGGTGAATTGATAAGATAAATGATTTGCTTGTAGTAACGGCATAATGTGCCTCCTGTATAGCAGGGACATTAGGCGTAGCCAAAATAACAATAATGCTAAGAACGATAAGTTGTATAAATACAATACTTGAGATAAGCAATGACAAAGCTACACCTACTAACCCTGTAAATCCAAAAAATGTGTGTAAAAATGGATAACAGGTATTAGATTTTCATCGGCATAGACTCTTAAAGATAAGTGAATAAACCATATCACAGAGGAAAATAAAATTACAATTGAAACATTTAGAAATGTGACAGCAACAATTTGAATTTTAGAACTTATTAACACTGGAGATGTTTTACTAACTGTTGTAGCTGAGTGATTTTGTTAAGTAATTTAAAGTGAACCAACAACATTTTCTATCTCGCTACGTGCCGTGCGACGTGAAGTCGTATGTAACGCTGTTCACCGCGATAAGAGTGAACCATCTGTATCGCCAGATGCCTCTAGGACTCTGAATAAAGTAGCGAGTCTGACAATGTAACAAAGTCCATTGGACGGGAAAAGAATCGTGAGAAGACGTTCCTCCTGATAACCACAAGTCGGGTAAGTGCTAGGGAGTCAGTATGATGAATGAAAGTGAACCCATGTAAGATGCGTAATGCGAGAGGCAGCGGAAGTGGTTAATACGTTGTGGCCAAACAGGCAACGAGGGTAGGAAAGAGGTTGGCATATACTCTTTCGTGATCGAAAATCCCTTCGCATTAGAGTGGGCATTTAACCTGACATTGCGTTCCATGCGGAACACGGTAAGCCTGTATTACTCCCATTAGGGAAAGCTGTCTGCAAAGAAAGCCGATAGTGGTGCAGGTAAAGGAGGCTGGAGAAAGCCAATGCTGTATTGTAATAATACAGATACAGACGAATGTCTGACACGAAAGTGAGCCCACTTCCAGCTGGTCTCCCGTTGCAAGATGATTTGAAGAACTTTATTTAAGAAGAAACGCAAATGATGACTTCAAATGAAGTTAGTGCCTCTTCTTACTGCACTCAATGGCAATCCATTAACTGGAAACTCATTGAGCAAAAGTATTAAAGCTTCAGATGTGCATTGCAAAATCAACCAGAAAAAGGTTGGTGGGTAACATAATACGCCTTAGCGGAGGCTTGAGCCGTATGCAGTGAAAGTTGCACGTACGGTTCTTAGGAGGACGACACCTAGTAACAGGTGTCGTCTATCCGACCCTTTGCGAGTTAGAAAGGTAAGGCGCAATCGATCCCATACGCCTTACAAAAGCAAAAAATATGTTACCTTTTATCGCAAAAACGAAATTTTCTTCATTTGACTATAATTTTCTTCATTTGGCTATTTAGGCTTGAAAAGAGTACTAAAGGTGAAAAGCGTTTTATGCTCAAAAACATCATTTAAAAAAAATTTTTTTCCATCGCTATTTTAAGGTGGATATCGATTGGTTAACTGCTGTTTTTAAAACATTTGTCTTAATTTGATGATGAAGCAGTTATTTATGTAATAAAAATCCGCTACTTAACATAACAGTCATTTTGTGCATATTTTACTGTCTATCCTGTAAGTGCAATATAGTAATGTCACATTTCCCCAATTTAGAGATGTCACATTCTGGTATGGTTAGTTCCCATTACTAACCGTATCCAGAGCAACGTGTCATGCTACTTTCTATGAGCCAAAAAGAATTAAATCGCGTTGATGTTATTCGCGATGTTTGTGAAAAACGAGTAACACAAATCAATGCATCAAAGTTGCTTAACTTAACGCGAAGACAAGTCCAACGGTTAGTAAATAAATATCGGAGTGATGGCGCTTCAGGCTTAGTTTCATTACGTAGAGGACAGCCAAGTAATCGCAGATTCTCACCAGAATTTAAACGGAAAACCTTAAACATTATCAAAGATAAATATGCCGATTTTGGACCTACTTTCGCCAATGAAAAATTGTTAGAAAAGCATAATATCAAGCTGTCATCCGAAACCTTACGCCACTGGATGATTGATGAAGGGATCTGGAAATCTCGAGCAAAGCCTAAGCCAAAAATCTATCAGCCTAGATACCGCAGGGAATGTCTAGGGGAGCTTGTTCAAATAGATGGTTCGCATCATGTATTAGACGTCAACTAACTTGACCGATCGCATTGACTCACTAAAATTCATACTACTAATATGTCGTTGCCTCATCTAAAATAACACTAGTTGTGATTCTTTTAAGATGAGGTAACTAGAAATGATTAAGTCTATGAGTCTAAATGCGAG